>CAYGKE010000028.1:0-27683 GCA_964350465.1 uncultured Hyphomonas sp.
CCTCAAAGCCGGTGTTGATGCCGGAAAGGCCGTCGATTATCGCGGTGCTGGCACGGTTGAGTTCCTCTATGATGGCAAGAACGGCGTCTATTTCATGGAGATGAACACGCGTCTTCAGGTCGAGCACCCGGTCACGGAAATGATCACGGGCATTGATCTCGTCGATTGGCAGTTACGCGTCGCGGCAGGCGAACCTCTGCCAGCCAAACAGTCCGAGATCACCGAGACCGGTCACGCCTTTGAGGCGCGCCTCTATGCTGAAGATCCAGCCAGGGACTTCGCGCCGTCAATTGGCAATCTCAAGGCACTGCAATTGCCGCAAGATGCCCGTGTCGATTCTGGCGTCGAACAAGGACAGGACATCACCCCCTATTACGACCCGATGATCGCCAAGATCATCACGCACGGCGCCTCGCGCGCAGCAGCCTTGGCGCGGCTCTCTTCCGCGCTGGAACGAACGCGCGTCACAGGCCTGGAGACCAATGCCGGGTTCCTGCACGCGCTGGCCACTGATCCACCCTTTACCGAGGGCGAGGTCTCAACCGCTTATATCGAGCAGAACAAGGGCACTCTGTTCAAAGCGCTTGAACCGGACAACCGAGTGATCGCTGCGGCCACGCTCCACGCGCTTTTCGACACGCACAATGAAAGCTCCGACACCTGGGCCCGGATCGGAGGCTTGCGCCTTAATGCGCCAACAAAGCACTTGCTCTGGCTTGATCTGGGTCAGGGCCCACTACTGCTGCGGTGCCGCACCACGGCGACGGGCTTTCAGGCAAAGGTGACGTCGGAAACCACTGCAGCAGAGCGCCGCCTTGGCAGCACAAATGAAACAGAACACATATTCGATTTCACTGGCTCCCGCACGCCCAAAGGCGCATATGACATTGAGCTGGATGGCATGAAGTTCAGCGCTAATGTCCTGCCACATACAAGCGGTGTACGCGTCTTCATCGGCGCAGACAGTTTCGATGTCGGCTACCCAGACCCGCTTATTGCGGCTGAGTCAGGCGGGGTCGCCGATGGCTCGCTGATCGCACCGATGCCCGGCGTCATTACCAGTCTGATCGCGAAACCCGGTGATACCATTTCTGCTGGTGATCCGCTGCTGGTCATGGAGGCCATGAAGATGGAACACACCATCCAGTCTCCGCGCGATGGCGTAATGGCGGGGTTTCGTTTCCAGGTCGGTGATCAGGTCAAGGATGGCGACCTGCTTGTCGATTTTGAAGGAGAAGCTTGAGCCTACTGGGTCACTGACCAGGCATCCGGATACTGTCGGAGTAAAGCCTCTGACCAGGCATCCGCCTCACCTTTTTTCAGCAATGCAACAATACAGCCGCCAAACCCGCCGCCGGTCAGGCGGGCACCCTGAGCACCCAAAGTCCGCGCTGCTCCGACCAGCCGGTCAATCTCCGGCGTCGAAGCTTCGAAATCCAACGAGTAGGAACGATGGCTCTCATTCATCAGATCGCCGAACCGCTCGGCCTCACCCGCCCTCATCGCGTCAACAGCCTGAAGTGTTCGTGCATGCTCGCTCATTGTGTGAGCGACACGTTTCGCAAGATTATCTGGCAGCGTTTTTGCGGCGGCCAACTGAGCTTCATCTAGATGGCAAATGCCGTCTGTGCCCAGAGCCGCTTTCGCCGCTTTGCACTCCTCGAACCGCGCCTTGTAGCGCCCGTCCGTCAGCTTGCGATGGATACCAGAATGGATGACGCGAAACTCCCAGTCGGAGGGTATCGCAACCACTTCATAGGCAAGGCTCGCCGTGTTCAGTGCAATCGCATGCCCCACATCAGCAACCCCGACGGCCATCTGATCCATGATCCCGCAAGGCATTCCGATATAATCGACCTCGACCGCCTGAGCATGCAGCGCGACCTGTTCAGGAGACGGCTCAACTTTGCCGAGACTGGCCGCTGCGCGTAGGATCGCCGTCACCAGAGCAGCTGATGACGAAACACCCGCCCCTTCGGGAATATCGCTCTCGATCGCCACTTTTGCGCCGCCGCTATTCCAACCCTGCTCGCGCGCCTTAGCCAACGCGCCGAGCGTATAGTCGGTCCAATGCCCAGTCGCTGGCTCGTCTATTCCGCGCTCAACCACGCCCTCAGAACTCGACGATGAGATCGATACGAGCGCATCATCCCGCAAAGCCAATTCGACCCGCACTTTCTGTTTCAGAGCGGCAGGCAACACCGTACCGCCATTATAGTCGATATGTTCGCCGATCAGGTTGACCCGGCCCGGCGCTTCAGCGCTGACCTGAGGCGCATGGCCAAATATCGACTCAAACCGGCTCATACTGCGCCCCGCAAACGCTCCGCCGCCTGCTCCGGCATGATGTCGACCGTAAATACGCCGGTCGCTTGCTCGACCGAGGCAAGATACTTGATCCGGTCCGGCGCGCGCAGCAGGGGATAGAATTGCGTGGTGAACTGATACTTGCCATCGCGCCCGTATGGCGCGGCATGCAGGCTCATCATGTAGGGCGTCTGACGCCCAAAAAACGCGTCATAGCGACGACAGACATCACCCAGTAAATGTGCAAACCCGTCCGACTGTTCTTCGTTGAAAGCCCACGGCCCTGGCGCAGGTGCCGTCGACGAGATCCAGACTTCGTAGGGAAATCGTGCAAACGGCGGTGCATAGGCGGCAATCCCGCCCGCTTCACTGATCAGGTAGTCGTCGCCCCGAATGGACACCTCCTTGGCAAGATCATAACCAGCATCAAAGGCATCCGCCGCGTATTGCTGCGGCCCCGGTATGAACGGGAAGCCATAAATCTGACCGTGTGGATGATGCAGCGTCACGCCGACTTCATCACCACGATTTTCAAACGGAAGCACATAGGCGCAGCCCTGCTCGAACAGCGACTGATAGCGATCCACCCAAGCCTCAACGAGTAGCCTACGCCGATCCTGTCCAAGCGTGGCAAGCGAGCCCTCAGCTTCAGGGGCATAAACGATGACATCACAAGCGCCTTTTGCAACTGCAACCTGCAAGGGAACATCCGAGGGCAATGGCGCATCCTCGCTCAGGCTTGGAAACCGGTTCTCGAAAATCGCCAGTTCGAAAGTTTCAAACGGGATCTCGGTCAACGGCGCACCGGCACGGCTGGGCGCTAGCGGGTTGGTTGCCGCGCCGGGCTTATAGGTCCGGTTCTGTCGCTGCGAAGCATAGATCGACCAGTCACCACGCAGCGGATGAAGACGCAGCTCCGCCCCCGCACTACGATCCGGCTCATCGCCCTCGATGAGCGGCGCAGCATGTTTGTCAAACCCATACAGACAGAGATGACGCCCGTCCGGCTTCATATGCAAACGCCGGTGAACACGCCTGCCGTCCACAGTACGTTCCAGGGTCGAATATGGCTCGATCATTGCTTCTCCCATCTTCCCCGGACCCTTTGAACACCAAAGACGACCCTGTATCCCTTATGCCCGAAATGTTCGTATTCGCAAGGGGGCAGGTGCTAGTTTCCCACTTACACTGATCAGTGCCCTACACATGCTTGAAAGCCCCGTAATATCTAGATTCATAAGTTATATGTTGCGACGGCAGAGGAGCGACGCGACTCACAAAGCACGAATATTTAGGCTTTTCAAATCCTGATCCTGAGCATATGAAATGTTTTAAAACGATCTTTCTATGATCGCTTTCAAATACATTTGTCGCACTGGAACTTCACGTTTAGATAAGCGCACGCAAAGGGGCTGCCATGCAGAACGATCAGGACTTCGTGACACTGACCGCAGGCAATACCAGCCTTGTGCTCGACTGCGCGGTCGGGGCGCGCCCCAACATCCTGTATTGGGGGCCGCGTCTGGCAAAGACGGATCCTGCCCTCCTAAAACGTATGACGACCCGGCAGCATGCTCCCGGCGGCGCGGATGCTGAGCTGTCCTCGTCACTGCTGAATGAAACAGGATCGGGACTTGCTGGCCTATCCGGCTTTTCCGCACACCGGGGCGGCACAGCATGGGCCAGCCTGTTCGCCGTCACCGCCATCAATCGCCCCAGCGAGAGCGAAGTCGAAGTCATCTGCGAGGATGCCGCCACAAAAGTGCGCGCCACACATTTCATCGGCTTCGATCCAGACAGCAATCTGCTGACCTCTCAGACCGAAATCGTCAATCAGGGCGAAAGCCCCCTTTCGATTGACTGGTGCGCCGCTGCGACTCTGCCGCTCGACCCTCGCGCAATACGCGTGTTTGGCTTCACCGGACGCTGGTCCGGCGAGTTCCACCTCGAAGAAATCCCCCCCTTCAAGGGCAGTTATGTCCGCGAAAACAAGGGCGGGCGCACCAGCCATGACAACTTCCCCGGCCTCGTCGTCGGGGCGCAAGAGACCGCCGAACAATCTGGCGAGTGTTTCGCTTTTCACCTTGGCTGGAGCGGTAACAATCGTGTGCGCGTGGACCGCTTGAGCGACGGCCGGGCCTTCGTCCAGCTTGGCGAGTATTTCTATCCGGGAGAAATGTCTCTGGTGCCCGGCGAGGTGTACCGCACACCGCGCCTCTATGCCGGTTTCACCAGTCGCGGCTTCAGCGCCCTCTCGCGAAAATTCCACCACCACTTGCGCCACTGCGTCATGGATGGCCGAATAAATCGCAAGCCAAGGCCAGTTCACTACAACACCTGGGAAGCGGTCTATTTTGATCATGACGAGAAAACCCTGTTTGCGCTGGCTGACAAGGCCGCCGAGATTGGGGCTGAACGTTACATTCTCGATGACGGCTGGTTTGGCGCGAGACGCAATGACAAGGCAGGGCTAGGTGACTGGCAAGCGACCGAGAGCATTTACCCAAATGGTCTAGGCCCACTGGTCAAGCACGTCACCGGTCTCGGCATGGAGTTTGGCCTCTGGTTCGAACCGGAAATGGTCAATCCTGACAGCGACCTTTATCGCGCCCACCCGGATTGGATCCTGCATGCTGAAGGCGTTGAGCAAGTCCCGTTTCGCAACCAATATGTTCTCGACCTGACCCGGCCCGAAGTATGCGACTATCTGTTCGAGCAGATCGACAGCACACTCTCGCAGCATGATATCCGCTATATCAAATGGGACATGAACCGGGACATCCATCATCCCGGCAGCCGGGGCAAACCGGCCATCTACAAACAGACCCGCGCGCTTTATGCCCTGATTGAACGCATCCGCGCCGCGCACCCAGACGTTGAGATTGAAAGCTGCGCTTCCGGTGGCGCACGGGCCGACTATGGTATCCTGCGCCGGACTGACCGCATCTGGACATCAGACAGCAATGACGCACTTGATCGCCAGCGCATTCAGCGCGGCGCCTCGCACTTCTTTCCGTTGGAAATCATGGGCGCACATGTTGGACCAGAAACCTGCCATATCACCGGTCGGCGCCTCAGCATGGACCTTCGCGTCGCCACCGCTTTCTTTGGCCATATGGGCATGGAGCTTAACCTCCTCGACGAAAACCCCACTGATATGGAAGTTCTCAAGGCTGGCATCGCCCTTCACAAGCAACATCGCAACCTGCTCCACACGGGGGACTTCCACCGGCTCGATACGCCAGCACATGTCAACGCCATTGGGGTTGTGGCACCAGACCAATCAGAGGCACTTTTCTCATGGTGCAACCTGACCGGGCACCGCGAGACCTTGCCCGGCCGCATGTTCTTTGTTGGGCTGGATCCCAAGCGCACCTACCGCGTGAACATCATCTGGCCGAGCCCGGTTCGCTCGCGCACGTCGCCCTCGATTGTTGAGGCAGCTAAGCTGGACGGCGATGGCATTACAGTGCCTGGAGAAGCCCTCATGCATATGGGCCTGCAGATCCCGCTTATGAATCCTGAGACTTGTCTGATTTTCAGGCTTCAATCCTGATTTCATTAGACAATCACTGCCGTGCACATTTGACATGTTCGAATTAGAACATGATTGTGGCGAAGCAGAGATGGGGCCTATCGGTATGAGTGATATTGCAAACCTGCCTGACCGACAGAAATCAATTCTCGAATTGGTCAGGGCGCACGGCTACGTCGCCACAGATCAACTGGTGCAGCATTTCGGGGTTACACCTCAAACGATCCGCCGGGATATCAATACCCTTTGCGAGCTGGACCTTATCGAGCGCTTCCATGGCGGCGCCGGGCGCATCGGAAATGCCTACAATCAGCCCTACCAGGACCGGGTCAGTGAGGGCATGGAAGCCAAGCGCAAGATCGCCCGGCTGGTCGCGCCGGAAATCCCGGACGGCTCATCGCTCTTCCTGAATATCGGGACAACCACAGAGGCCCTTGCCGCCGAATTGGTCGGGCGAAAGGACCTACGTATCATCACCAACAATATCAACATCGCGAACATGATGCGCGACACCGAGGGTTCGGATGTAATGATCGCTGGCGGGGTCGTTCGGCGATCTGATGGCGGCATTGTCGGCGAAGCGACGACGGACTTTCTTAAGCAATTCAGACTCGATATCGGCGTCATCGGGATTAGCGGGATCGACGAGGATGGAACCCTTGTCGATTTCGACTATCAGGAAATCCGCAGCGCCCAGGCCATCATCCAGAACTCTCGCACCGTCTTCCTGATGGCCGATCACTCAAAATTTGGCCGCCGCGCGATGATGCGGCTTGGTCACTATTCCGACATCGACCATTTATTCACGGATCAAATGCCGCCAGCTGAATTTCTCAAAGCCATAGAGGCGGCAGACATGCAACTCCACGTGCCCGGCTGACACCTGCAAAGCCACACATCCCTATTCAGCGGCAGGTTGCGGCGCGCCTCCAAAAACCAGCTCCGCCTTCTGTCCAAAGATCAACAGATTGGCCAGCAACGCGGTACCGATGCTCAGCACAAGTGTCGCAAACATGAAGTGGATATAGTGAATATCCAACACGCCAATTCCAAGGAATGTATAGAGCTTGAAGCTCAACACCGCATAGAACATCACTCCAAACGCCACGCCCATGATGGCTGCCCATGCACTGACATTGCGGAAGGCAAGGCCAACAATAAAGGCAGAAAGAATGGGCATCGATAGCAGCCCATAAAGTTGCTGGACCGTATTGATAATGCTCTCCTGCGAGGCAAAGATCGGCACCAGCGCAATCGCCAGAACCGTCATGGTGATCGAGACATACATGCTGAGCTTGGGCACATCCCGCGCCTCCTCAACATAGGTTTCATGAATGTCGCAGACATACAGCGCCGCCGATGCGTTCAGGATCGAGTTGAACGTCGTCAGCACTGCCGCCGCAATCGCCGCAGCAAAGGCGCCGGACAGAACGGGTGGCAGAATATCGCCAACGATCATGCCATAAGCGGCGTCCCCAACATCACCATAAAGCTTGTAAGCCACAACGCCCGGCACAACGGCAATCACCGGCACAATTAGCAGCCTGATCCCGGCAGCTGCAAGCACACCTGTTTGCGCCTCCCTGATTGTTGGAGATGCCATCGCCCGCTGTGTGATGGTCTGGTTGGTGCTCCAATAGAATATCTGGATGAAGATCATTCCCGTCAGCAATGTGTGCCAAGGGATAGGCGTCTCGCTGCCATCCTCCAGTTTGTTGCCAATGAACATGTCCATGCGCTCGGCAGGTACGCCCGAGAAATCGAAATTGATCGCACGCAACGCCAGGAAAACGACCAGCAGGGCGAGCGATAGGATCAGCACACCGCTATAGGTGTCCGACACGGCGACAGCGCGCAGACCGCCAAGGATGGCATAAAGCGCACCGACGATTGCGAAGGCTATCGCCATTACAAAGATCGTGGAATCAACCTCAATCGGCGAGCCGACAAACAGGCGCTCACCCAGCACCGGTGAGAAATCGACACCAGTGGTCGACTTGAGGAATAGCGAACCGCCATAGAGAATTGCGGGCAGGAAAATGAACAGATTGCCGAACAGGAACAGGACCGAGATGACGGCCCGGATATGCTGGTTGTTGAACTTGCGCTGCAGCAGCTCGGTCGTGGTTGTGCACTTGTTGCGATAGTAAATCGGGATGAAGACGAAGGCGAGAATGATCAGGCCGCAAACCGCCGCCAGCTCCCACCAGGCCAGGAGCAGCATCTGATTGCCATTCATGCCGACCAGCTGGTCCGTCGACAAGTTGGTCAGCGTGATCGAACCGGCAACGAAATACCAACTCAGGCCGCCATTCGCCAGGAAATAGTCGTGGTCGGAGTCGCGGTCCCCGGAGGGCGCATTTCGGCAACTCAAATAGGTCAGAAAACCGATAAGGGCTGTGATACCGAAGAATATGCTAATTTGAACGGGGTTCATGTCGCGTCTCTTCCCTGAGAATCTGTTTGGTTATTATTGTTATTAGAAAGCTGCGACAGACCGGGATCAACCCGGTTCTGCCGCCAGCACAAGATCCCGGGAGGATAGATCTCGATAATCAAATGGGGCAGCCGTAAAGCTGCCCCACTCATTGTCCTAGAACCCGGCCCGTACACCAAATGTGTAGCGCGCGCCTGTATCGGAATAAGTCAGGAACCGGTTCTCGAAGCGTGAGAAGTCGCGTGTGCCTTCAATGGCTAGAAGGCAGCCTCATCTGGACGCTTCAATGTCTTTGCTGCGCAATGTTCGCAATCGATTATTTTGTCAACGTTTTCGAAAATTCGGATAACTACCCAAAATCGCCAAGTTTCCTGCATGACTGTTGCATCGGGGGCACATTTCCGCCTTGCATTGACTTGGCGTGACCCTGCTTTGACACTGCATTGGCCTTGAGGACCTCGACATGACATCAGCCAAAAGCGCCGACACGAAGTCTGCCGACCCGCTCGCCGTCGCGGCATCCTTTACGAGCGAAATTTTTTCCCGCGCGGATGAGGCCGAGGCAGCGCGTAAATATCCGCAGGATCTGATCGAACGAATGGCGCAGGCTGGCCTGTTCCGGCTCTGCAACCCGCGCGCACTTGATGGCCTGGAACAATCCCCCAGCGTTTTGGCAGAAGTGATCGAATGTCTGGCAAAGGCCGATGCATCGGCCGCGTGGATAGCCTTCATTGGCGTTTCCTCGATGGTTCACCTGGCTGGCTTTGATGCCAAGGCCGCCGAAGTCATGCTGGCCGATCCAAACACCAAGGCGGCAGGCGTATTCGCCCCGCGCGGCAAAGCTGTCCCCGCAACCCGAAACGGCGAGGCCGGATATCTCCTCAGTGGACGCTGGCAGTGGGGATCTGGTAGCCAGAATTGCGACTGGCTGACAGGCGGCGGTTTTGTCGTGGGCAAGGACGGCAAGCCGGTCACGCTGCCAAGTGGACGTCTGGACCAGCGCAGCTTTGCCATGCGCCGTGACCAGGTCGAATTCCTGGACACATGGTCCGTCTCGGGCCTCAATGGCACGGGCTCGACCGACTTCCAGGTCAAGGACATGTTCGTTCCCGAACATTTCACATCCAACTTCTTCGACCCGCCACGGCGAACAGAAACCGTTTTCGTGTTTCCGCCCCTTGGATTCCTCGCCATCGGCATAGCAGCCACCGCGCTCGGCATTGCCCGCGCCTCGATTGACGAACTGCTTAGCTTTGCGTCGGCCAAGACCCCCGAAGGTAGCCGCCGGAAGCTGGCTCTGAAGCCCGGCGCGCAGCGAGCCGTCGCCGAAGCTGAAGCTCTTCTCAGATCGTCTCGGCTTTACCTGTTTGACTCAATCGAGCGGGCCTGGAGCCATGCAGAGGCAAATGGCGAAACCACGATCGACTTGCGGCGTGATCTCCGCCTCGCCATGACCCACACAACCCGTACCTGCGCCGAAGTCGTTCGCAAGATGTATGAGATTGGTGGTGGAACTTCGGTTTACCGCACCTCGCGCCTGCAAAAGCATTTTCGAGACATACACGTCGCCACGCAGCATATCATGGTCGGGCCCGAAACACTGGAACTGACCGGACGCCTTTTGCTCGGCGTCGAGACTGATACCGCGATGCTTTGACCCCGCACCCCAAAATACCGTTACTGAGAAAACACCAGGAGGAGCAGCCATGACCGGCACGACCAAACGCATTGTTCTGAAACGCTATTGTGAGGGCCGCCCCCAGCTAGACGATTTTGCCCTGGAGAAGACCGCGATACAAATGCCTAACGAGGGCCAGTTCTTGGTACGACATATTTGGAACTCGGTTGATCCTGGCACGCGCTCGCGCTTGTCTGGCGGTGACAGCTACGCAGCAGCGTTGCCGCTCGGAAAGCCGATTGATGGGTTTAGCGTCGGTGTCGTCGAAGCCAGCGAGAACCCCGATTACACTAGCGGAACAAAGGTCTTTTGCGCCGGTGGCTGGCGCAGTCATTCGCTTCAGACCGGCAAGGGCTTTATCGGCAAAGTCCCCGACACACCGCTCCCCCTCTCATTATGGATCGGCGTGCTGGGCGTACCCGGCCTGACCGCCTGGTTTGGCTTGAAAAGTGTCGCCACGTTCAAGCCCGGCGACCGTGTCCTCGTAACCTCTGCGGCTGGCCCGGTTGGCGCCACAGCCGGACAGCTCGCCAAAGCTGGCGGCGCAGAGCAGGTCGTCGGCATTGCCGGCAGCGATGAGAAATGCGCGTGGCTGGTCAATGAGGCGGGGTTTGATCACGCCATCAATTACAAGAAGGTGCAGGACCTGGATACCGCCATCCAGGACGCGATGCCGGAAGGCGCCGACCTCCTGTTCGACAATGTCGGCAATGCGATGATCAACCGTGTTCTGCCGAAGATGCGCTTGAACGGCCGGATCTGTGTATCGGGTCAGGTTGCCGACTACAATCTTACGCCAGAGGAAACACCTGGCATCGTCAACACCAAGCCCTTCATTACACACCGGGTGATGATGCAGGGCCTGGTCGTGTTTGATTTTGCCCGCGATTTTGGCACCGCCCTTCACGAAATGGCAGGCCTCATTGCCAAGGGCGACCTGAAACTCAAGGAAGAACGCTATGATGGCATCGAGAGAATGCCAGAGGCGTTTTGCGGCCTTTTCGAAGGCGCAAACTTCGGGCGGCGTGTTGTGAAAGTGGGAGAAGAGCCATGAGCAGCCCGTTCGATATAACCACCGAAACCTATACCCGTTTCACTTTCACACGCGACAGCAGCGTCCTGACTGCCGCAATCACCTCCGACCATCCTGTGAACGGCGTTGACGCCGCCATGCACGAGGAGTTTGGCCGCGTGTTCACCGACCTGCAGCGCGATACCAGCTCCGACATCATCATCCTGACTGCCAAAGGTCGCGCCTTTTGCGCTGGCGGCGACTTCGACTGGTTCGACGAGCAGATCGAGACCCCCGCAAAGTTCCGCGACATCGCCTGGGAAGCCAAGCGCATCGTGTCCTCAATCCTGGAGATGGAAAAGCCGATCATCTGCCGCCTCAACGGGGCTGCGGCCGGGCTGGGCGCAACCATCGCCCTGCTATGCGATATCATTATCGCTGACGAAAAATCCGTTATTGGCGACCCACATGTCAAAGTCGGACTGGTCGCTGGTGATGGCGGCGCGCTGATCTGGCCGCAGTTGGTCGGTTTTGCCAAGGCCAAGGAATTGCTGATGACAGGCGATATGTTGAGCGCCTCAGAAGCCAAGGACCTCGGGCTGATCAATTATGCGGTGCCGCGTGAGCAACTCGACAGCAAGGTGGCAGAGCTGGTTGGGAAACTGCAAGCCAATCCGAAATGGGCGGTGCGCTGGACGAAGACTGTGGTTAACATCCCGCTGCGCGCGCTTGCAGCGCAGATGATGGACGCCTCAATTGGCTGGGAAAGCGTCTCCAACATCCACGCCGACCGCAAGGAAGCCGTGGATGCCTTCAGGGAAAAACGCAAACCCAACCTGACCGGCGACTAGCGCCCTACTCAACGCCCGACGCAGCCTTTTTCAGTGATGCAACATAGGTTTTCACGGCCGCAAGTTCGAGATTCTCAATCGCTTCCTCGACCAGTGCACGTTGGCAAGCCTTGCGTCCATGCAGCCGCGAAGAAACTGTGTTTGTACCGCGTTCTGAGCGACACGCCGCCCAGGCCTGTTGGCGAATATCCTGATATATCATGTCTGCCGACTGAGATTGATTGATCTCGAACACAACGGTCTTGGAAGTCTCCAAATCGTCTGCAAAGGCTGGCATGGTGCTAACAGCAGCGGCGCTCATGAAAGCCGCGATAATGGTTTTTTGAATAGACATTGTTTCAGGGTCCTTGGTGGCGCAGCGGGGTTGCTGCAGGTTCACTTCAGCAGGTTTGCCAGCCGCTTTCCCCGCAACCGCGAAAATGCGCGCGCTTTTTTGAAAATGACGCCGTTTGTCCGAAATTGAGAAAGGGCCTTTACCAGGTCTACCGTTTGGTTGATGTCGCAAAATCCATCAGGTCCGGCACACGCCCGAAGGCAATCTTGGCTCCGGCATACCCCCCGGTTGGCTGGCGATGCATCCCGAGCGAGACAACACAGGCCTCATAACGCGCATTCAGTTCATCCATCGTATCTGTCAAATGCCCCCACCGCGCGGTCGTTAACCGGACATCCGCTTGCTCGAACAAGTCCGCAGAAACTTCCCCGATCCGGCTGATGCCAGACAGCGAGACAGAGATTTTCGTGAGCCGACTTGCCGCCAATCTCACCATCGCGCGATCAAACAAGTCGCAGGCATGTTTAAGAAATGTACGGTCATCTCGCGCTGGGAAAAACCGATGTTCAGCGCTCCAGCGACCGCCGTCAGGTGTGCTGACTCCAATGCCAAGCGTGGAGGCCAGATAGCCTTCACGACGCAAGCGCCGAGCCGCTTTGGCGGTCAAAAGGCGTAAACAATCGCGAGCATTGTGTCGCTCGCGCCACTGCCCCGACAGAACTCGGCCATGCCCGAACATCCGGCGCACCGTGGCCGGGCGGGCAACCTCATAGCCGCGCAACTGTGCCCAGAACCGCTCTCCCTCGACGCTCCCCCAAATCTGCCGCGCCTGTTTCGGCGCGAGGTTCCAGAGCTGCTCGACCGACGTTACCCCGGCCAGAAGCAAACGCCTCTCTATGCCCTTTGAAATACCCGGTAGATCCGTCAGCCTCAGACCGAAAAGTGGCCCTGGCAGGTCCTGCGGGCGCAGCATGACAAAACCATTTGGCTTGTCCATTTCCGCCGCCACTTTGGCCAGGAACTGGTTCGGCGCCAACCCGATCGAAGGCGTCACCCATTCCCCAATGGCAGAGCGCAAACCCTTGCGCATGTCACTTGCCAGATCAGGACCGCGAGTACGCTCAGATCCGGTGAGCGCACACTCCATTTCGTCCACTGACCAGACCTTCCTGACTGGCACATGCCGGTTGATTTCCTCGAGAATTTTATGGTGCAATCGCACATAGACATCATGGCGCGCCACCGGTAACGCCACATCCGGGCAGATTTCGCGCGCCTCCTTGACCGATGTTCCCCGGCTCAGCCCCGCCGCCTTGGCAACATAACAGCGGGCAATCAGGCTGGTATGCTCTGACTGCAAGGGAATGACGCCAACCGGACGATCCCGCAATTCCGGGCAAAGCTGCTTCTCTGCATTGGCAAAGAAAGCGTCAAAATCGATGTAAAGGGACTCAATCTCTATCGGTTTCCGCATGCCCGTGTCTCAATCTCAAGCATAGAACATATAGTGAACACTATGCGGAGTCCATACAGAATTTGACCCCTATCCTTTCCTCGCCTACATAGCGGCGACTTGTGGTGATTTGGCCGGTCGGCTTGCAGCCACATTAAAGAACTCGCTAAAAGGCCGTGCGGAGTATCAAGCGATTGCCTGAAACCGCCTTCCGAATAGCGATCAGATTTGTGGAGGCGGCCTGATGCCGATCAAGATTCCAGATACGCTGCCAGCGCGCGATGTGCTGATCGGTGAGGGCGTCGCGGTCCTCTCCGACAGCGATGCAATCCGCCAGGACATTCGCCCGCTACAGATCGGCCTCCTGAACCTGATGCCGAACAAGATTCGGACGGAGACCCAGATTGCGCGCCTGATCGGGGCCAGCCCTTTGCAAGTTGAACTGACCCTTGTCATGGTCGGCAACCACACCCCAAAGAACACATCGCGGGATCATCTGATCAGTTTCTACCAGGATTGGGCTGAGGTGAAGCATCGCAAGTTTGATGGCTTTATCGTCACCGGCGCTCCGATTGAGACCCTGCCATTCGAGGAGGTTGGGTATTGGGAAGAATTGAAGCAAATTTTCGACTGGACCCGCAGCCACGTTCATTCCGGTTTCTTCATTTGCTGGGGCGCCATGGCGGCGGCCTATCATTACCATGGCGTACCCAAGCACCAACTCCCTGAGAAAGCCTTCGGTGTGTTCCGCCACACCAACCTTGATCCAACATCGCCTTACTTGTCTGGCTTCAGTGATGATTTCCAGATCCCCGTCAGCCGCTGGACAGAAGTGCGCCGCACCGACATTGCCGCCGCGCCGGACCTTAAAATCCTGATGGACAGTGACTTCACCGGGCCATGCCTGCTGAGTGAGCCATCGCAGCGCAATCTCTATTGCTTCAATCATATCGAATATGACTCGACTTCTTTGCAGGAAGAGTATGAGCGCGACGCCGCGGCGGGGAAACCAATCCGCCCACCGCACGGCTATTTCCCGAACGATGATGTCACGGCGCCGCCCCAGAACCGCTGGCGCAGCCATGCCCACCTGCTATTCGGCAACTGGATCAATCAGGTTTACCAGACGACACCCTATGACATTGAGGCGATTGGCGCTTAATTGAGCGGCATGACCTATTTTTCTGACGAACCGGACCACATCACTGAAATCCGCCGCCAGTTGCAGCGTTTCGTCGCCGAACATGCCCCACGCGAGAAACGCCGCGAATGGGACAAGACCTCAACCTGGCCCCGCGATGTCTTCAAACAGATCGCGGAGATGGGACTGATCGGTCTCACCATTCCAGAAGAATATGGCGGCATGGGCCAGGATATTGTCGCCGCCACGGCGGTCATCGATGAACTCAGCCAGGCTGGGGCCTTCCTTGCCGGACCTTATATCCATGCCGCCTTCTATGGCGGTATGAACTTGTCTGAAAACGGCTCAGACGAACAAAAGGCCGAGCTGCTCCCCAAGCTCGCGCGCGGCGAATTGTTTCTCTGTTATGGCCTCTCGGAAGCCAATGTCGGCGGGGACCTTGCCAGCGTCGAAACCCGTAGCGAAATGCAGGGCGATGAGATTATCGTAAATGGCGCCAAGCGCTGGTGTACCGGTGCGGACTGGTCAGACTATATCTACTGCCTGACCCGATCTGGCCCGCCAGAAGACCGCTACAAGAATCTGACTTTCCTGCTCATCCCGACCGATACACCGGGCATCAGCATGCAAGGGATTGAGCATTCCAATCTGCGCTACACCAAATCCATGGACGTCTATTTCGACAATGTCCGCCTGCCCAAGTTTGCCATCGTGGGCGGCGAAGCGAATTGGAACCGGGGTTGGAAATTGCTGGCAGGCCGCGCCCTTGATGTTGAGAAGATCGAGATCACAGCGGTTGCTTATGGTATTGCCCGCGCGGCGGTCGAGGAAGCCTGGCAATATGCCCAGGAACGCGAACAGTTCGGCAAGCCTATCGCCCAGCATCAAGCCATCCGCCATAAACTGGTCACCGCACGCACCAAGCTTCAGGCCGCAAAGCACATGCTCTATCACGGCGCTCATCTCGCCAATACGGGCCAACCCTGCAGCATCGAAACGTCAATGGCGAAACTCTTTGTTGCCGACACCGCAGTGGAGATCGCCATCACCTGCCAACAGGTCATGGGCGCCTATGCCCTGTCAGATGCCTATGACATGGAACGCCACGTGCGCGATCTGCTCGGTATGCCAATTGTCGGTGGCTCGTCTGACATGCAGAAGAATAATCTGGCCAGCCTGATGCGTCTCTAGTCCTCGTCCGTGATAGGATGGTCCTCATCAATCAGGATCCGCGCAGCAGCCCCGTCCGGGTCATCAAACTGGCCGGAACGCACCGACCACAGAAACGCCGCAAGCCCCAGTCCGCCCAGCAAAAGCGCAACCGGGATCAGATAGATGATCACACTCACGGTCTGTTCCCTCCAACGCCTGACATGCGCAGCGCATTCAGGGTCACGACCAGTGACGAGGCGGACATCGCAATTGCGGCAATTAAAGGCGTGACATTACCGGTCACAGCTATCGGCACGGCGATCAGATTGTACAGCGCCGCCAGGCCGAAATTCTGCAACATGGTCCGCCGCGCCGCCTTTGATACTTTCAAGACATCAAGGATCGAGCCAAGCCCGCCGGAATAAACCGCATCACTTGCAGCCTGGCTGACATCCATCGCGCCGCCCGGCGCCAGGGAGGCATGCGCCAGCGAAAGCGCCCCTGCATCGTTCAGACCGTCGCCGACCATAAGGACCTTCTTGCCCGTATCGCGCAGGTGCTCCAGATGCGCCGCCTTGCCCTGCGGCGTTGCCTCCGCCATCCAATCATCAATTCCGAGCCTGCTCGCAATCTCGCTAACAGCGGGTCTGCGGTCTCCGGACAGAATTTCCAACGAGAGCCCGTGCGCCTTCAGAGCCGCAAGCGTTTGCTGTGCGTCGCCATGAACCTGGTCTTCGAACCGGAACTGAACTGGCGCAGCCTTGCCCGCAGCAAACCACAGACTTGGGCCCTTTGCCATGTCCTGCACCTCAGCACCAACCCATTCGGCCGAGCCAAGTCTGCAGCGCTGGCCGTCAACCTCTGCCTCAAGACCAAGCCCCGGATGCTCCTTGATGGCGGGTGCGACATGTCCCGGCCCCGCTGCCTCGACCAGCGCCCGCGACAGCGGGTGACGACTAGCACGAGCAAGTCTCGCCGCTTGCGCCAAGACACTCTGCTCCACGCCGTCAGTGACGAGTTTCGGCACCCCAAGTGTCAGCGTCCCGGTCTTGTCGAACACGACATGGTCAATCTCGGCCAGCCTCTCGAGCGCATCGCCTGACTTCAGGAAGACACCGCCGCGCATCAACCGGCTGGAAGCCACAACTTGCGCCACCGGGGCCGCCAGGGCCAGCGCGCACGGGCAGGTGATGATCAGGGTCGAGACGGCGATCATCACGGCCTCGCGGAAACTGCCGCCCGCAATCAGCCAGCCAAGGAAAGCCAGCGCTGCCGTCGTGTGCACGAACGGCACATAGAGCGAGACGGCGCGGTCTGCGATCCTGCGATAGGAGGATTTTCGCTGCTCACCCGCCTCCAGCATATTGCCAATGTCAGAGAGCAGTGAGTCCGCACTCCCCGACAGCGCCGTCCCTGTCAGGGCAACGCCCAGATTGACAGACCCTGCGAACACTTTCGCGCCGGGTACAACCAGGCGCGGCAAGCTCTCACCTGAGACGAGACTCTCTTCAATCTCGCTGACGCCCTCTGCGACTGTCATGTCGACCACAGCGCGTTCGCCCGCCGCGATCAGAACCCTGTCGCCAGCCCGAACTTCTTCAGCCCGAACTGATACCGCCGTGCCCGCCGGATCGATCCGCGTCACCGACCGGTTCTGCAAAGCTGCCAGATCATGCGCCGCTGCATACGCCCTCCTGCGCAGGCGCGCGTCCAGAAACCGTCCAATCAGAAGGAAGAAAAGCAGCATCACACATGCGTCGAAATAGGCGTGCGGGCCACCATTCGCAGTCTCCCAGACACTGGTGAGAAAGGCGAGCATGACTGCCAATGAGATCGGCACATCCATATTCACACGGCCGTGCTTCAACACGCCCCAGGCGGAGGCAAAGAAGGGTCGCCCGGCATAGACCACAGCGGGCAAGGCGATCAGGCCCGAAATCGCATGCAGGGTCTGGCGCGTCATATGACCCATCTCCCCTGCTCCGCCCCATACTGAGACCGACAGCAGCATGATGTTCGCGGCGGCAAATCCGGCCACGCCCATGGCAGTCAGTAGCCGGCGCTCTTCAATCTTCGTTTGCCCGGCATCTGCATCGGTGGAATGCGCTGACACACCATAGCCAATATCTCGGATCGCCGCGGCCACCTGATTAGCGGGCAAGTCACCTCGCCAGCGCACCTGCATGCGTCCAGTCGACAGGTTGAGCCTGGCCTGTTCCACGCCCGCCAGGCCGCCAACCGCTTTTTCGATCTTGGCGAGACACCCCCCGCACTTGGCCCCGCGCACGGTCAGATCAAGCTCGGACGTTCCGCCAGACTGCCTGACAAAGGCGCTTATATCATTCGCTTCCGGCAGACTTGGCGGCGCCAGTCCGGAGGGGCAGCCCTGATCGACAGGTGGGCTCGCCGCCGTCATGGCAGGTACAGGGTCTTGCGCGCGGTAAACTCGGTCCGTTCAGCAGCATAGTCGAGAACATCGATCCGCGTCTCCCACTGACCGGACCCCAGACCGTCAACCCGCGCTGTATAGGCTCCACTGACGCCGGGGTTGAAGACCAGAACCTGATCGGCGCCCGTCATCGTGGTTCGGCGCAGTTCGCCAATAACCGCTCGGCCAGAGACCGGATCGCCATCGCGGTCTTCAAGGCGAAGCACGAGTTCGCTATCCACCAGTCCGATTTCTGCGCGCCAGCCGAGTTCTGCCTGCGCTGCACGGGCTTCCAGTGTTTGATTATAGTTCAGGCCCTGCAGGTAGGATTTCTTGACGTCCTCACCGGGAAAGCTCGTAATCGCGTGATACAGGAACACGCCATTGACCGCGAAGATCAACCCAAAAAAGCCCAGCATCCAGATCAGGACGTGCCAGCCCTTCAGCTCCTTGCCATTGGCCTCTGGCGGTGTTGCAACTGCGCTCATCTCTCAGGTCCTCTGAAACTTGTGCCATTTGACCGGCTTTCCAGTGTATCCGCATCGACCACATTGAAACTGATTGAACGATTGGCGGCCACATCACTTTGCGCGGCCTCGATCAGCACGCGGTAGCGATCAACCCCGTGCGGCGCGACTTCAAGTATAACACGATCCGCCGCTTTGGACGCCATGCCAATCACTTCAAATTTTGCATCATCCAGCCCCTCAAGGGTCACTTCAAAAGAACGCGCGGCGGTCGTCTTGTTGACCAGTTTCAACGTATAACCATTGCGGATCGCGCCATTTGACAGCAGCACGAAGGGCGGTGAGCGATCTTTCAGAACGTTGACCTCAAAAGTCGCCTTGGTCGACAAGCCAAACGCCATCAGGCCAGCAATAGCAACCATCAATACGGCATAGACCATCGTCCGCGCCCGGATCAGGCGATACTTTGGCGGCGTCTCTTTCTGGGCCCGTGCGGCGACCGCAATATCAGTGTCATAGGCGATCAGGCCGGTTGGCCGACCAATCCTGGTCATCATCTGATCGCAGGCATCAATACATAGGGCACAGTGAATGCACTCCAGCTGCGCCCCATCGCGAATATCGATCCCCATCGGACAGACCTGCACACACTGGTCGCAATCGATACAGTCGCCGCGCTCATCCCAGCTTTCCGATTTGCGCTTTGGCCCGCGTGGTTCGCCGCGATCATAGCGGTAGGTGACGTTGAGCGCATGTTCATCGGTCAGCGCTGCCTGAATGCGCGGCCACGGGCACATATAGGTACAGACTTGCTCGCGCATCCAACCAGCCAGAAAATAGGTCGCCAGGGTCAGGATCCCGGCAAACCAATAAGCTGAGAGCGGCGCTTCGCCAGTGAACCAGCCTGCCGCAACGGTCGGTGCATCATGCCAGTAGAGAATGAACGCCCCGCCCGTCCAGAACGCGATGACCAGCCAGACGGTGTGCTTGCCCAGCTTGCGCCACGCCTTGTTAAACGACCAAGAGGCTTTATCGAGCCGCATTCGCGCGGCGCGGTCGCCTTCGAATGCCCGCTCGACCCAGATATAAAGATCCGTCCATACTGTCTGCGGACAAGTATAGCCGCACCAGACCCGCCCCAGGAGGGAGGTCACCAGGAACAGGCCCAACGCAGCTAAGATCAAAAGGCCGGCAAGATAGTGAACATCCTGCGGCCAGATTTCGATGAAGAAGAAATAGAATTTCTCTGAGGCAAAGTCGGCCAGAACAGCTTGGTCAGGAATACCTTCACCGCGGTCCCACCGCACCCAGGGCAAGACATAATAGACGCCCAGTGTGACCGCCATGACGACCCATTTGACCAGCCGGAATTTACCATGCGCAAGCTTTGGATAAATCTGCTCACGCTTGGCATAGAGGTCTTTGTGCGGCGGCGGTTTGGGACCACCGCCGCCCTGATGAATATCCAGTGTGACCTTGGTCACGGCTCGCTCCTACTCTCCGCCGCCAAGCGTGTGGACATAGACTGCAAGCGCCTTGATCGAGGCTTCGTCGAGACGGTCGCCCCAGGCAGGCATGTGCGAATTTCGAGCATTATAGATGGTGCTGCGAATATCGGCGGCGTCGCCACCAAACAGCCATTCGGCATCTGTCAGGTTGGGCGCACCTTGGGTCCTGTCACCAGCGCCGAAATCGCCGTGACAAGAGGCGCAGTGAACAGAGTATAGTCCCGCGCCAATCTTGGCCTCCTCAATATCGGTTTCCCGGCCAGAGAAGGACAATACATGTTCGGTCAGTGCATTGACGTCCGCTGTCCCGAGAATACCGTCGCGGCCAAAGGCAGGCATCAACGAGAAGCGCGTATCGGCATCAGCGTCATGGCGAATACCGTGGCGCAGGGTGTATTCAATCCCGTCCAGCGTCCCGTCCCACAGCCAGACATCGTCCGCCAGTGACGGGTACCCGATTGCCCCGCGCCCGCCCGCGCCGTGGCAGGTCGCGCAATTGTCGCCGAACAGGCTTTCGCCCATCGCCAAGGCAAATTGCTGGAGGTTGCGATCAGTTTCAATCTCTTGCAGGGACGCGCCGAGCAAGGTCACAGAGCTTTGCTGACGCTCCGCCTTCAACTCCTCGACAGCTGCTGCAACATTGGCCCGGTCAGAATGGCCGCGAAGTCCTGGCGTATTTGTACCAAGACCCGGCAGGGCCGGAAGCGCCGGCATGAAGATCATATAGACCACCGCCCAGGCGATCGTGATCCACCAGGTGATCAACCACCAACGCGGCAGCGGCGTGTTCAACTCCTTGATCCCGTCCCAGGTGTGGCCGGTGGTCTCGGTGCCACTATGGCTATCAACGTCTTTAATCTGGTCAGTCATTGATCGGCCCTTCTTCTGACAAAGGCAGCCGCGCCGCCGCATCAAACTTTTCCTGATTGCGCGGCCACAAGGCATAGGCCAGCGCGCCAGCAAACATCAGGACGAAATAGATCAGACCGCCTGTCTGCGCGAAACTTGAGAGGGCTTCATACATGGTCCGGCCTCCTATCGACGATTGCTGAGATCATCAGCTTCATAAGTGGAGAAATCGACCAGCGTGCCGGTCATCTGAAGATAGGCGACAAGTGCATCCATCTCGGTGATCGTGTCTGGATCACCGTCATAATCGCGCACCTCGACCGTGCCTTCACGGCCTGCCGCTGTTTCATAGGCGGTCACCAGACTATCGTAATAATCGAAGCCCTTATTGTCCGGGTCAGCCTGAGCCAGCAGGTGCTCCTCGGCCATCTCGATCATCTCATCAGTGTAAGGCACGCCGACCAGACGCTCAGTCTTGAGCCGGTCTTCGATATACTCATATTTCAGCTTTTTCTCCGCGAGGAAGGCATAGGGCGGCATCACTGATTCAGGCACAAGCGCGCGCGGGTCCTTGAGGTGATCGACCTGCCACTCGGCTGAGTACTTGCCGCCAACACGGGCGAGGTCTGGCCCGGTTCGCTTTGATCCCCACTGGAACGGGTGGTCATACATACTCTCCGCAGCCAGCGAATAGTGGCCATAGCGCTCAACTTCATCGCGTAGGGGACGCACCATCTGACTGTGACAGACATAGCAACCCTCGCGGATATAGATGTCGCGTCCGGACAGTTCGAGCGGCGTGTAGGGCCGCATGCCGTCTACTTTCTCAATCGTATTCTCCATATAGAATAGAGGAGCCATCTGGATGATCCCACCAATCGAGACGACGACCAGAATGCCAATTGTCAGCAGCAATGAATGACGCTCAAGAACACCGTGATTATTCATCAGTCCCATAACACGGTCCTCCTATTCAGCCGGCTGCAGCGCAGGCTGGCTGAGCTCGTTTCGGGGTTGTTTAGACGTGTCTTCTGCTTCGCCATGGCCAAGCGCTGTCTTGTACAGATTGTAGGCCATGATCACGACGCCGGAGAGATAGAGTGTGCCACCCAGAGCCCGGATCATGTAGCTGATATGTTTAGCCTCTACCGTTTCGACAAAGCTGTACTCAAGGAAGCCGAACTCGTTATAGGCACGCCACATCAGGCCTTCCATGATGCCCGCAAACCACATCGAAATCATGTAGAACAGGATACCAATCGTCGAGACCCAGAAATGCCATTCGACCAGTTTCAGGGAGTACAGGCTCTTGCGCTTCCATACCCATGGCGCGAGGCAGTAAAGCGCGCCAAAGCTGATATAGCCGACCCAGCCAAGCGCACCTGAATGGACATGACCTATGCCCCATTCGGTATAATGGCTGAGCGCGTTGACCGCGCGCACACTCATCAGCGGGCCCTCGAATGTCGACATGCCATAGAAAGCAAGGCTCACCACCATCATCCGCACGACCGGGTCAGTGCGAAGCTTGTCCCACGCCCCGGACAGCGTCATCACGCCATTGATCATGCCGCCCCAGCTTGGCATCCACAGCATGATCGAGAATGTCATGCCCAGCGTCTGCGCCCATTGCGGCAATGCCGTATAGTGCAGGTGGTGCGGACCGGCCCAGATATAGATAAAGATCAGCGACCAGAAGTGCACGATCGACAAGCGGTAGGAATAGACCGGCCGATCCACCCGTTTCGGGATGAAATAATACATGATCGCGAGGAAGCCGGTGGTCAGGAAGAAGCCAACCGCGTTATGGCCATACCACCACTGCGTCAGCGCATCCTGAACCCCGGAAAAGACCTGAACCGATTTGCTGCCCGCCAGATCGACCGGGATCGACAGGTTATTGACGATATGCAGCATCGCAATCGTCACGATGAACGAAAGATAGAACCAGTTGGCGACATAGATGTGCGGCTCTTTGCGCTTCCACAATGTGCCAAGGAAGACCAGAAGATAGGCCACCCAGACCACGGTCAGCCACAGGTCGACATACCATTCCGGCTCCGCATATTCCTTCGACTGAGTGATCCCCAGCAGGTAACCGGTTGCCGCCAGCACAATGAATATCTGGTAGCCCCAGAAGATGAACCACGGCCACATTCCGCCAGCCAGACGCGTGCGGCAGGTGCGCTGCACGACATAGAAACTGGTCGCCAGCAGGACATTGCCGCCAAATGCAAAAATCACCGCACTGGTGTGCAAGGGGCGCAATCGGCCGAAATTGGTCCAACCAAAGTCGGGAAAGTAAAAGATGTTCGGCCAGGTCAGCTGCAAGGCGATGACGACGCCCACCAGCATGCCGGCAAGCCCCCAGAACATCGATGCGAACACGCCCCATTTGACGATGCCGTTTTCATATTCACGTTCGTCAAACAGGATCGCATCCTGCTTGCCACCCGCCCACAGGCACATGCCGATCAGGAAGGTCCCGGCCAGGACAATGAAGGTCCAGGCCTGGATGCCCATATTGGCGTCTTTGGCATTTGCCGCCATGAACAACGCGAGCAGCAAGAACAGTGACAGGAATGCGCCGACAACAACGATATTGCTGCCACGTTGAACTGGATTTTGCATGACTTGTGTCATATTTCGACACCTTCCCTTGCCCCTGGAGGGGGTTCTGTTTCAGCCTGCCCGATACCTACCGAGCGCCGATTGGGGGCTGAATAAGGGAAACTACCTATGTGCTCGCGGGCCGCATCCATTACACCACCCGCATAGGAGACAGGTCCATGACAGCAAGAATTCAGGCCCTTCTTGGCGCAGCTTTACTGTTGATTGGCGCACTCAAGGCGCTCAGCCATCTGACTGCTGCCAGCACCCTCACCATCCCCGGCTGCCTCGGCGGTAATTTCATTGTCCAGCTCGATACGCCGCTCTGGCACCAGATACATTGCTGGGGCTGCTATGTTGCTTTGCTCGGACTTGGCCTGATGCTTCACACCGCTTTGCAACTGGCACAGAAACAGCGATCAGGGCAGAGGCTTCGCCTCGATTGAATGATTACTGTCTGGCCTTACAGTATACAGCGATGAGACCGACTGACGATCAAACCTATTCAAGCGAACCTCTGGGCCACCGCACTGACGATTCGCTACGCGCGCTTTTCGCAACCGTCCTGGCTTCGGTTCCGGATGCCATGGTGGTGATCGATCAGACCGGCAAGATGATCGCCTTCAGCGCCGCCGCAGAGACCCTTTTTGGCTACGCCGCCGAGGACGTTGTCGGCCAGAATGTCAGCATGTTGATGACCTCAACAGACCGCTCACACCATGACCGCTATATCGCGAACTACCTGACCACAGGGGAAAAACAGATTATCGGTATCGGACGCATCGTTGAGGCCCGTCTCGCCAATGGCGAAACAGTGCCCGTCGAACTCAAGATCGGCGAGGCAAAGCTTGGAGACGAGCGTTTGTTTACTGGCTATATCCGCGATGTTAGCGAACAGCAGGCCGCCGAGCACAGAATCGCGAAAATGCAGGTTGAGCTCTGCATTTTTTCCGGCCTCAGCGCCGTTGGCACAATGGCTGCCGCCATGGCCCATGAGCTAAACCAGCCTCTGACATCAGTTTCAAATTATCTCGAGGCGGCGCGCGACCTGCTGAATACGCCGGACGACGAAACGATCACCGTCGTGCAAGAGGCTCTGGACGCGGCGGCGACACAGTCGATCCGGGCGGGCCAGATCATTCGCCGCCTACGTGACTATGTCGCTCGCGGTGAAATTGAGACCACCCCAAACGACTTGCCGCCTCTGATCAGTGACGCGGTTTCACTCGCCAAGATTGGCAATGAAGGATTGGTGCCGCGTATTGTAGAACGCATCGACCAGAATCTTCCGCGCGTCATGGTCGACAGGGTTCAGATCAGGCAAGTTCTGATCAATCTCATCCGCAACGCGATTGAAGCCATGTCAGAGAGTGACAACCCGGTGATCAGGATCAGCGCGACATCGGATGACCAGGGACATGTCACCGTTACGGTAAAAGACAATGGTCCAGGTCTACCCAGCACAGGCGACGAAGACGCCTTTCAGCCATTCAACAGTTCCAAATCGACCGGCATGGGGCTTGGCCTGTCAATCTGCCAGACAATTATCGAAGGCCATGGCGGCAAAATCTGGTGTCATACCGAACCCGAAGGCGGCGCGGTATTTAGTTTCACGTTGCCCACAGCAAAGATGGAGGACAAACCATGACCGACAAGCAAGTGCTTCACCTTGTCGACGATGATGAAGCCATACGGCACTCAGCCAGCTTCATGCTGCGCCATTCCGGCTTCGTGGTGAAAACTTATAAGGACGGCGTCACTTTCCTCAATGAAGTGTCCAGTGCTGATCGCGGCTGCATCCTGCTCGATGTACGCATGCCGGTTCTGGATGGACTCGCTGTTCAGGAACAACTGGTTGAGCGAGGCATTGATTGGCCGGTCATTATCCTGACCGGGCACGGCGATGTCCCGATCGCGGTCCAGGCCATGAAAGCGGGCGCCATCGACTTCGTCCAGAAACCTTATGAAAAACAGTCGCTTCTGGCCTCTATCGAGAAAGCGTGTCATAGCCTGGACCATCACACGACACAGACAGAGCGCGAGCGTGAAGCCAATGCTCGGCTGTCTGTTCTGACCGGGCGCGAACGCCAGGTGCTGGATCGTCTTGTCGATGGTTTGACCAATAAGGCGATCGCTGACGACCTTTCCATCTCCGCTCGAACGGTTGAGATTCACCGCGCAAACCTGATGCAGAAACTGGACGCCGATAGCCTGTCGGCGGCGCTCAAGACAGCGTTTGCGGCCGGGATTGGTTTTGAGAACCGATCTTAAGTAGTCCTACTTAACGACGCGCGACATCCAAACCCGTACAAGAAAGTAATGTCACTCGCCCCCGCTTCGCTACAACATGGCCGCGTCTTGGTCGTTGAGGACAATGATGATGTCCGGCGTTCGCTGACCCTTCTCTTGCGCGCACGCGGGTTTTCGCTGGATGCCTATCGCAGTGGTATAGAACTGCTCAGCAATCGCGCGCTGCCAGATGCCGACTGCCTTTTGATTGACTACAAGATGCCGCGCATCGACGGGATCGAATTGATCACCCGCATTCGTGCAGCAGGATCAACTGTTCCGGCACTGATGATCACCGGCTATTTCTCGAACACATTGAAACGCCGCGCTTGCGAGGCCGGCTTCCATGACGTTCTGGAGAAACCGGCCTTTGGCGGACACCTCGCAGCGCAGATTGCTGATCTGATCCGCACGGCAGACTGAGATGTGCGCACCGCTCGCCAGGCCTATTCGACTGATGCCGGAACCGGGTCGCCGTAAATATCGAGGACGGTAACCCCGCCCCCCGCGAAGTCGTTCACCGGCTCAAGCTGGGTCTCGCCATCCCCGACGATGACATAAGTCATACTCTCATGGTCCAGATATTCGCCGATGACGCGCTTGTATTCGGCGAGCGGCATAGCCAGCAATTCCTGTTGGTCATCTTCGACATAGGTCAGGCTCTTGTCGAACTTGCTGATACTCCGCAGCGTACCGAGTTTGGCAGTCAGGCTTTCAAACGCCTGCGTGTTCTGTTTGACCAGTTTCTGCCGCGTCATCTCGACATGGTCGTCGTTGAAGTCCGGGCCATAGTTCAGGATCATATCGCGAATGACCTCCAGCGAGGCACCTGTCGCATTGGCCCGCACGCTGGTTCCAGCCAGGAAGGGTTGGGCGACCCGCCCTTGCCGGATGCTTGAATACGCCCCGTAAGTGTAGCCCTTCTCGATCCGCAGCACCTGTGACAGGTCTCCGCTGATACCGCCGCCCAGTTTTTCATTGGCAAAGTCGAGCTTGTTGGCATCTTGATCTGTCGTCGCCAGCGTCAACTGACCAAAATAGACTACACTCTGCTTGCTGCCCGGCACATCAATGAAAAAAACCTTGCCGGCATTGTCCTGTTCCGGCAGCTCATAGCTCGGCCAGTCGAGGTTAGGTGCGCGTAAAACCGAAGCGACGTCGTCAAACGCCGCTGTCGCGCGCGCCTCTGAAACCGCGCCCGCAATATGCACACGTGCCCGGCTACCCAGCATCATCTGATAATAGGCCTGAAGGTCGGCCAGGGTCAGCGCCTCAACGCTTTCCAGAGAACCTTCCTGCGCCAGCCCAAGTGGATGCGCATCGCCATAGATCAGCTTGTTGAAGGCAAGCCCTGCGATCGAGTTCGGATTGGCCTCACGGCCCTTGACCGCCGTCAGCGCCGCCGATTTCACCCGCGCAAAGTCCTCTTCGGTCCAGCGCGGCTCAGCGAGGATTTCACGCACCAGCTCGACCGTTGGCTCGAAATTCCTCGCCAGCGCTGTGCCACTGATCTGGATCTCGTCAGCGCTTGCCGAAACATTGATGCCGGACCCCAGCAAACCAATCGCCTGCTCCAGTTCGGCAGCGGTCTTGCTCGCTGTACCCTCATTCAGCAGGTCCGCCAGCAGGCTCGCCGTGCCCGCCGGGCGTGGGGGGGCGAGCCAGCAACCGACGTCGGTGGAGGGGTGGAGG
>CAYGKE010000029.1:0-27124 GCA_964350465.1 uncultured Hyphomonas sp.
CCCCCCACCTGTAACTTACCCCAAGCTTGACTAGACTGGTTTTCAAGACAGCGCTGAATGGAAGCACCATTTTGCGCAGCCGAGCTTAAGCAGTTTGCGCACCCAACCCGCATGACCCGGTTCAAGCCTATTTCTACCCCCTGTTTTTTCTACACTTTTACAATTTTTGCCGAAAAACGACGATTCCTTATTGAAAAACAATAAGAGCGTTCCTAAATCCTTGTCTATCAGCGGTTCACAGCACTCAGCTTACCCCCCCGCTGAAACGGCCAAAGGCCTGAATTGAAAGGAAAGATTATGAACCCGCAAGTCCGCGAAACCGAGCAAACCCCGATCGCGGCGGGCACCCCCCTGACCTCGGCCGAGCCGGTCAACGCGATCTATATCGCCAAACCGGTCGCCACCATCAAAGCCCCCTCCCCAGAGGTGACCGAGGATAAAGGCCCAGGCCTTCTCACCCGCCGGCGCCAGCGCCGCACAAGGCTGGCCAATCGCCACTAGGGTTCAAAATCTCAATTCATCAAGGCCGCTTCCGACAAGGGGGCGGCCTTTTTACATGGCGGGGTGTTACGCGCACCAGTCCGGCTTTTGATTGCCCTCAAGCTTCTGTGCCAGTCCCGCCCCTTCCAGCAACCAGCCGACATGCACCCCATCGAGCCAGATATGCGCGCGGGTGCGGCCATACTGGTCCCGGCCCTCCGTCAGGAAGGTCACCGTCTCGCCCTCAGAGAACAGGGCCCGGACCTCGCTCTCAACCTTGCTGCCGAGCACGTCCTCGGCGAGGCAACCGGCCGCCTCGCCCGTCTCCGGGCTGTCCCAGCCGATCAGGCGCAGGCGCTCCCAGGTCTCGCCATCAATTGTCAGGCTGCGCAGCTCGAACGTGTCGCCATCGACGGCCAGCACGTCGCGCGCCGGGGCACTGGAACAGGTCGCCTCTGCGCACATCGCGTCCATGTCCGGCCCGGGGGCACGCTCTGTATTGCAGGCGGCGAGGCTTAGAATGGCGAGCAGGCAGGCGATACGCATATTCAAGAGGTCGCCAAGTGCGGGCGCGCTGTCAATGCCGCGGGCTCTTGCCGCTCAGCGCCTGGATCGCCGCGCCGCACGCGCTCATCCAGTCTTCAAGGCTGATCGTCTCGTCCCACGGGTCGCAGGGCAGCCAGGGCGGCGTCGGCGGCAACAGGTCCGGCGGCGGGACATTGCGGTCTGGCCACTCGGCCCGGCCAAAGGGCAGCATGATCGCGCCAAGCGCGCGCAGCTTCTGGTAGTAAGGCGGAATGACCTGCCAGACGGCCCAGCGCTGTTCCGGCGTGCAGCCAGCGGCAATCTGTTCCGGAGTCGGCGTGATGCCATGCAGGCGAAGTACGAAACGGTCGACGATGGCGAGGCTCTGCCGCCAGCTTGGCCGGAAGTTTTCGGTCAGCTTTTCGAACTTGCTGCGCAGGCTGTCGCGGCGCTCGGCATCGCGCAGGATACGGGCGGCAAGGTCAATGTCTCCGGCGCGGTAATAGTCGAGGGCGCGGCGTTTCTCGGCTGCAATGAGTCGCCTGGCGCGGGCGGGTCCCGGCGGGCCGACATCCTCGGCCTGGTCGCAGGCGCGCAGGCGCGCTGCGGCGGCGTAGCGCTTGACGGTCGAGCGGCTGATGCCCAGCGCCTTTGCCACAGCCGGCATGGTTCGGCCCTCACGCAGCATCTGCTGCAGCTTGGCGATGGTCTCGGGGGGCAATCTGGCGGCCATGTCGGACACTGTAAGGACAATGGATACCCGGTCGGATTGAGCGAGGATCGCAGACGCCAAATCCGCGCCTTTCCTTCCCCTGCGGAACTATGCCGAAATTGTGGCACTCACGCTCCGATCACAGTGTCGGGACACTTTCCAGCCCTGCTGCAAAAGCTCTGGCGGAATGTTTATCCCCAAACACCCCCTTCGGCGGGTAAACATTCCAATCCCGCAAAACCAATTGTGTCATTATGAACACAGTTTCAAACGAGTTCTCTCATTTGGTGACATTTCTGTGATACGTGAATTGACGTCTGGCTTTCCTCACAGCACCACTCTCGACTGCGGTAATTGTATTCGCAACTGTTGCGTGACTCTTAGGAGTAGGAGAGACGCTTCACATTGAGGAGAGAACCGATCATGAAAGATGATCTGAACAAGAATCTATTTAAGAATAAACTGTTTGCGACGACGCTTCTTGCTGGCGTTGCAGGCGGTCTCTGGGTCAACCCGGCCATCGCGCAGGAAGACACAGATACCGTCCCAGCTGTAACAGCAATCGACGAAGATGACCTGGTTGTCATCGAGGAAGTCGATGAGGCTGATGAAGCCCGCCAGGAAAAAGTCGTTGTCACCGGTTCACGCCTTGCGCGCGACGAATTTACCAGCGCATCTCCCCTGCAGGTTATTGACGGCGAAGTCGCTCGTGACCTCGGCCTGATCGATGCTGCCGACCTTCTGGCTCAAACAACCGTGGTCCAAGGTCAGCAAACGACAACGGGCCTTTCCACGTCTGCTGGTGTTCTTTCGGATAACGGTCCTGGTTCTGCGACCGCGTCTCTTCGCGGTCTTGATGCTGGCCGGACACTGGTTCTCGTCAATGGTCGCCGCCTTGCACCTGCTGGTGTGCGCGGTGTACCAAGCGCGCCAGACCTCAACTTGATCCCTGGTTCTCTGATCGAGCGTGTTGACGTTTTGCTCGACGGCGCATCTTCAGTCTACGGTTCTGACGCCGTTGCTGGTGTTGTTAACTATATTCTGCGTGATGACATTGAGGGCCTCCAGCTGGATGCCTTTGTGACCGATCCAGAAATGACTCGTAATGGCGGTCAGCAGAAGGTGTTCTCAGCTGCTTTCGGTACTTCCAATGATCGCGGCTACATCAACTTCGCGGCTGAATACAGCGAATCTGAAGGCTTTGATGGCTTTCAGTTTGGTAGCTTCTATGAGCCATATTCTGGCGGCTGCCAGGCAACCTATGCGCAAGGTGCTAGCGGGCAAATATACAATGCTTGTGCTGGTTCATTTGGTGCCGGTGCAGGCAGTGTGAGCGGCTTCGGATTTGTCGGCTATGATGGCACGTCCAACGTCACCGGGTTCCCGGCTGGTTGGTTCCCAATCGGCATTACGGCCGACATTTTGACTGAGGACTCAGCAAGTGGGCAGGCCCTGCTTCTCTTCCCGGAAGAGCTCAAGCAATCGCTCGCACCAGATTTCGAGCGCACAACCCTCTACGCTTCAGGTGAGTATAATCTCAACCTCTATGGCGACATGACGGCCTACTTCGAAGCGTCAACGGCCAACCGCCAGACCAAAACCGATACGTCTGGACAAAGCCGGTTCCGTCTTCCTGGTACCTACCCGCTCAACACTTTTGGTGCTGACGGCACGTTCTACTTCAATCAACGTATCGAGAACGTCGCAGACGTTTCGCAAACACGTTTGATTGGTGGTGTTAAAGGCGAACTGCCATTTATGAATGAATGGGGCACGCTGAAGGATTGGGGCTATGACACTTATGTCAGCTATAGCCGCTCTACTGGTAACGACTTCGTTCAAGGTATCTATGACTTTACGCGCTATGAGCGTACACTCGCAAATACCACGGTCGATCCGATCACGGGCGAAGCAAGTTGTGCGAACACCACTGTCGTTGGTGAAACACAGCAAATCCTTTGTCGTCCTCTGGACTTCCTGGACCCAACAATACTGCTCACGGGCCGCTTTGCCGACCCGGCAGACAACGAGTACTTCTTTCCGAACCGCATAACAGACACAGTTGTCGAACAAACTGTTCTAAGTGGCTTTATCTCGGGTGAAGTATTTGAATTGCCTGCAGGTGCTATCGGTGCCGTGTTTGGCGGCGAGTATCGTGAAGATGAAATTGAAACCAGAACGGATGCGGGTGCATCTTCTGGTGAGTTCTTTGGCTTCTTCGGCGATCCAGGCTCGAATGGTCGTCGCTCCTTGACTGAAGCCTTTGTCGAGGTTGAGGTTCCGGTTCTGAAGGATCTGCCGCTTGCACAAGAGCTGACCTTCAATGCTGCAGCTCGCTTCACTTCCGAGAGCAACTTCGGTTCTGAGACAACTTACCGAATTCAAGGCCAATACGCGCCTGTTGACTGGCTACGCGCCCGTTCAACCTTCGGTACGTCGTTCCGTGCACCAAACCTCGGTGAGCAGTTCGGTGGACGGGTTCAGGGTTTTGCGAACCCGAACGATCCATGTCGTGTTCCTGGTATCGCGGTACCGTTCGTTGACCACGACAACGATCCAACGACACCTACTCAGCGTGTGTATGACCCAACTCTGGATAATCGTGATCCGGTCGTTCTGATGAACTGCCTGAATGGTGGTAATGGAATTCCAGGCGTTGATCCTACAACCTTGGGCACAGTCGGCCTGGGCACCGCGAACGTCACGTTCCTTGGTGCACCAACGCAGGTCGCCTCTGGTTCCAACCCGCTGCTCAAACCAGAAACCTCTGAGGCACTCTCTGCAGGTATCGTGTTCGAACAACCGTGGTTTGACGCCTTTGAGTTCAAAGCGTCGGTCACCTATTTCGACATCACAGTGTTTGACGAAGTCGACTCATTGACAGCAGCTGTCATCACGGCTCGGTGCTACAATACACCTGGTCTCATCGATGCTCAGTGTGCGAACATTGAACGCGATACAACTCCGGGTGCGACGGGTGAAATCATCTTCATCGAAGCCCTGAACCAGAACCTCGGTGAGCAGCAAGTTGAAGGCGTCGACTATAATGTTGAATTCGGCTTCGACTTTAACGTTCCGAAACTCGAAGGTGAGGTAAACTATGACCTCATCGCCCGTGCGACGAACATGATGACGCTGACTGAGGAAGAGTTTGCGGCAACAGGTGTTATCACTCGCGATGACCTTCGTGAATTCGGCAACCCGGAATGGCGCCTAAACCTGACGAATATCTTCACTTACAGTGACTATTCTCTCCTATTCCAGTCGCGCTATATCAGCGACATGATTGAGGATAATGACGATCTGGAAGATCCGGTCACGTCGGGCTTGAGCCCATGTGTTCAGGCTGGTGACACACCTTGTCTTTCGTTCGACGATCTCGAAGAGTACTGGGTTCATGACCTGTCCGCGACATGGAGAGGCGACACAATGGTCCTGCGTGCTGGTGTCAGCAACATCTTCGACGATGAGCCACCACTTACAAACAATAACGGCCTGAACAATCTGGCTGGTATTGGTTACGACCTTGGTGGCCGTACTGTCTTCGTGAACGTCACAAAGACATTCTAAGGCTTGTGACAAGCGAAGTGACTGGCTTCGCTTGCTAACAAAGCTTGAAGGCCCGCGTCGTTTCAGGCGTGGGCCTTTTTTGTTACTGCTTTGCTAGGATTGCGCATGAGCCGCCCTATAATAAACTTATAACTGGAGTGGATTGTTCTTGGACGGACAATTCAAAGGAAATCTATTCAAGGGGATAAGGACGTGATGTTACGACTTTTCGTGATTTGTACCGCATTCACATTCAGCTCAATTTCAGCGATGGCACAACCTGAACCTGTGCCGATAGAGATTTGGGCCGATACGAACCAGGTCCAGTCCTTGGATATGTCACCGGACGCTGCGAAAGTTGCAATGCTGATGCGCCGCGAGCGAGGCGCGGATCCTGAGCTGTTACTATTCAATACTGACGATATCAGCGGCAGCATCAAAGCTATTGAGGCTGAAGGACTTTTGCCCCTGAATGTGTACTGGGCCAATAAGGATTATTTGGTAGTCAACTTTTTGCTCGAAATAGAAGAGCTGGGTCGACCTGTTTATCTGCGCCGCACCGCTTCCTACAATATCAAAACAGAAAAGTGGACCTCTCTTGTCAAAACGACAAGTCGCATGAACCCGCGAGACCCAATGGCCCAGACTATGGGGCAACTCGGTATTGGCCAGGTTGTAGGCCTGCTGCGAGATGAGCCAAATTATGTTCTGGTTTCACACAGCGAGTCTCCCTCAACAGCCCCCAACTACTATCGTACCAATATCAAAAATGGCCAACGCAAGCTTACCCTACGCGGAGGCGGCCGATTTCAAAGCTTTATATTTGATCGCCAAGGAAATGCCCGCGGTGCAGAGGAATATGATGCCGACACCAACCGTGTCGTGACATATGCCAGAACCTCGTCTGATGATGACTGGAAGGAAATCGGTGCACTCGATGCATCAAGCCGTGACCGCTTTGATCTGGTGGGGTTTTATGACACCGAGCGACCATACATGGCGACAATCATCGCTGACGAACCTGACGGCGGTTTCACCGGCATCTACAATGTAGATATACGCAATGGCAAAGGTGCCCGCGAACTGCTGTTCGGCACACAGGGCTATGATGCCGTAAACGTCATTCAATCGCCCCGCCTTTCCGACGGTACAAAAATCGTTGGCTTCGTCTACGCCGATAAGGAAGGATATCAACCCTACTATATCGATCCGGATCTAGCTGCCCTTTACGATAGCCTTGCGGCCGCGTTTCCAGATCGGGTGGTCAATATTGACCGTGTGTCTGACGATGGCTCGACAATTCTCGTATCGACAACAGGTCCGCAAGATCCAGGAAGCTGGTACCTGGTCCGGGATGGGAAAGTAGCGCCAATTATCACGGCAAACCCAGAGATATCGAAAGCTGCTCTCTCACCAGCGGAAACCATTACGTATGCTGCTCGCGATGGTATGGAATTATCTGGCTACGTCACGATACCCGCAAATACAGAAGGTCCTGTGCCGGCGATCGCTATGCCGCATGGTGGCCCCTGGGTCCGGGACACGTATGGCTACGATGAATGGGCTCAAATGTTGGCCAATAAGGGTTATGCCGTTTTCCAACCGAATTATCGTGGTTCACGTGGACTTGGGAAAGCATACTGGATGGCCGGTGACAATAAATGGGGTCTTGAGATGCAGGACGATGTCGAGGACGGTATGCAGGCTCTCGTCGAGCGCGGCATCGCTGACCCCGAGCGTCTGGCCATTTTCGGCTGGAGCTATGGCGGCTACAGCGCATTTGCTGCCGCGACACGCGAAAATCCTATGTTCAACTGTATGGCTGCTGGCGCTGGCGTCGCAGACATTACCCGCATTCGTGGCGGTTTGGCGGGTAATAGGTTCCTGCGGGAATTCCAGAAGCCGACAATTTCGGGGGTCAACCCCATGGAATTGGCTGAAAATGTCTCAAAGCCTATGCTGATCGTCCACGGTGACTATGACGGCACTGTACCAGTCGAGCACAGTCGTCGATTTGTTGACCGTCTGAAAGACATCAACGCGGATTTCAAATATATTGAGATTGAAGATATGGGGCACAGCCCGCTTGAGTATCAGCAAAACATGCAATGGTTTCCGGACTTACTTGAATTCTTCGAAACCAAATGTGGCTTCTAAGTCCTACAAGACTTACCAAATTGAAGAGGGCGGCCCATCTGGGTCGCCCTTTTTCTTTGCCCAGCGCTTCGCCTCAACGCGGGCGGCCAAGCCCCTGCACTGCGCGCGGGCTGCGGTCGCCAAACCACCACAGCGTTGCCGCCGTCGCGCCAAACGTCGCGGTCTCGGCAATCGCCGTCCGGCTCACCGGGTCGGCGCCAAGCCAGATACCGCCTGCAATCAACCACAAGAGAAGCGTCAGCGCCGGACGGGTCAGCCCGCGCACCGCATCCACCCACTTGTACGACCCGGCAATCGCTGCCTCAGCCTGCATACTGGCGGCGAGCCCCTGCCAGCTGCCCTGCACGTCGGACAATGCAATTTCAGCCTCGGTCTCGGCCCTGGCGGCCGCCTGCTGCAAACCGATCAATTGAACTTCATGGCCCCAACGGGCTTTCTCATGTGCCTGCGCCTGACGCTGTTCGAAATATCCGGCAAGGCGGCCAAGCGCCGTCCCGACCAATCCAAACAGGCCGCCGCCTGCGGCGCTCGCCGCAAGGCCTGCTATATCTGCCATAGGGGTTTGCTCCTCTTGTAATACCACTGTGCTGGCGTCGCGCGCCGGTCGAGATGAATGAATGACCGCGCCAGGCCGATACCGGTAAAGCCATGCCGCAACGCCGCCGCGCGTAGCGCTTCCCGGTCCTGCCCGTTCAGGCTGACATCGACCGCGATGGTCTTGTGGCGCGATAGCGCCGCGCCGCCGACGGCCGCGTTCCATTGAGCGCAGCGATGACCGGAAGTCACGATCAGCGGCCGGCCAACGTCCTGGCGCAAGGCTTCAAGCCCATCAAGGAAGTCTTCATCGTGCCAATACTCGCCAGCGCAAAATCGCCCAGCACAGCGGCAAGCCAGCTCGAAAATCGCAAAATGCGGCCAGCGCCAGGTCGGGCTAAGCTTGGCCTTGGCAGAATGAGGTGTCTCGAACAACATGGCGCAAGACTGCGCCTGCCGACATATCGGTCGGATCGATTCGGCATAAACCGAGTACCGGCGAACCTTTCATGCGGGATAATTACAAACGCGTCCGATTATTGCGCATGAACCGCTATAGACCCTTATTTGAGCCGGTTTTGGACCGCCAGTCCTCTGGACAGACTGTCTGATAGCGCGCGCCCTATCAGACGGATACAGGAGCCGCTTTGCCCTCCTGGAGGGCGGCCACTGCGGCGCGGTATTCACGCTCCAGGCGATCAACATAGTCGGCTGTCGACATCCGGTTTTTGATCGCGCCAATACCCTGGCCGCAGCCCCAGATGTCTTTCCAGGCCTTGGCCTCGGTATTGCCGCCGCTGCCAAAGTTCATCGCGCTCGGATCACTTTCCGGCAGATTGTCTGGATCAAGGCCTGCGCTCTTGATACTTGGCTTCAGGTAATTGCCATGCACGCCGGTAAAAAGATTTGTATAAACAATGTCATCGGCGTCATATTCCGCGATGGCATTCTTGTAACCCTCGTCGGCATTGGCTTCGTCACATGAGATGAAAGCCGAGCCGATATAGCCCAAATCGGCCCCCATGGCCTGCGCCGCAGCGACAGCGCCGCCAGTTGCGATCGAACCAGAAAGCGCCAGCGGGCCGTCAAAAAACTCCCGGATTTCCTGGATCAGCGCAAAGGGCGACAGCGTCCCGGCATGGCCGCCAGCGCCCGTGCACACGGCAATCAGGCCGTCTGCGCCTTTCTCCAGCGCCTTCTTGGCAAACTTCACATTGATGATGTCGTGCAGCGTGATGCCGCCATAGGAATGGATGGCGTCGTTGAGTTCTGGCCGCGCGCCTAGCGAGGTTATGACGATTGGCACCTTGTGCTTCACGCACATCTCGACATCGTGTTCGAGGCGATTGTTCGAGCGATGCACGATCTGGTTGACCGCGTAAGGCGCTGATTTCCGGTCCGGGTTTTTCTCATCCCACTCAGCAAGCTCGGTCGTGATCCGGTCGAGCCATTCGTCCAGGATCGGGCCTGGACGGGCGTTCAGGGCCGGAAAGGCGCCAACAATACCAGCCTTGCATTGTGCAATCACCAGCTCTGGATTGGAAATAATGAAGAGCGGCGACCCGATCACTGGAATGCGAAGGTCTTGCAGGATGGGGGGCAGCGCCATGGGGTCTCTCCGGTACAATATCTGTTGCCTCGCAACCTAACCCTAACGCCTGCTGCGACAAGGCATGACGCTACGGAGGGTGCGCCATTTCGGCGTTTGCCGCCTGTACCGTTAGGATCTAAAGTCTTGACCTTGAGCGCGCATGATCGCATGTCGCGCCAGGGGAAATGTACGGACAATTGCATGCCAGATGAAACCATATCGCTATCGAGCCGATTTGAGCCAGCGACCGAAGCCGATTGGCTTAAGAGTGTATCGAAGGCGCTTAAAGGCGGCGGGGTGGATCGGCTGACGCAACTAACCCGCGATGACATCGCAATCCGCCCGCTTTACCGCGAAACCGATTTCGCCAGCGCTGACAATCCACGCGGTCTGCCAGGCGACACGCCCTTCCTGCGCGGCGAAGGCGCTGAGCCAGATGCATTCTTGCCCTGGGATATCCGCCAGACCTTCGCCCATCCCGACCCCAAAGTGACCAATGCCGAAATCCTGCGAGACCTTGAACGCGGCGTCAGCTCGATAAATTTGGCGATAGAATGCTCCGGCGAGCGCGGCTGTATCATCACGGATATGGCGAGTCTGTCGGCGGCCTTGAACGGCGTGCGCGCCGATATTGCGACCATCGCCCTTGCCCATCGCGGGGTCGGATCAGGCGCTAGCGCGGCGGCTCTTCTCGCACTTTGGGCCGAGAAACAGGTTACGCCGAAAGCCCAGAAGCTGGCTTTCAATATCAGCCCGATCTCTCAACTTATGCGTACCGGCAAGGTGGCAGGCGGCGTCGATGCAGCCTTTGCCAAGACCGCCGCGCTTGTCCCGGCGCTCGCCCTGCGCTTCCCGCTTTCAACCGCGCTCCACATCAGTGGGCAGTATGCACATGAAGCCGGTGGCAGAGAAGCCCAGGAACTTGGTATGCTGATCGCAAATGCGGTCGACACCCTGCGCCGTCTCGAAAATGCAGGCCTGCCGCCAGAGCAGGTCGCACCGCAACTCCTGCTCGCGCTCGCTGTCGACGCCAATTACGCCATGGGCATTGCCAAATTGCGCGCCGCGCGGCGGCTTTGGGCCCGCGTGCAAGAGGCCTTGGGCCTCGAGCCGTCGCCAATGAAACTGCATGCCGTGACCAGTGCGCGGATGCTGACGCGCCATGATCCATGGGTGAACATGTTGCGCGGTGCCGGGGCCTGTTTTGCCGCTTCACTTGGCGGCGCAGACGTGATCACTGTGCGCCCGTTCAATGAAGCACTCGGCGTTCCTGAAGAGCTTGGCCGACGCATCGCTCGCAACACGCAAATCATTGCCATGGAAGAGAGCGGGCTTGGGCGCATTGCCGACCCGAGCGGCGGCGCGTGGTTCGCCGAAACGCTTGCCGAGGATCTCGCCAAGGCAGCATGGGCCGAGTTCCAATTGATCGAAAGCGAAGGCGGCCTCGTTGACAGCCTGGTCGCAGGCAAGATTCAGCCGCGTATCGCTAAGACGCGAGGTGCGCTGATGAGAGACATTTCGCGGCGCAAAGTTCCAGTCACCGGTGTTAGCGAGTTCCCGCTTCTGGATGGCGTTGACGCGCCGGTTGCCGCGCCTGCAAAGATGAAACCCGGCAATGGTGTTGATCCTGCGGGGCTACAGGCACTGCTTCCAAAGCTTGAAATCGAACAAGACGATGACACAAAGGCGGAGGCGCTCCCCATGATCAGGCTTGCTGAGCCGTTCGAAGCCTTGCGTGACCGCGCCGAAGCCCATCACGTCACAACTGGAAAACGTCCCGCGATCTTCCTCGCGACACTTGGTCCATTAGCGGAGCACACTGCGCGCGCAGACTTTGCCCGAAACCTGTTTGCGGCGGGCGGTGTGGAGGCAAAGGAGCCACCCGTACCACCCTCCAGCACAGCAGAACTCACCGCCGCCTTCAAAGCCAGCAACTGCGCCATCGCCGTCATCTGCGGCAGCGACAAACGCTATGAGGCCGAAGCCACAGAGGCCGCCAAAGTCTTGAAGGAAGCTGGTGCACAGCGCGTCTGGCTCGCGGGTAAATTTGAGGCTGATGCCGTGGACAGTCACATCTTCATGGGCTGCGATGTCGTGCACGAAACCAAGCTGGCACTGACCGAGCTGGGGGTAAAATAGATGACCACCTTCCCTGATTTCACCAAACTCGATCTCGGCGCACTGGGCGCTAGCGATGTCTCCGCCCGTCCGCGTATACTCGACACACCCGAAGGCATTGATCTCGCGACCAGCTATAGCGCCGCAGATACCAAGGCGCTCGACTTTCTCGACGATTATCCTGGCCACGCACCGTTCGGTCGTGGTCCCTACCCGACCATGTACACGCAGCGACCCTGGACGATCCGGCAATATGCAGGATTCTCCACGGCGGAGGACTCCAACGCCTTCTATCGCCGCAACCTGGCAGCGGGTCAGAAAGGCCTCTCGGTTGCTTTCGACCTTGCAACCCACAGGGGATATGACAGCGATCATGTTCGCGTCTCAGGCGATGTCGGTATGGCGGGTGTTGCCATCGACAGTATCTACGATATGCGCACCTTGTTCAGCGGCATTCCGCTTGATCAGATGTCAGTCTCGATGACGATGAATGGCGCTGTGTTGCCGATCCTCGCGCTCTATATCGTTGCCGCTGAAGAACAGGGCGTTGCGCCAGACAAGCTCGCCGGAACCATTCAGAATGACATTCTGAAAGAGTTTATGGTCCGCAACACCTATATCTATCCGCCCAAGCCGAGCATGCGGATCATTTCGGATATTTTCGCCTACACATCTGAAAATATGCCGAAATTCAACTCGATCTCGATCTCCGGTTATCACATGCAAGAGGCCGGAGCGACGGCCGATCTTGAGCTGGCTTACACGCTTGCCGACGGCATTGAATATATCCGCGCGGGCGTCGCAGCGGGTCTGGATGTAGATGCCTTTGCGCCGCGGCTCAGCTTCTTCTGGGCCATCGGTATGAACACGTTCATGGAGGTCGCCAAGATGCGGGCCGCGCGTCTGCTCTGGGCCAATCTCGTGCAAAAAGAGTTTGCGCCAAAGAACAGCAAATCAATCTCGCTGCGCACGCATTGCCAGACCTCGGGTTGGTCGCTGACAGCGCAGGATGTCTATAATAATGTCATCCGCACCTGCTTTGAGGCCATCGCGGCAGCCGGTGGGCAGACCCAAAGCCTGCACACCAATGCCTTTGACGAAGCGCTCGCCCTACCGACCGATTTCTCGGCCCGGATCGCGCGCAACACCCAGCTTTTCCTGCAACAGGAAGGCGGTGCCTGTCAGACCATCGATCCTTGGGGCGGCAGCTATTATGTCGAGCGCCTGACACATGATCTCGCCGCCAAGGCGATGACGCATATCGAAGAGGTTGAGGCGATGGGCGGGATGCGCAAGGCTATCGAGGAGGGCTTGCCCAAGCTGCGTATCGAAGAAGCCGCCGCGAAAACTCAGGCACGGATCGATAGCGGCGAGCAGACCGTGGTTGGCGTCAACAAGTTCCAGCTCGACGAAGACGAGGATGTGCCGGTCCTTAAGGTCGACAATGCGACGGTGCGCCGGATGCAACTCGACAAGCTGGCGCGCCTGAAATCTGACCGTGATCAGGGTGAAGTTGATGCCAAGCTTGATGCGATTGCGGCAGCCGCTGCGAGCACCGACGGCAACCTTCTGGCACTGGCCGTGGATGCGGCGCGGGCCAAGGCGACGGTGGGTGAAATCTCCGAAGCTGTCGAGCGCAGCCAGGGCCGGCACAAGGCGGTGATACGCTCCATCAAGGGCGTCTATGGCGCCGGCGTAGCGCAGAACGAACGCGCAAGAGAGGCGGCGGGCATGGCTGAAGCCTTTGTCTCAAAACATGGCCGTAAGCCCAAGATATATATCGCAAAAATGGGTCAGGATGGACATGATCGCGGTCAGAAAGTTGTTGCCTCGGCGCTGATGGATCTTGGCTGGGAGGTCGAGATCGGGCCGCTCTTCCAGACGCCGGAAGAAGCCGCCAAGGATGCGCGCGCCGCAGGCGTGGATATTGTTGCCGCCTCATCTCTGGCCGCCGGGCATCTCACGTTGGTGCCAGAACTGAAACGTGCGCTCGGCAATGAGGGCGCGGCAGCAACCAAGATCATGGTTGGCGGTGTGATACCGCCGCAGGATTTTGACGCCCTCTATGCCGCTGGCGCTGTCGCCATCTTCCCACCCGGAAGCGTCATCGCTGATTGCGCCGCAGTGATGCTCGACGCGATTGATGGCGATGATGACGGAGCGCAGGCGGCGGAGTAGCTAGCACTCTGCCTCATCCCGCGTTTGCGGGCGGTAAGTGCAGCTTGCCGCAGCTTCGATGTCTGCGCGTTCAAGCAGGGCCGTACGCCACTTTTCCTCGGCAAAGAGCGGCGCCTGGTCGGCATAATGCGGCGAGGTCTCGTCCAGCGTCGCGCTGCCATATTGGTGGATCACCTCAGCGCGCTGCGTGCCGTCTGCGTCCCACTCAACCAGCGCGATCCAGGTGTCGCCAGCATTGGCGTGGAGCATGCCATCGTCACGCAATTTCGCAGGGTGAATGGAGCGCAGCGACCCTGACCCGCCCGCGATGGGCAGACTGAGATCGCCGCGCAAGAGGCGGTTGACCTCTCCCCATTCCGGATCGATCTGGCCGTGGTTTTCCTTGAGGAGTGCCACTGCTTCACGAAACGCCTGCGGCGCATCAGGGCCAGCATCGCCGGTGAATTGTTTGGTGACAAAGCGCAGAACCGTCAAAGCGCCGAGGGCGGCATGGCGGTTGTGCCTGTCCATCCGGTAATTCCAGGCGCGCAAGTGCTCTGCGGCCTCGGCCATATCCGGTTCCCCCGACCAGTCATGCGCCAGAACGTCAAGGATGAACGTGTCGGCTTCAGAACCTTTGGCATAAGCGGTGTCAAACTTGATCGCGAGCAAGGCGTCGCGGGTCATCGGGGAAACACCATCCGTCAATTCGCTAATGCGCAGGGCGCGATTGGTCTGATTGGTCTGCAAGCCAAGCGTTTCGGGATAGTCACCTGGCTGAATATTGTCGGCCCCATCGGTGGCGCTATAAGGCGTATTGTTGGCATTATAGATAAAGCCAGAGACCGGATTGATCAGCTTCGGACCGGCTTCATATGGGATATAGTCCTGCCAGATCAGGTCGCTGCGATCACCCGGCAGATCGGCCTGCCAGTCCCACCCTTCGGCGCGGTCCGGGTATTGGCCATTGTGGATGAAGGCGATAGTCCCCGTCTTGTCGGCATAGACATAGTTGATGCTGGGCAGCGCATTCAGGCTCATGGCTGCACTGAATTCCTGCCAGTTTTCAGCACGGTTCAGGCCGTAATATTGCTCCAGCTGGCGGATCTCTCCCCGGCCTGCATAGCGAATGGCATAGGTGCCGTGATCAGCTTCAATGACCGGGCCATGCCGGGATCGTTTCAGCTTACTCTTGGCCTTGAAAACAAACGGTCCCCAGAGCTTGACCGGGATGGTGACCGTCTCGATTTCGAACTCTTGCCAGGCACCATCAAGCCGGTACTGGTTCTTGTTGTCCGGGTTGATATCAAGGCGATAAATGTCGATGAGGTCTGGCTTTGAAACCGTGTTGGCCCAGCCTAGATGGCGATTAAAGCCGTGCAGGATAAGCGGCGTGCCCGGGAACAGGCCGCCGGTAATATCGAGCCCCTCCTGCGAGACCATATGCGCTTCCCACCAGGCAACCGGCCCTGTCATGGGTTGGTGCGAGTTGATCAACAGACGGGTGACATCGTCTCCTGACCGGGCAGGCGCGACCGCAAAGGCGTTGGAGCCGCGCGCGGTGTTCAGACTGGGGTGAAGCAACCAGGCCCGATCATCCGGATTGCTTGCCAGCTCTGCATCTCGAGTCTCTGCGAACAGAGATTTCAGCGTGTCATCAAGGCCATAGAAGAACGGCGTCTTGAAAATGAAACCGGCAATCACGTCTTCTGCTGTGAACGGCGCAAGGCCTAGCCAGGTCTCATCAGGGTGCTGAGCGGCATACAGATTGATACCCGCCGCATAGGCCTCTGCCAGCGCTTTGACATTGGCCGGGACGTCGCTTTCATATCGGGCGTCGACCGTTTCCCAAACACTCAGCAGTGAGACAACATAGTCAGTTGGGGCCGCACCTACGCCCTTGTAGCGGGCCAGTCTTCCCCGCGTTGCGGCGACGACTTCCTGTATGGTTTCAAAATCATCCTCGGCATGGGCATAAGCGACGCCAAATGCCGCATCGGCATCGGTAACACCATAGATATGCGGGACGCCCCAATCGTCACGGATGATCTCGGCCTCGTATATCGAGGCCTGTTCGGACAGGACATCGGAGGATGGATTTTTCGGGAGCGGGTCATAGAGCCATAAGGCTACGACCGCGACGAGCATCACAATAACGATCAGTCCCCAGCGCAATATTCGGATCATGTTAACAGCCTCTCTCTACCGTGCCACTCTATTGCATGGCAGTGCTGAACTAATTCAAAATCAGACTGCATCTAGACAAATGATGCGGCTGCTAGATCAGTATCCATCAATAAACGTATTCAAGGTAAGGCGGGCTTTAGCCGGATCTGCATGGAGTGGCAGATCATCTGGAATGTCCCCTGAGTGAAGTCTGAAGCTGCGATAGATAGCCATTCTGTTATATACCGCATTAACGTGCCCAATTCGGTCAAACCGTGGATGATCGCCTCGGAAGTAGCGCGGCGGCGGTAAACCATCCTCAATCACTTCCTGATCCAGCAAGTTCTTGTATTGATCAAATCTATCCGGCGAGACAGTCTCGAAACCTGTTGCAATGTGACGGTAAAACCCCGTGCCACCATCGTCTCCATTCGACAAATAATGTAACAGGGCAAGGCGGTTCGGATTAGTTGTGTCGAAGTGAGGCAGCCGCTGAATAACACCCAATTGGTCGGGTGGCGTCGTTACTATGGAAAAGTCACAAGCGATAAGATTAGCGCCACCCCGAAAACCAAAAACATCCGAAAATATCGATCGTAGTGTTGGAAGGCATTCACCAAGGTAAGCATAATCGGCCGCAGAACGAACACCGGGATAGTAAGGGCTCGTTGGCTCATACGAAGCCGCAATTGCCGACTTCCTAAGCATCTCCGGATTGCTGGAGAAGTTATCTAGAATAACGAGCGGTTCCGCTTCTGTCCCGAAGCGCAAAACTTCATAATCTTTTCCCACGCTTTGCCGCTTTCATTGCCAGTCAGACCCATACTCAACTATACGTCACCGATGAACCAAAGAACAACACACAAAGGCGGGTGCCATTGCGGCGCGGTTCGGTTCGAAGTCGATCTGCCATCATCATTCGACGTGGAGGACTGCAATTGCAGTATTTGCGCGATGAGCGGAAACATTCATGTCATTGTCTCGGCAAACCGGTTCCGACTTCTATCCGGCAATCACGACCTGACCGAATACACATTCAATACGGGCACGGCGAAACACTTGTTTTGCGCGACCTGCGGGGTGAAGAGTTTCTATATCCCGCGCTCCAACCCGGACGGATTTGCCGTCACCTGGCGCTGCCTTGACGACTGGCAGACACTTGATGTCACGATCAACCGCTTTGACGGACAGAACTGGGAAGCAAATGCGGGCGCATTAGCGCACAAGTCGAAAGACTAACGCGGTGGTGGTCGATCCCGTTCGTCCCTGCCGCCGCGGCGACGAAAACGCTCACGTCGCTCCATGCTTTTCAGGATATTACGCCTCTGCTCAGCGCTGAGCGTTGAGAGCTGATTATTTAGTTCTTCATGCAAGCGGGTCTTGGCATTCGCCTCGGATGTTCGAAGCTGCTCAAACGCGCTGTCGACAGCGCCCCGGTCGTAGTTTTCCGCAGCCAGCAGTTCGGCCAGCTGTTGGCGAGCCGAACTAAGGGCCGCGCGCTCCTCGCGTGTATCAAGAAAGGCCTGCCGCAAAGCGCGGCGCACCACACGGCGCTCCGCTGGTTGCAAAGACTGTTCAATACTACGCGCAAGGCCAAATTCATCACCGCCGCCCTGTTGAACCATTGGCGGACGTTCGCCGCCCGTGCGTGCCTTCAGCCCGCCACCGAGGACAAACCCGATCAGCAAGGCATTCACGATGACAGAAACCGCCAGAATGATCGGGAGCCTGGATGATGCCTTATCCGTCATCGCCGTCCTCCGCGAGAACCCACAGGCTCGTATCGCTGCCGGTGAAAGCCGCATCATAAGCTGCGTCCAGTTCATCATAGGCGACACCAGAGCCACTTGATGCGTAGGCATAGCCACTCGCAAGCCCAATGGCGAGGCTGCCAAGAACTGCACCTGCCGGGATGCGCGCACCGCTTGGAATGAACAAGGTGGCCAGGCTCTGTAGCAGCGATGGTGTTCGGCCATGCTCTCTTGGTGCTGCCGCGAGAATTGCCTCGGCAAGCCCTGATGAGGGTTCAATATCAGGCTCACCTGCCAGCAGCATGTCTACGCCCCGCGCGTGGGCCAGCGCCGACTCAAAGCGCGCCGGGTCGTCTTGTATTAGAGCAAGCCCTGCCGCACGCTCGGCTTCAGGCCAATCGAGGGGGTCGGCACCATACGCGCCAATGAGTTCGAGAACACGCTCTGCAGTCATAGCTTCATTCATCATGGCTCCAGGTCCTCTGCAAGCGCTGTGCGAAGTGTTCGGCGGGCACGTGAGAGCAAGCTCTCGAGGGCATGTACGCTGACCTCCATTGCCTTGGCCGCCTCGATATTGCCCATACCCTCAAGCGCACAGAGATTGATTGCCATACGCTGGCGATCCGGAAGACTGGCAATTTTCGCCTCGATGTTGGCGCTTGCCTCGGCTGAAGCCAGGGCTTCTTCAGGGCGCAAATCTGTATCGATCCGCTCTGGTAGAGTCTCCATGAGAACGGGTTTCTTTTTGCGCAGTCGATCCCGGCATAAATTAAGCGCGACCGTACAGGCCCAGGTCGAGAATTTTGCCTTTGGCTGCCACTCTGGAAGTATCTTCCAGGCGCGAAGAAACGTCTCCTGTGTGATGTCCTCTGCTTCACTTCTGTCTCCAAGCATCCGGTAACTGACGCGAAAGATGACCGGCATATGCCGATTGACCAGCGCAGTTTGCGCGGCGCGGTCCCCAGCGGCTGCTCGGGTGATTTCATCGAGTTCGCTGATTCCGGACACCAAGGCAGTCTAGCGTGATTTGGACCGAAGACGAGTGGGAGAAAACCTCGACTTCGGTCCAGCATGCGCCCTTTGCCGCCTATTGGCCGCCCCGCATGTGCTTGCGCCTCATACCGCGGCGCTCACCACGCGCGGCGAGCGCAGCATCACGCTCTTCCTGGCTGATGACGTCATCATTGTTTGAGTCGATCATATCGAACATTCGTTCCATCCGGTCCGAGCGATGCGCGGCATGCTCCTCAGCCGAAATGCTGCCATCGCCATTGGCGTCAAGCTTTTCAAAATGACGCTGACGGCGCTTGGCTTCGCGTTGCGCCTTTTCGGCTTCTGCGAAGGCATTGAATTCATCGAATGTGATGCCGCCGCTGCCATCGACGTCAGCGTTATTGAAGCGCTCAGCTTTGCTCGCTTCGATTTCACTCAAAGTGACATTGCCGTCACCATCAATATCGGCCCGTTCGAAACGGTCACCGCCGCGATCCCCGTGCGGACCGCCCTGCGCGATCGCTATGGCTGATAGCGAGCCAACGCCAAGAGTGATTAATGCTGCAAGTTTTAGTTTTCTCATTGTCTTCAGGTTCCTTATCTTGGTTACCTGAAGACTAGAACGCGGCTCCGTCAGCTTTCCGTCGCCAACGGACCAATTTTTTTGCAGCGCAGCGCAGTAACGTCCGACGCCATCGCCTCAAGGCGCGCTGCAAGCGCGTCGAATGGGCTGATATCGACTGCACGGCAAAGCCGATCTTTCAGCCCCATGGACATATCTTTCGATGTGCCATCAGAATTAAGGGTGACCCGCTGAACCTGCTGCAAGAGCTGATACAGCTGAAATGCATCAAGCAATAGGGCGCCCTCTTCTTCACTTAATTGTCCTAAGCTTACGAGCGCCGGAATAGCGTCACGCAGCGCGGGATGGACCGTATCCGGGCTGCCGCTCAGCAGAATCGACTGCTGCACAATGAATTCAAGGTCGACCAGCCCCCCTTCTCGCATCTTCAAATCCCATGCACCATTTGCTGGCTTGTCGCGTGCAAGGCGCTGGCGCATATCGAGAATGTCGGCACGAACCTGGTCGGGATCACTCGCCGCCGTAATGATTTGACGCGCAATCTTGTTGGCCCTGTCGCCAAGAGAAGTATCGCCGGAAAGGAAACGCAGCCGGGTCAATGCCATATGTTCCCAGGTCCAGGCATCCTGTGTGTGATAGCGTTCAAAAGCTGCAATCGATGTGGCAACTGGTCCAGCCCGACCTGATGGCCGAAGCCGCATATCCACTTCGTAAAGCTGGCCCTGCCCGGTCTCGGCTGACAGCGCGGCAATCAAACGCTGTGTGAAGCGCGTAAACCATGCCTGCGCATCGACATCTGGATGCGGGTCGAAAATCACCAGCAAATCAAGATCAGAGCCAGCCGTCATTTCGCTGCCCCCAAGCTTGCCAAGTGCCATAACGGCCCATGCGCCCGGCGAAGCACCGAAGCGACGCTCGGTTTCCTTGAGGGCTGCTGCTGACATCTTGCTGATGATATGATCGGCAAGGTCGGTCCAGGCGAGTGCGGCTTCAGCTGCTGTGAGGCGACCGTGCAGCAATTGATGACCAATCAGAAAGCTCTGCTCGCCATGCCACGCCCTCGCCTTGTCGATGGCAGACTCAAAATTATCCATCTCGTCAAGCTCAAACCGTGGCTTTCGGTCACCAACAGATAACAGTGTTTCGAGCAGCGAAGGTCGGCGCGCCAATGTATCTGCGATGCCGGGTGCCAGTGCCAAAGTGTTTACGAGATCTTCCAGCAAGACCGGCTCAGCCTCAAGCATGGACAGGGTCTGCACACCTGAGCGCAGACCTTCGAAAAAGCGGGCAAATTGACGGAAGGCCTGGTCCGGCTCGCCGGTTTTTGCCATCAGGCCAAGCAGATCAGGCAAGAGCGCGGTCAGTAATTCACGTCCACGCGGGCTGCGGGTTGCCGGGGTTCGGGCCCGGTGCCACTGGCGGATAGATCCGATCACATCCGAAGGCGATTGAAAGCCGAGCGTTGTCAGCGTCTTCACAGTCTCTGGATCGTCATCAACACCGGTGAAAACAAGGTTGCCGCGGACGGATTTATGCTCCGGTTTTTCCTGATCAGAAAACAGCTCGGCATAGTGCCTGTTGACGCGGCTTCGGGTTTCAAAGACGGCCGGATCGAAAAGAGACAGGTCATCATAACCGCAAAGCGACGCGACGGCGCTGCGTGCTTCATCTGAGGCCGGCAGCGTATGGCTCTGCTCGTCGAGGCGCATCTGGATGCGATGCTCGACCGCGCGGAGCTGTTCATAGGCATCCGAAAGCTCCGCGGCGACAACTGAATCGACCGCGCCAAGCTCCGTCAGTCCGTCGAGCGCTTCCAATGTTGGACGCACACGCAATGCTGGATTGCGACCCCCAAGAATGATTTGCTGGGTCTGGACGAAAAACTCGATTTCGCGAATGCCGCCGGGGCCTAGTTTCACATCACAGCCGGGTGTCTCTTCGTCCAGGTCCTTCATCTTCGCATTAATCATGGTCTTGATGGCGCGGACATCTGCAATCGCCCAATAATCAAGATGCCGGCGCCAAACAAAAGGTTCAATCATGGTCTGGAACCACTCGGAGGTTTGAGGGTCACCTGCGATGGCTCGGCCCTTGATCCACACCATACGCTCCCAGTTCTGGCCAACGCTTTCATAATAAATCGCAGCGCGGTTAAGCGGCACGGCTATAGGATTGGAACTTGGATCAGGCCGGAGCCTCAGGTCAGTTCTAAAAACATAACCCTCAGCGGTTCGTGCTTCCAGCATACGCATCGCGTCACGCACCAGGCGAGCAGCCGCCTCTGCTGGATCGCGGTGACCTGCGGCAAATCGATCCGGATCATAAAAAGCGGCCATGTCGATATCGCTGGAATAGTTGAGTTCTCCGGCGCCCATTTTTCCAAGAGCGAACATCGCGATACCATCCAGACTGAGATCAGAGCTGTTGGCGGTCACCTGCATCGCTGTCGCCACTGCGCGGTCGGCAAGGTCAGTAAGCGCGCCTGTCACCTGATGTACCGAATAGTGTCCGGCCAAATCGAGTGCAGCGAGTGCGAAGTGCGCCTTGGCCTTCGCATGTCGCATCTCTACCATTGTATCGGATGTATCTGAGGACAAGCTCAGATCGGACATATGCGCCAAAGCTGACAGTAACATATCCTCTGCTGACTCGCCGCCGCGAAGGATATCCAGCAACCCCAAACGCCGATCAAGAGAGGACAAATATGTCGAGTGTCGCAAGGCACGCTCAACGGCATCAACCGGGTCGTCGGCGAGGTAGCTTATGTTCAGCCCTGCCACGCGCTAATCCACACGCGGCAGCGACATGACCACACGCAGCCCTGGATATTCCTCATTTCCGTTGCCGGAATGCAGTCCAAGCGTGCCATCATGGACGTCGGCGACAGCCTCAACCAAAGCCAGGCCCAGTCCAGACCCCTGCTGTGTGCGGGCATCATCAAGCCTGACAAAACGCTCTGTGACGCGCGAGCGGTCCGCAACCGGGATACCCGGTCCGGTGTCCGTGATGGTGATATCCACATGGCCATGATTTCGCGCCGCACGAAGCGCGATCGCCCCGCCAGACGGCGTGTATTTCACCGCATTATCGATCAAGTTGGAAAGCGCCTGGGCGAGCAGTGTTGAATCCCCCCGGACGTACAGATTTTTTGCAATGTTCGCGGAAAAAGACAGTCCAGCATCTTCACACGCAGGCGCAAACAGTTCCGCAATCTCTTCGATAAGCTCACTCAGGCTCAGCCGCTCCATCTTGCCCTCGGTTCCGGCGCTGAGGCGCGACAGACGCAAGAGGGCATTGAATGTTGCCAGAATCTGATCGACTTCCTCAACCGTGTGTCCAAGCGTTTCGCGCGCAGTGACTTCGTCCAGCGGACCGATCAGTGCTGTTTCAATTCGATTGCGCAGGCGCGACAATGGCGAGCGCAGATCATGCGCGATTGCCTCACCCGCATGGCGTGTGGTCGACATCAGAGTTTCAAGCCGGTCGAGCATGGAATTGAGCTGTTCCGCCAGCCGGTCGAACTCGTCGCCGGACCCAACTATCTTCACCCTGTGAGTCAGGTCGCCCGTCATCACCGCCTGTGTGACATTGGTCAGCGCTTCGGCGCGGCGCGCTGCATAGCGCGCACTGAAAAATCCACCGAGCAAGGCGAGGAGGATGCCAATAGGTGCAGCGGTGGCGACGGCTTGTGTCACCTTACCGACAATTCTGAGACGCTGATCCATCTCAATGCCGACAAGCAGCACCGTGCCATCTTCAAGGCGCACAATACGCCCTTCGATAGGAGTGATCACTGGGCTGCCATCGGCACGCGGCATTTCCAGCTCGAAAGTGACCGCTCTGACTTCATTGATCGTGTCAGGCGCCTCGACTGGCATTTGCGGCATATCACCGACAATGCGCTCACCAGTTGCGGTTTCAAACTGATAGGTAAAATCGCGAACCCGGACCAAAGCCCGCTCAATCAGGGATTGTTCCAAGCGCACGGCCCCACCTGTGCGGCGGGCCATGGCGAGTGTTCTGAGCTCGGATTCAAGTTGTGTTTTTGCTTCAGCGCGAAGCGTCACCACTGTCGCCTGAAAGAGGTAAGAGATCAGGCCCGCCGAAAACAGTGCGAACAGAACCGAATAGACAAGAGCAAGTCTAAAGGTTGTTGTTCGAACAAATGCTAGCGGGCCAGACTTCATGCCTGAAGGCAGTACCCCGCACCACGCACCGTCTGCAACAGTTGCGTGTCGAACTCTTTGTCGATTTTAGCACGCAGACGAGAAATGTGGACGTCGATGACGTTGGTCTGGGGGTCGAAATGGTAGTTCCAGACTTTCTCCAGCAACATGGTACGTGTGACCGTCTGCCCAGAATGGCGCATCAGAAATTCGAGCAGTTTGAACTCGCGCGGCTGCAAATCAATTTTTTCGCCATCTCTCTGAACCTTGCGCGACAGCAAGTCCATCTCGAGACCGCCAACAGATAGTTTCGTTACGGGAGCCTCATTCTTGGATTGACGGCGGCCAAGCGCCTCGACCCTGGCGACCAGTTCTTCCGGTTCGAAAGGTTTGGACAGATAGTCATCGGCGCCTGCTTTCAGGCCTTCGACACGATTATCGACATCCGACAATGCAGAGAGGAACAGTGCCGGGGTCGTCCCACCGCCGCTGCGAAACTCCTCTACCAGTTGCAGGCCTGGCTTTTCGGGCAACATCCGGTCAACAACCAGCGCGTCATATTCACAGGCGCGCGCCTTGCTCAATCCGCCGACACCATCATCGGCTGTTTCCACATTGTGCCCCGCATCGCCTAGGACTTTCTGAATGAAATCGGAATGTTCGTGATCATCTTCGATAACAAGAACGCGCATTACTATACTCCTTTTTGCTCAATCCGCAGACGAGATATCAACCGGAACAAAGGCAGTTCTTTGACCAGTTCTGACCGCGAGCAGAATCTTATCCCGACCGCGTGCTTTTGCTGCATTAATTTCATTATAGAGATCGTCGACCGAATCCATTTTCTGGCCATTGATATCCAGGATGACCATACCCGGCAGCAATCCAGCCTCACGGAATGGGCTATCGCTTGCCATGTCTGCGATCACCATGCCGGCATCATCGGTTTCGAGATCCATGGATTGCCTTGTGCCATTGTCCAGCGGTCGCAAGGAGACGCCCAGCGGGCCTTCCTCTGCATCGCCTGAGTCATCCGGTTCTGTATTGCCTGGCGGACCGAAAACCGAATCCAGGTCCTCGGGGCGTTCACCCACACGGACGGCGATGTTCTGGCGCCGGCCATCACGCAGCACGACAAACTGATTATCTGAGCCTGCGAGAAGCGAGCCAACCACACGTGTTGTTGAGGTCGCATCGGTCACATCGACACCATTGATCTCGATGATCACATCACCGCGCTGGATGCCCGATTTTTCGGCCGGACTGGACGCGGTAACCTCGGACACAATTGCGCCGTCCTCATCCAGGATGCCGCGCGCTTCAGCCATATCGTCTGTCAGGTCCTGAATCGTAACGCCGAGCCAGCCGCGAGAGACTTTACCGTCTTTGATCAAAGTGTCCGTAACGTTTTTTGCGAGATCTGACGGGATAGCAAAACCAATCCCAACAGATCCACCTGTCGGCGAATAGATCGCCGTGTTCACGCCGATAACGCGGCCTTCAAGATCGAACGTCGGACCGCCGGAATTACCCCGGTTGATCGCCGCATCAATCTGCAAAAAATCAGTATAGGTGCTGGATCGCCCGCGGTCACCGGGCTTACCGATGGCTGAGACGATGCCAGACGTGGCGGTTCCGCCGAGACCAAACGGATTACCAACCGCGACAACCCAGTCGCCGCGCCGCATCGTCGACGAGGAACCGAATTCGACATAGCGGAAATCGTTGCCTGTATTGACCTTCAGCACAGCCAGGTCGGTCTGGGAATCGCGCCCGATAAGCTCGGCTTCGTATTCCTCACCGTTCTCAAGCACAACTTCAATCTCAGTCGCTCCTTCAACAACATGGTTGTTGGTGACAATGTAACCATCTCTGGAAATGAAGAAGCCAGACCCTAGCGACCGCGCCTGGCGGGTTGGCGCATCTTCTTCGCTGTCCTCGTCATCGCCTTCGTCTTCCGGAAGACCGGGCCCGCCTCTGAAACGTTCAAAGAAACGCTCGAGTTCAGAGAGATCGCTGCGCTCTTGCTCGGACACAACATTCACACTGACAACAGCCGGGCTAACCTGTTCGATCAGGTCAGCAAAACTTAGCGGCGCGCCAGCTGGTGCTTCAATGGAAATCGGCTTGGCGTCAGCCTCCAGGACAGTTGGTCCTATCGAAAGTGCGCCTACCGCCCCTATTCCAACCAGTCCGGCGATCAATGCATTTCGGGAAATGCCAAACAATTTCATAGTGTTCTTAGCCTCCAAGGTACTTTTCAAGGTCTATCTGTAACCAAAATTACGTCAGTAACAGTCTTACAGTCATTAAACATCATTAAGCTGATATTGTGGCATCGCGAGTCTGAACCACAGATGATGCCTCGAGCGTGCGATGAACCGGGCAGCGATCAGCGATTTCAAGCAAGCGGGAGCGTTGCTCTGTGCTGAGATCACCAGCGATTTCGATATCACGCGTGAACACATCGATTCGATCCTTCGGACCGCAATCCACGCAATCCTTGTTGTGCTGTTTTGCGTGACTGAGTCGCACTGTCACGCGCTGCAGTGGCCAGCCTTTGCGATCTGCATACATACGCAATGTCATCGACGTACATGCGCCAAGTCCCGCCGTCACCCAGTCATAGGGGTCAGGCCCGGTATTGGACCCTCCGACCTCTATCGGCTCATCGGCGAGATATGCACGTCCATCGATCAGTACACTGTTCTGAAACCGACTGAACTGCCCGGTTTCCTGCACGATAACCGAATGACTTTGTTCCATTGGCACGCTCGATTTCTTCGACCGCGAGATCAAATAACGACGCGACCAGCCGCTGATCACGTCTGCAACGAACTCCGCGTCCTCAGGCCGCGTCAGCAAATGATCTGCATCGTCGAGGCTGACAAAGCTTTTGGGGTGGCGGGCATGCACGAACAAGTCCGTCGCATTGTCGATCCCAACAATCTGATCAGTTGGCGCATGCATGACCAATAGCGGCCGGTTGAGCGACTTAACAGCATCGATCACTTTGGCACCGCGCACATCGTCGAGAAACGACTTCTTCAGCGTGAATGGGCGGCCTGCGAGGTTCACCTCGGCTTCCCCGCGCGCTTCAATTTCTGGAATGTGACGATCGAACTGGGCAATGACATGACCAGCATCCGAAGGCGCGCCAAGCGTCACCACCGCCCGCACGCCGCTTTCTTCTGAGGCTGCCACAACGCTCGCAGCGCCGCCAAGCGAATGTCCAATCAGCAGATCAATCGGGTGATCATTTGCGCCCATCCAGGCAATAGCCGCGCGAAGGTCAGAGACATTGCTGGAAAAGCCAGTGTCTGAGAAATCGCCATCTGACTCGCCTAAGCCTGTAAAGTCGAATCGCAAAACCCCTATGCCGCGATTGGCCAGCCCACCTGCGATACGGCTGGAAGCAAGGCTCTTTTTGGAACAGGTAAAACAGTGGGCAAATACCGCCCATGCGCGAACGTCTGTGTCCGGCGTTTCGAGGATGCCAGACAGCAAGACATTGTCAGCGCCGGGAAATTCAACTTTCTGACTGGTCATAAGCCTGCCCCTTTAATCAATTGATTGAGAGATAGGGTGGGCATACCCGGACGCCCAATCAAGTCGACGTCGCATCCTCGTGATCTGGTGCAA
>CAYGKE010000030.1:0-26631 GCA_964350465.1 uncultured Hyphomonas sp.
CGAGATAATGCGTTGTCAGTATAACGGTCGTGCCATTGGCGTGTAGGTCGCGGAGATAGGCCGAAAGCGATCGTCGCAGCTCGACGTCAACGCCTGCTGTCGGTTCATCAAGGATCAGCACGGGTGGATTATGAACCAGAGCCTTGGCGACCATCAGGCGACGTTTCATCCCGCCCGAAAGCTGGCGCACATAGGCATCCTTTTTGTCATCAAGACCAACAGCCGTGAGAATTTCGAGTGAACGGCGTTCTGCTCTCGGCACGCCATAGTATCCCGCTTGCAGTTCCAGCGCCTGAAGCGGCGTGAAGAACGGATCCATGGTGATTTCCTGATTGACCACGCCGATGGCCGCGCGACTGGAGCGTGGGTGCTGATCGATATCAAGATCCCAAATTTTTGCGGTACCGCCGGTTTTCACAACAAGGCCAGCGAGGATGTTGATAAAGGTCGACTTACCCGCACCATTTGGGCCAAGAAGACCAAATATCGAGCCGCGTCTGACCTTAAGGTCGATGCCTTTGAGCGCCGTCATCTCGGGCAGTTTGCCGGAGGCTTTATAGGTCTTCTCAAGCCCAATGGCTTCAATGGCATAGTCTGGCGAAGTCATGCTCGCTCCCTGATAGACCTGCGCCTCATATAGTGCGTCACCCCTGCGCACCATAGGCTGATTGACGCTTGGGGGCGAGCCAGCGTATGCGATAAGCAGAATAACCCGATACAAGGCCAATATGAATGTCTGACACAGTTCCACAGAATGCGCCTGAAACCTTGATCGTTACGGATCACAAGGTCGCCTGTGATGGCGGCGGCGGTGCGCTCGGCCATCCCAAGGTGTGGTATGAACTGGGCGACGACGGCATTGTCGAATGTGGCTATTGTGATCGCCGTTTCATTCTCAAAGGCGGCAAGGCCGACCCCGACGCCTAGCCAAGCGTATTGGCTTCGTTTGCGGTCAATGCTGCTCGCGGCACCAGTTCGCGGTAAGCATGCCAGCTGGCAAGGCCAATCCAAGGAAATATGACGATCAGGCCGAGCAATGCGGTTGCGACCCCAACCAGGGTCAGAGCAACGATCAGGATTGCCCAGAACAGCATTGGCAGAGGATTGCGCGCAACGGCGCGCAGACTTGTGATCGTGGCGATGAAAATATCGCGTTCCTCGTTCAGCAACATCGGAGCAGATATCACGACCAGTGAGAATGCTAGAAACGCGATGACACCGCCAATGGCGCTGCCAATCAGCGCCATCCGGTGACCCTCGGGTGTCGTGAAGAAGAAGACAAGAAAGTCCAAAACCGAGCTGTGCATCGTTCGGGTCGACAGGCCGTAGGCGAGATAGGCAACTTCGATCCACAGGCCGAATAGAAACACCAAGGCCACGCCAAGTATGACAAGGTCACGTCGAAAGGCCGAGCCAACAAACAGCATATCCGATACTGTTGGGGTCTGCTCGCGTTCCAACATCCTTGCAGCCTGATATGTGCCCATGGCCAGCATGGGCGCGATGACTAGAAATCCCGCAGCGAGAACAAGAAACCACATTATTGCACCGGTCAGGTAAAGTCCTACAGCGAGGCCTATACTGATCATGAATGTCAGGAATCCATAGACAAGACAGGGAAAGGGGATACGACAGAAATCGCGCCATCCCTTGCCAAGCCAATTCAGCGGTGCGCCCAAGGTAATCTGATTGACCTCCGGCAGATACATTGTCTGCGCCATCAAGCTCTCCCTCATAGCTCAAACTAGCAGCGCAAATGGTTGTAAGACCCTGCGTAAATCTACTTAGTATTTTGTGTCAGTGGTGAGATGACTAGGACGTGGCGCGCCGAGAGATAGCCCAATTTTGTTGACAATTTACAAGTAGCGTTGGCATAAAGCAGCATAGCCTCGTTGTGCGCGCGGCATAATAATTACGACAATATTGGGAGGTGTCCGATGACCAGAGCAGGAATCGAGTGGATGAATGGGGCTGTGGTTTCAGGCGCCCTGCTTGGGCTTACCGGTTGTGAGCTATTGTCGCCTACTGATGACGCTCTTGCGAACGCTGCGACCGAGACCCCGGCAGCGGAGTTAGAGTCGGATATTGATGCTCAAAAGGTAGGTGCCGATGGCATCATCATTGCTGGGTTCGAAGAGGGCGATACAGGTTACACAGTATCTGCGGACAAGGCCTCGTTCGAGCGAATAAGTGATGGCGATGGTAATGGAGCGATAGCGGCGACCTATCAGGTCACAGGAGGCATTTCCCGGATACAGATAAGACCGGATACGCTATGGGACTGGAGCGAACTTGAGAACTTCAACCTTGCGGTCGATCTTGAAAATATCGGTGATGTATCGGCGCAGGTCTATATTGGCGTCGTCGATAGCGACGGCACGTTCCTAAACAAGAGTAATGTTGTTCCGGCCGGTGAGAGCCTGACCATGTATCACTGGGTAGATGCACCAGCGGCAGACTATAAGACTGGCATGCGGGAATTCCCCGCGGCCTGGGATAAGGGCGAGACCATGGCGATCTATCGCTGGGGGGATCAGACACCTGGAAATCTCAATTTGTCTGAGATCGCTGAAATCAATATCTTCATTCGAGGTGCCATTCGCGAACGCAACGTTACCATTGACAATCTGCGTCTGCGTCCCAACCCAGAAAAAGACACCGACTGGCTAGTTGGAATTGTCGATGCACTCGGTCAGAACGCCAAGGCTGACTACCCCACCAAGGTCGATTCCGATGAAGAGTTGAAAGCGGCCGCGAATGCGGAACTGGCCGAACTCGCCGCTAATCCGGTTTTACCTGATCGTTCGCGTTTTGGCGGCTGGAAAGATGGCCCACAGCTTGAAGGTACAGGGTATTTCCGCGTTGAGAAAGTCGATGGTCAATGGTGGTATGTGGATCCGGAAGGCTATCTTTTCTTCTCCAATGCGCTCGCCAATATCCGGATTGCAAACCTTCAGACGATGACCGGTGTCGATTTCAAGGATGATTCCGTTCGATATGTGGATCCAAATGAGGTGACCCCGGAAGATTCCATCGGCGTTGTCACTGTATCTGATGAGGTTCGCGAGACTGCCTACATTGCCAGCGACATTCGGCGCGACATGTTCAACTGGCTGCCCGACTATGACGATCCGTTAGCTAACCATTATGGCTATCGCCGGACGGTCCGAAAAGGCGCACTTGATAGCGGAGAAACGTTCAGCTTCTATCGCGCAAACCTCGAACGCCGATACGGTGAAACGGAGCCTGATTCCTTCATGCGCAAATGGGAGCGGGTCACCCTCGACCGGATGAAAAGCTGGGGCTTTACCTCTTTCGGCAATTGGGTCGATCCTGCGTTCTACCCGAACGAAGAAGTTGCCTATTTCGCCAACGGTTGGATCATCGGCGACTATCAAGTCCTAACGGCCCCCGGTCAGGTCTGGGGCCCGATGCCTGACTTCTATGACCCCAAGTTCAAGGAGCGCGCGGTTGCAACCATTTCGGTTGTCGCAGACGAAGTGCAGGGATCACCTTGGTGTGTCGGCGTCTTCATCGATAATGAAAAGAGCTGGGGCGAGCGCGGCGGCGGCTTGGAAGACCGCTACGGCATTCTTTATGATGCGCTGTCCAAATCCGCAGATGAGAGCTTTGCCAAAGCCGCATTCACCAAGATGCTGAAAGAGAAATATGAGAGCATCGAAGCATTGAACGCGGCTTGGGGGCTCGAAGTCGAGTCCTGGGACGCTTTCAAAGCTGGCGTTGTGCCTGAAGGCGAAACTGATGGCCTCGCTGCGGATCTCTCTATGATGATGGAAGACTATTCCGACCAGTATTTCCGGATCGTCGACGAAACGCTTGAAGAGTATCTGCCGAACCATCTTTATATGGGCGCGCGTATGGCAAGCTGGGGAATGCCAGATGAAACCGTAACGGCGGCGCTAAAGTATAGCGATGTGATGAGCTTCAACATCTATCAGGACGGCCTCAGCGATGAGGCTTGGGGCTTCCTACAGGATCTCAACAAGCCAGTGCAGATTGGCGAATTCCATTTCGGGGCTATTTCCGACACGGGCCTCTACCACCATGGCCTCATCATGTCTGCTGATCAGGCCGACCGGGCGCGGATGTATAAAGACTATTTGAAATCAGTGACGACCAATCCCGCGCTCGTCGGTGCGCACTGGTTCCAGTATACCGACTCGCCGCTAACCGGCCGCGCCTTTGATGGTGAGAACTATAATGTCGGGTTCGTTTCAAATACCGATATTCCATATCCGGAAATGGTTGAGGCAGCGCGTGAGGTTAACACGGCGCTTTATCCGGATCGATTCGCACAAACGGCTGATTAGTTGAGATTTTTGACCTGAACCTGAGTTGGTCGGGTGCCGTCAGGGCCGTATAAGTTGACCTTCAGGCTCGAAATCGCATGGACGAGGGCATTTGGTGCAATCTTCTGGTGTCCGGTCCAGGTGATATTTGGGAAGCGAGCGAAGATACGCTCATACGACACGCGCAATTGCATCTGGGCGATGCGGCTGCCAAGACACTTATGAACGCCGTGACCAAAAGCGATATGTTTGTCGACATTGTCGCGCAACATGTCGAACTGATCGGGATTGGGAAATATCTCAGGGTCGCGGTTAGCTGCGCCATACCAGAGGACGACTTTTTCATCCTTGGCAATGCGTTGCCCATTGAGCTCTGTTTCTTCCAGTGCTGTGCGGCGCATGTGTTTGACGGGTGAGATCATACGAAGCGCTTCTTGTGACATGCGCGGGATCAGCGAGGGGTCATCCAGCACCATCTGACGTTGATCCGGAAACTCCGTCATCAGGCGGATTGTTCCTGAAAGCGAGTTTCGCGATGTGTCATTGCCGGCAAATATGATGAGCAGCCACGAGCCGTCGAGGAATTCCTGTGAAAGTTCTTCACCTTCAAGCCTAGAATGCGCGATTGCCGTTAGCAGATCTTCGCGCGGGTTCACTCGGCGGTCAGCCATCACCCGTTCGCCATAGTCGAACATGTCATTCACCGCCCGGTAGAACCTGATCGGGAAAAGCGGTTCCTTTATGAAGGTTCGAAACGGGTTTGAGAGATACTGGCTGGCGAGTTCGAGATAGTGCATCCAGTGCACGATTTTAGGTCGGTCGTCTTCGTCGACGCCGAGCATCTCACATAGCGTGAACAGCGGTAGTTCCTGGGAAAATACTTTTACAAAATCGACCACCGGACCCTTGCGCTCCATGTCGTCAAGTAGGGCGTCGACTTTGGCCTCTACCCGCTCGCGTATTTCCGCGACATAGGCGGGGATAAAAAAGTCTTTCTGCTGCATCCGCATTTCCATATGCCGTGGCGCATCAAGATTGATCAGGGAATTGAAGGCTGCAGCGATGAGTTTTTTTGGCCGCCACTTATCACGCGAAGGTACTCCAAGATTGATGCTGCCGCGCTCGGACGAGAATATATCAGGCGCGAGCTCGACCGCCTTGAGGTCGCTGTAGCGGCTTACTGACCAAAATCCTGCTAGACCACGTTTCGTTGTTGACCACATGACCGGCGCCTCGTCTCGCATGCGCGCATAGAAATCATGCGGGTGACCGGCTGTCCAAGAGTTTGGATTGCCGAGGTCAAACCCATCGAGAAGCGGATAAACCGGGGCAAAACCAGGATACTGCTTGTCAGCATCGATGAGAATGTGATCGCTGACGAGTTGCATTTTTCAGCCCTGGATTAGGCAATTTTGATTGCCGGTGGTGACACTTGGAGAACAAGATGTACCGATATAGCGGCGTACTCAATCACTGCCGTGGGGGAAGACGGCTAATGGAGGGGGGTAAAGCACACATCCTTGTTGCCATGCTTCTGAGGCTGCGCATTATAGTTGTATGGAAGAGATCACGATTTGCATCCCGACCTGGAAAAGCGAAGCATTTATTCAGCAAACATTACAAGATGCGCAGGCGCAGGACTATCCGGCACTCAAGATCTTAGTTTCGGTCGACAAATGTGATGATCGCACGGCTGAACTATGTTGTCGGCAGGCAGATATGGATGATCGTATCCGAGTATTCGAACAGCCTTGTCAGCTTGGCTGGACCAGAAATAGTAACTTCCTGCTCGATCAGGTAACCAGCGACTTCTACGCTATTTATTTCCACGATGACCGTGTCGAGCGGACCTGGATTAGCACTCTGTGCAAGGCTCTGCAGGAGCGTCCGGAGGCGATGTCCGCCTATTGCTGTGTTAGACAGAATGAGGCTCATGATGTCGGAGAAGAGCATGCTGGGGACGTCTTTGAGAGGTTGATGCGCCGGGCGGTAGGAACAAAAAAAGGATCTCCTCTGCGCGCTCTTACGCGACGCAGCGAACGCGCTCCCCGTTTTCCTGAGGTCTCCCGGTACGGATATCATGCTCAACAAGCATATCTTGTCGAATTGCTGGCCATGGGGCCGCTGATTTATGTCAGCGATACGCTCTATCGGCGTTGGAATGACCGAGGCGGCGGGGTGACAGACAGTTGGAAGACGCTGGCTCCAGCGCTGATCAGTCTTGATATACGGCGTGTTGCGATGGCGATTGAAGCGACTGTTGACCAGTGCCTTAGCGATTTGGGAAAACGAGACATAGCGGCATATGCGCTGCGCCTTTTGTTGTGTCAGCAAGTTCTCACTGACGAAAAAAGAGGTGGCTACGACCTCGACCTGGATAAGACCGGATTGCTGGAAGGCTCACTGAGTCAAGAAGCACGAGCGAGAATAAAGATCGAAATGCCGCAATTTACCCATGGTCTTACAGCTCTTGAAGAACGCGTTGAGAGACTGGTTTCTGAGAGGAGGGGGTAGACGTGCGAGGCCGCAGCTTAAACACTAAGGATATTACCGTTCTTGGTGCTGGCATCCAAGGGACTTGCGCTGCGCTGTGTCTGGCTGAACGCGGGCATAAAGTCGTACTTGTGGATAGAGAAGATGCGCCCCTATTGAAAGCAAGCCTGTGGAATGAGGGCAAGATTCATCTTGGCTATTTGTTTGCCAACGATGATAGCAGTCAAACAGCGCGAATGATGATGAGGGGAGCCGAAAAATTCCTGCCCATGCTGTCACGCTTCATCGCGACACGCGAACTTGTTGCGTACCGGTCAAAACCATTTGTGTATGCGGTACCGAGAGACAGTTTGCTTCCCGTTTCTGCTCTAGAGCGCCACTTTTCTGAAGTTTCAGAAGAACTATCGCGGCGCCACATCTGGGACGGACGTTACCTTGGGATTGAGGATGCTCACGACTTCTACCGTCTTTCAAAGGCGGAACTCGAAGAGCAATGCGATGACACAGAAATACAAGCCGCGTTTCAGACGCAGGAGGCTTCAATTGATACATTTCGTATCGCCCAAGCCTTACGGAAGGTCATCTGGCAGCATCCCAATATCGAGTTCTTACCGAATGCGACTGTTGAGACCGTTCAAACTACCCAGAACCATCGAGAGCGCACTTTTATACAGAAAGATGGAAAGCAGGCAGTGATTGACGCTGATATTGTCGTTAATGCTCTGTGGAGTGATCTACTGCGGATCAACGCTGAAAAAAACATACCACCACAGACAGATTTTAGTTTTCGCTACAAACTCGCGCTACACGCTGAGGACGTGGATTATCCCACAGATATAAAGTCAATCACACTCATGCTCGGAGCCTATGGTGATCTCGTCGCTTTTCCCGACGGCCGCATGTATTTGTCCTGGTATCCGAGCTGTCTTCAGGCATCAGGATCAGCGCTTCAGCCGCCGCGGTGGGACCTCGATATAACTGATGCGACCAAAGACAAAGTTCGGTATGATATCTTGCGGGAATTATCGGCTCGGCTTCCGAATGTTGCGAATATCGATCTTGAAAAAGGTCGCGTTGCAATGGAAGGCGGCTTTATCTTCTCCTGGGGCAGCGGGAGGATTTCCGATCTGTCTGACCAGGTTCACAAGCGGGTTGATATTGGCATTACGCGTAGCGGCAATTTTTTCTCAATCGACACAGGTAAATACGGCATGGCTCCCCTGTTCGCCGAGCAACTTACAGATATGATAAGTGGTGCCGTCTAGTTTTACATTGACCTTATTGGCCCGCTGACCGGCGTGTCCTTGTCAGGCTTGCCTGCGCCCTTGCCATAGTCATGCTTTTTCAGGAGGCCGCGAAACTGGTGATAGGTCAGACCAAGCCGCTCGGCCGCTTTGCCCTGATGACCCTCTGTTTCGGCCAAGGCTTCATCAATGCGCTGGGTTTCAAGCAGTCGGATTTGTTCGTCTAAGCTTAGGCCCGCGTCGGGCAGTGGGTCGGGGACGCGATCTCCAATGATGACAGGCACAGGGGTGGTTAATGTCGCAGTCGGCCTGAAGGGCGAGGCGAACGGGTCGAGCGCCTCTGGATCGAATCGAACCGGATCAGTACTACCGCTGGCGAGTACTCGATACGTGATGCGTTGGGCAAAATTGCGCAGCTCGCGGACATTACCTGGCCAGTCATGCGCTTCCATGGCTTTGATTGCTGAGGGTGCAAAGCCAGGAAAGTCTTCGGCAAGCTCACGTGCCATACGCCGGGCAAAGAAATCTGCGAGTAGAGATATATCACCAGGCCTTGCGCGCATGGGAGGAAGGGTCACCACATCAAAGGCGAGGCGGTCGAGCAGGTCAGCGCGGAATCGACCCTCTGCGGCCCGGCTTGGTAGATCAACATTGGTAGCGGCAACAACGCGAACATCAGTTGATAGGACCTTTTCGCCGCCGAGCCGCTGGAACTCACCGTATTCGACCACGCGAAGCAGTTTCTCCTGCACTTGCATCGAGGCGGTAGCAATCTCGTCAAGAAATAGTGTGCCCCCATTGGCGAGTTCAAACCGGCCTAACCGGCGGTCTGTCGCCCCGGTAAAAGCGCCGCGCTCATGCCCAAACAGCTCACTATCGAGCAATTCTTCTGACAAGGCAGCGCAATTGACCTTCACGAAAGGCCCCTCCCAGCGCTTCGACAGGAAGTGCATGCGCTCGCCAATCAGCTCCTTACCTGTGCCGCGCTCGCCGATAATCAGAGCAGGTCGATCGAGCGGGGCAAGGCGAGAGACATGCTCCTGCGCTTCCAGCCAGGACGGCGCTTCGCCGATAAGTTGTGGGGTTTGGCTCGATATCATTGGTGAAGCATACCAAATTTACTGGTATAAACAACTAAAAAAATAGGTATATTTGACCAATTTGTATAATTACGAGTTTGGGAGATTCCAATAATGCACAAATAAAACAATGCTGTAGTGTATTAATTCAAAACTGGCACGGTCCTTGAAATGATAGTGGCATCAGTCGCCAATCCGGGCGGCCCGCAAGAAGGACTAAATAACAAATGACCGACCGTTCTTTTGACACTCGCTATTCAGAGGCTCGTCATGAGTCAGGCCGTTTTGGGCGCTACCTCTCTTCGCGCTCGGCTGAGACCTGGATGTTCTTTGCAGCCGGTATCTTTCTTGGCGGTTTCTTCTTCTAGGGGCCGATAGAGCCCCAGATGGAAGAGCGTTTCCTCCCTCTCCCCACCCCTAATGAGACAATAAAAGGACTATCATCATGGGAATGTTTTCTCGCCTCGGCGACATCATCAATTCGAATATCAACGCCATCCTGGATAATGCCGAAAACCCTGAAAAGATCGCACGGCTTATGATTCAGGAAATGGAAGACACACTGGTTGAAGTTCGCACGGCTGCTGCCCGTGCCATGGCTGACAAGAAAGAGATGGAGCGTGAAATCACGCACTATACCAATGTCCGCGACGACTGGGAGAACAAGGCCGGTCTCGCTATCGATAAGGGCCGCGAAGATCTGGCCCGTGGGGCCCTGCTTGCAAAGCAGAAGGCCGAAACCGAAATCGCACGTCGCCGCGAGGCCATGGATCTCGCCGAGGAAGCTTTTGAAAAGCGCCAGGATGACCTGACCCGCTTGCAAGCCAAATTGGACGAAGCAAAAGCCAAGCATCGTGCCTTGATGATGCGGCGCGAAGCTGCGGAGCAACGCATCCGTGTCCGCTCGCAGACTTATGATACCCGCGTTGACGATGCCCTGGCACGGTACTCCAATATCGAACGCAAGGTCGATGAGCTGGAAGCCTATGCTGACACTATTCGTGGCGGCGAGCCGAGCCTCGAGGCTGAGTTTGCCGCGCTGGAGGATAATGATGCGATCGAGGCTGAACTTGAGGCCCTGAAAAAATCCCGCACCCGCGCTACCCCAAAAACTGCGAAAGCAGCTAATGACAAGAAGGAAGCCTAATCATGTTGATGCCACTCGCATTTCTGGCCGGTTTCATGACTATTATCACTGCGCCCGGCCTCATCGCCCAGCATTTGCAATCACGCAAAACTGCCAAGTCTGAGCACACCGGAGCAGAGGTCTGATGGAAAACGAATTCGTCGTCGCGATCGTCGCTATAGGCTGTGTCTTCATCGTCTTCCCGGCTCTGGTGTTTCACTACATCACGCTGTGGCGAAAACAGAAGACCCTGTTGCCGGACGATGAGCGAATGCTGGAAGACCTCTGGCGCTCAGCCAAGGCGATGGAGCGCCGGATCGAGACCATGGAGCACCTTTTGGATGCTCAGGTTGAAGAGGAGGAGTTGCCACGTCGCCCGCGCCGGCCACGTGAGAGATTTGAGGATTAATCATGACCAGACGTAACCGCCACGACCGCCCATTCAGAGACAGTATTCACAAAGAAAGAAACCAGGATTCCATGTTCGATTCACCCAACCCGAAAACCCTCTACCGGTCACGGACCGACAAGGTCTGGCTTGGTGTGTGCGGCGGTATTGCCGAGCGCTATGGCTGGGAGCCCACGCTGGTTCGCATACTGACTGTAGCCAGCTTCTTTTTTGTCGGCGGACCGCTGATTATTATCGGCTATATCGTTATTGCGATGATCACGCCAAAATCTCCGCGCGGTGGGTTTACTGTCTCGCCAGAGGAAGAAACGTTCTGGCGCAATGTTTCCGACCGGCCGCGCATGACGGCATCTGGCCTCAAATACACATTCATGGATCTTGAGGAAAGGCTCCGCAACCTGGAGCGCAACGTAACCTCCGAAGAGTGGCGGCTGAAAAAAGCCTTCCGCGATCTCGAACAAAACTAAAATCCAAACCTAGCAAGGGGATAGACCAATGATACGTCAGGCACAGACAAGAGGATGGATCGCAATCGCACTGGTTCTCGTCGCTGTCACCGCCGCAACCGCTGCCAGCTTTTCGGGTAACGGTGTCCAGGTTGAGGCAGCCGGGGTAGAGATGACCCTCAAAGCCTCAGTGGACAAAGGGGTAACGCTCTTTTTCGCGGCAACCTGATCAACGGCAAATCACAGATTTTCGGGCCGGTTCCACACCACATTTCTCTCGATCCCTGAACGCACACACGAGAGAGCCGGTCCGAAAAACCACGGAGAGTCCCGCAGTTCGCTGCGGGACTTTTTCTGTATTATCTGCAATCTCACACAAGTGTGTGGTCGTTTTTTCATATGTTTTGTGCCAAATGGCCCGAAAATCGCTAGATAAATGGGTAGATGACAGACAAACGCATTCTTTTGATCATTGGCGGCGGCATCGCGGCCTACAAGTCGTTGGAGTTGATCCGCGAGCTTGGTCGTCGAGCTATTGCAAGTCGCTGCATTGTGACCAAAGGCGGCGCAGAGTTTGTGACGCTGCTATCGGTCTCGGCGCTGTCAGGCGAGAAGTGTTTTACCGAATTGTTCGACCTCGATGATGAAGCGGACATGGGCCATATTCAACTGTCGCGCTCCGCCGATCTTGTGGTTGTTTGTCCAGCGACAGCGGACTTGATGGCCAAGGCGGCGTCCGGCCTTGCAAATGATCTCGCTTCGACAACCCTTTTGGCGACCGACAAGCCAGTGCTGATGGTTCCGGCGATGAATGTGCGTATGTGGCAGCATGCCGCGACGCGCCGCAATGTCGAAACCCTGCGCGGCGATGGTGTGACAGTCATGGACCCGGATGAGGGGGCGATGGCCTGCGGCGAGTTTGGCCCGGGGCGTTTGCCGGAACCACTTGATATCGCAGATCGGATCGAGGCGATGCTGGAGGGCAGCGCTGACGTCTTGCCGATGATCCGTCGACCATTGTCAGGGCGGCATGCCTTGATCACGGCCGGCCCAACGCGGGAACCGCTGGATCCGGTACGGTTTCTGTCTAATCACTCCAGTGGCAAACAGGGCTACGCGATAGCGGGGGCGCTCGCCGAAGCTGGCGCGCGGGTGACGCTGGTATCAGGTCCGGTTGCTCTTGAGCCACCGCGCGGCGTCGATTTCGTGCCTGTTGAGACAGCTCGCGAGATGTTGGACGCTTGCGAAACGGCTTTGCCAGCGGATGTGTTCGTTTCTGTTGCGGCGGTGGCCGATTGGCGCCCGAGCCGGGCGGCGGCGACCAAAATGAAGCTGAAAGAGGGTGATGGCGATCCGCACCCGACACTTGAGTTGTCTGAAAATCCCGACATTCTCGCCACTCTATCGCGTAAGAAAAAGAAACGCCCGAACCTGGTCATTGGCTTCGCTGCTGAAACGCACGATGTCGACGCCCTCGCATTGGCCAAGTTGAAACGAAAGCGCTGTGACTGGATCGTATCTAACGATGTCTCCGGCGACGTGATGGGCGGTAATGAAAACGAAGTTGCGTTGGTTACGCGCGATGATATCGAGCGCTGGCCGCGCATGGACAAGATGGCCGTCGCCCGCCGTTTGGTTGCTCGTATCTGTGAAGAGTTCGGCGATGAGGCCGCTGGAACACTGGCCGCAGAATAGCCATCCTCAGCACCAATCAGCAAACCGGCAGTGGTAGTCTTGCTTGATGCGCAGGGCAAGATAAACTCGCTCGAATTCGTGTGGGGACGAACATCCGGGAGATCAGGCATGACAACTGTAATTCGCGTGGTTTCATGCCTTGCGGTATTTGTGCTTCTGAATGTGTGGAGCGCTGTGAGAGCTGAGCCGCTATCAATCGATGCCATCGCCAAGTTGCCAGCCATTCAAGACATCTCATTGTCGCGTGATGGCGACTATATGGTCGCGCTTATTGCCCCGCCAGATAATCCAGACGCCGAAAAACCGTCCATTGCTGTATGGAATGTTGAGGATCTTGGCCAACCACCGAATATTGTTGGCGCTGACAAGGACTCGGAATTCATCTCTGCAACTGCACTAAAAGCGGGGAAAATACTGGTCGTGGTCCGCAAACCCTGGACGGGCAGTCTTATGGGGTGCGGTGAAGGCAAGCTGACAGGCTCGACGCGGACTTATCTTTACAAAGCGCTCGTAACCGATACCGAGTTTTCCAAATTCGATGATCCGTTTGCCGCAGCAATTGACCGCTTCCGAACAGGTGAGGCAACGCAGAAATGCCTCGACATAGCTGGAACAGCAAGTCTGAGAAGCCTCTTGCCGCTGGATGATGAAAACGTTCTGATCAACCGTCTCGACACGCTCAGTTTCAACACCGAGGTTTTAAAGTACAACCTCAAAACAGGCGATAGCGAGATTATTCACCGCGACGTCCAAGGTGTACCTCAGGCCGATCTGATCGATCCGGAAACTCTGCAAGTTCTGACCAAAACTGATATTACAGTTGGCGACGGGAAGTACTATTTTGAGAGGTGGATTCTGGATGAGGAGAGCGGCGATTACATCCTCCAACCAGCCTTAGTTGCAACATCTCAGGATCGGCACGAGGTCAATATCCTGGGGCGCGACAATGCAAGCGGTAAATACTACGTGTCGACTGATCAGTTTGCCGACAAGGATGAAATCTATCTCTATGATGCGAAGAACAAGGCCTATGACGATGCCCCGTTATTCTCGCACCCAGATTTTGACGCATCCGGTATCGTGCTGGGGCAGCGACCTGTCGATTTCAATCAACTATTGGGCATAACATACCTTGGCGTGACGCAGGAAGTTGAATGGCTTGACGGTGAACTCGCCAGCATCCTGAACGCCTACCGTAATCAGTTGGTTGGGCAGACTGTTTCCATTGTCGATTATAACGCTGACCGATCCAGAATTGTCCTACGAGCTTCAAGCGCAAAGAATTCGCCAACTTACTTCCTGCTCAAGGACAAAACACAGAACTCGCTGATAGGTAGCCGCCGACCATGGATATCCGCAGATGAACTAGGTGAGACGCGATTTGTAACTTACGAGGCGCGCGATGGGCTCGAAATTCCCGCCTTTATGACGCTGCCTTCAGGTTGGCGGGGAGGTGACCCTGCGCCGCCTGCTGTCGTGCTTCCGCATGGCGGACCTTGGGCGCGTGACAGTGCCGATTGGGACGATTCTGGGTGGCCGCAGTTTTTGGCGACACGCGGGTTCGCGGTTCTGCAACCTCAATATCGTGGCAGTACCGGGTGGGGGCGCAATCTATGGATCGCTGGTGACGCGGAATGGGGACAGAAAATGCAGGACGACAAGGATGATGGCGTCGCCTGGATGGTTTCACAAGGCTACGCCGATCCAGCCCATATCGCAATCTACGGCTACTCCTATGGCGGATTTGCCGCCTTTGCTGCTGCGGTGCGCAAAAACGGCCCCTACAAATGTGCGATTGGCGGTGCCGGCGTCTCCGATCTGAACCGGCTCGGTAACAGTTGGAGTTCCAATCGTTTGCAGCGCGTGATGCAAGGACAAACGGTCAAAGGTATGGATCCTCTGCGGAATGCAGACAGTGCAAGCATTCCGGTGTTGGTTTTTCACGGGGATCGCGATGTGCGTGTCCCGCTGTCGCATGGCGAGCGTTTTTACAAGGCTGTGCGGAAAAAGGTTCCGGCGAAATGGGTTAAAATCAAGGACATGCCACATAGCGGCCCGTGGCAGCCTGAAATGACGCGAAAAAGCCTCGCTGCCATAGAAGATTTTCTGTTTGACGAGTGCGCGATGCCATCACCGCAATAGGATTACCCCAACACTAAGTGCCTCTGCAGGCGATCCGTGTTATGTCGCTATCCGGAAATAACGACATAGGGGACCGTCATGGCGCGCGCAATACCGACAGATGAGCACCTGCTTCAGACCATCTATCAGCGCAACCTGAAAGCTTTTTCCGATTGGTCAGAAGAAAACAAAACACGGTCGACAAAAATATGGGTGCCGATTGATATTGAATCGCTCTCCGCAAAATACCGCTGTGACCCTGATCTGATATTCGGGCGACTCTATTATCACATGAATGAGAAATATGCGTCCTCAACCGGCGACGGTCAGGACGTGAACTTCTTCAACATGCGGCTGGGCCAAGATCGCCATGTTGTGAATTTCCCGCTGCTGACATCGGTGCTTGCTGACTTGCAGGACAATCGCAAACGTTTCGTCATCTCGACCCGGCTAGCGGCGCTGTCGCTGATTGCCTCTGCGTCTTCGATGGTGATCGCGTTTGTCTTCTAAAGCGGTTTTGGCTTGACGGGAATCGCTACGTCTGTGAGCGCTGGCGCATGACTGATATTACTGTTTCCGTTCACCCGCTGCCACATTTCGCAGGACTGGATTTGCCTGCCTATGAGACGCTGGGGGCGGCGGGTATGGATGTGCGTGCCGCAGTCCCAGATGGCGAGCCAATTGTCTTGCAACCTGGCCAACGAGAGATGGTCCCAACCGGGCTGAGTATGGCCATTCCAGAAGGGTATGAAATCCAGATAAGGCCACGGTCCGGCCTTGCCGCCAAGCATGGTCTGACCTGTCTGAATGCGCCTGGCACGATCGATAGCGATTATCGCGGCGAGCTGAAAGTCATCCTGATTAATCATGGTGCAGAACCGTTCACAATCACGCGCGGTGAACGCGTCGGACAAATGGTGCTGGCGCCAGTTACCCGGATTGTCTGGGATGAAGTTGAGAGCTTGCCAGAAACAATACGCGGTGCGGGCGGATTTGGCAGTACAGGACGATAGGACTTGTGCTACTCTATGAACTCACTATATATTGAATATCGATAAACCCTTGGGGAGTTCCAGCCTATGTTTGATATTGATAGCCCGTTTTCAATGGTGGTGTTGATCGTGCTGATTGCGGTAGGGTCGGGTGTGATCAAGACTTGGCTAGAGACAAAGGCAAACTCAGGTGCTGACGCCGAGACGCGCGCGCGGATGAGCGAACTTGAGAGCGAAGTCCTGCGTCTGCGCGACCGTGTCAAAGTACTCGAGAAAATTACCACAGATGACGATGCGCGGCTGCGTGAACAAATATCGCGTCTTGCCTAGGGGCGGTCTGGATTCTGGAAGCTTTTGGCGATGCGGTTCGACGCGTAAGCTGAGACACCGAAACCGACAATTCCTATGCCCGCAGCATACAAGGTCGCAAGGTTCGAATTGCAAGCTTCGCCACCATTGATACAGCTGCCATAATTCAAGGTATAATACATGTAGATCGCCGTTAGCGCGGAAAACACCGAGAGGGCAAACAGGGCGCGGGCAAACCATTTCAGTGCCAGAGCGAGCATAGTTCAGAGTCCTTTGTGAATGTTCAGCCCAGAGTGATCACATAAGCGATCAGCGCGCCAGTTCCTCGGCCAGTATATCGTAAACAACTCTGATGCGGCGGCTGGTGTGAAGCTCGCGATGCGTTACCAACCAGACCGGAACTGGGATCGCGAATTGGTCAGGCAGGATCGCTTTGATGTTGGCTGCATAGGCTTCGATATCTTTAGTCAGAATGCTAACTCCGAGGCCAAGGCGGACTAACTCGTATAGAACCGTCCCGTTTGGTGAGTTGAAACGGAATTGGCGCGGATCGAGGTGTAGCCCGTATTCCTTGATCCCCTGTAGCATACGGTCATTCTGATCGAGGCCGATGAACGTAACTTGCTGGAGATCCTCGAGGCAGTTGATCGGGGCGATCTGATCAAGGTATTCGGTGGCTGCATATAAGTGCGCAGGGGTCTCATCAACCAGTTTTGCAATCAGATCGGGTTGCTCCGGCCGGGCATGGCGGATTGCGATATCAGCTTCGCGTCGTGTGAGGTCCCGTACTTCGTTCGACGGCAGAATATCGATCTGAATATTGGGTGCAGCGGTGTTAATTTTCTTGATGATAGGTGGCAGGATGTAGGTGGCAACCGTGCTCGTCGCGGTAATGACGACCCGGCCCTCAACTTCCTGCGACTGGCCTGATGCGGTAAGCGATACCCTTGTCGCTGCCTCAGCCATGACGCGAACATGTTCCAGCAATTCCAAGCCTGCTGTTGTGAGCGAAGTGGCCCGGCCAGCCCGCTCGAACAGGGTTACGCCGAGGTCTTCTTCAAGCGCAGAAACCTGTCGGCTAAGGGTCGGCTGGGTCTGGCCAAGTGCCCGTGCCGCCGCCGACAATGAGCCTTCTTCCGCCGTCGCAAGGAATGCGCGGATCTGGTTCCAATCAAAGGATATCGCCTGCCAATTCATCGATATGCGTATAAGTCACTTGCGGTATTCCGCAATTCCTATTCGTTTTTTGTAGAGTTACACCAAGATGCATAAAGTGCGACGCTGTGAGCCATTCGTCACTGCGCCGAGTTAATCAAGGATTTCTACATGGGCAGTAACGCCAAGTTTTGGAATAAGACGGCTGAGAAATATTCACGTTCTCCAGTCGCCGATCAGGACTCTTATGACGTCAAATTGAAACTGACCCGCGAACACTTCACACCTAAGTCAAAAGTATTGGAATTTGCGTGTGGTACCGGCACTACGGCTATTTTGCACGCACCGTTCGTTGAGCATCTACATGCGATCGATGTGTCGGAGAAAATGATCGAGATCGCACGTGCGAAACTGCCCCCAGCAGAGGCCACTAATGTTACATTCGAGGTCGCGGATATTGAAGGGTTTCAGGCCGATCGTGCATCGTTTGATGTGATTATGGGGCATAGCATCCTTCACTTGCTGAAAGACCGAATGACTGTGATGAGAAAGGTGCACGAGCTGCTAAAACCCGGAGGTGTGTTCGTTTCAAGCACGGTTTGCCTTGGTGATGGCTTGCTCTTCAAGTTTCTGATGCCGCTCTTTCCTTTGATGCATGCGCTTGGGCAATGGCCGTTGGTGCGCAGGTTTACAGCCCAGCGGCTTCAGGCGGATATGGAGTCTGTGGGATTCAAGATTGTCAAACAGTGGCAACCCGGAACAGGCAAATCCGCGCTCAAAAGCGTGTTTCTGGTTGCGCGCAAAGCCTAGACGAGCGCATCGTCAGATTTGGCGAACTTTGCTAGCAGGTAGGCGTCTGTGTCTTCCAGCTTTTCCAACTTTCCGAACGCAAACGCATTGCGGTCCATGACAAGGTCACGAGGACGAAGGGGGCGAGAGATTTCGAGCCCCTCTAGCGAACGAGCACGCGAAAAAGCAACATAGGCCTGACCGTGGGCGAACATACCACTGTCGAAATCAATATAAACCTTGTCCAACGTCAGTCCCTGCGCCTTGTGAATGGTCACAGCATAGGCAAGGCGCAAAGGTACTTGCTTGAACGTGCCGACCGCTTCGCGTGAAACCTTTTTGGTTTCTGGATCGAGGGTATATTTGAACTTTTCCCAGGCGGCGGGTTCAATTTCGTAAGTGTGCCCGTCCAGAGAAACGAGAACATTGGTGCCATTAAACCCCTCGACTTGCGCCAATGAACCATTGACCCAGCGGCCTTCCGAATCGTTCTTGATCAGCATAACTCTGGCACCGACTTTCAGCTCAAGATCAGCTTCGGTCGGATAGGATTTTTCGTCAAAGGTGCCCTGAACCTTTGCGGAAAAAGTTTTCTCTTTGCCGGGTAGATCCTCCAGGCGAGCCTGATTGATGCGGAAGGCATTGGCATTGTTGGGCGTCAGGACGACGTGGCTTTCGCTGGCATCAACGGCAGACCGGGCGGAGACCACCGAATGAAGAACCCGCTCATCGGGCGGCGTCAGGCGACCTTGGCGCAGCGCGCCAAGGAAGGCGAGGAAACGTGGATCAGCCTGGCGGAAGACATGTTTCAGGGCGAGGAGGGCGAATTCTGCTTCTTGAAAGGCTGGTGCGTGGAAGAAATAGTGGCCGCCATAACGATCATGCAGGATTTCAGTCTCCTCACCGCGCACCACAGGGGGCAGCTGGTGCAAGTCGCCGGACAGGATCATGCGCACGCCGCCAAACGGGCGTTTGCTGGCACGATTCAGTTTGAGGGAGCGATCAATTGCGTCCAGCATATCGGAGCGGACCATCGAAATTTCATCGATGATCAAGGTGTCGATCGTCTTCATCAACCGCGCGGTGCGCAGGCGCTTGACGTCTTGCGGCTCGATCAGACGTGGCGGGAACTTAAAAAAGGAGTGAAGGGTCTGGCCCCCGGCATTCATCGCGGCGACGCCGGTTGGGGCAAGAACAATAGCGCTGTCACCTGCCTCAGCCATGAAGCGCCGCAGCATGGTCGTTTTGCCAGTGCCCGCGCGGCCCGTGAGGAAGAGATTACCCTGCGCACCGGCGCCGCTTGCAACCCATTCGGCAGGCTTGGCATATATCGTTTCGGGCGTCGTATCGTTCGACGAGGCTGGTAGCATGTCGCTCATGCTCACGGGCATAAGCGTATCCGGCCAGTGAGGCGAGGGTAAAGGCGCAGAATATCGTGCGAGATCAGGTAGCGCCCAAAGACTCGATAAATTTGCCTGTTTTGCCGAGCCAGTCGTCGCTTTTCAAATCAGCTTCAGTGACAAGAAGCTCGGCAATAGGTTTTGTGCCAAGGGCATCGGAAATGCGTTTCAAAGCTGCCTCGCCGCCATACCCACCAACCGTGCAGAACGTGGCGACCTGCTTTGCGGCACTGGCATAATCCTTAATGAATGTTCGGACTGGAGAGGCCATATTCTGGGCCCAGACCGGTGATCCGAGAATGACAAGATCATATTCGTCCAGCTTGCGTTCAATCGGATCAATTGGTGGTGTCTTTTCGCTCGTAGCTTCGAAGCCGGAGAAGATGAAGCCAAAAAAGCCCTTGCGAGACTTACCTTCTTTTATGCGTTCTGTGTCAGCTGCCAAAGCGTCAGCGATGTGTTCAGCCACGCGTGCTGTGTTTCCAGTTCTTGAGAAATAGACAACCAGCGATTTCGACATTGAGGCAGTGTATGCTCTAGCTTGCCGAAAATCTGTTCTGGAAACTACCTAGCTATTCGAGGGTTATAAATCGCGCCAGGTGACCTGAATGCCGAGTTCTGAAAACACCTCGTTCCAATAGTCTTTCAGGGCACCACGTTGCAGGTCAACATGGCGGTCGCGGGGGATGAGCCGGATTTCGAGTGAAACGCCGCTCATAGCGCGACCGAAAGTGTTCTCGATCCGTGCTGCTGTAGCAAAGCTTTCCGGCAGATTGGCCGGCAGCGCGCCGCCGCCGCCATAAGCAGTGAAGATATCTGAGTTCTGCAACATATCAGAGATAAGGATGACGCGCCGGGTGGGGGCACGATCTGAGAAGGCGTCCGTCTGACCCAACCGGGCGAGGGCCTCAATGATCGGGCTGTTTGGCGCTTCCTTTGGCACAACCAGATCCTCGAGAGCGGCCTCTAGAGGCGTATCGAATTTCTCGGCAAAGCGCGCTTCAATCTGTTTCGGGTTGCGGAAAAGCGGGTTGACCTGACTGCCGCGGCCCGGATTGCACAGCGAAAACTCGCCGCGCGGATCAAAGCGGCCATTGGCATCCAGCTCAAACAGGGTGAAGCGTTCACCCACCTCAAGCCGGTCGCGGCTGCGGCGAATAACTGCGGCGATCAGGTCGGCTTGCGTCTCGCTATAGCCGTCGGTCTTGTCGATGATGACAGCCGTATGCGGTGGCAGGTCCTCAGAGACAGCACAAAGTGTTGTTTCATCATACGGAGCTGGCTGAAGCGCAAAGACGGCAAAGCCAATGATTGCCACGGCCAGACCGGCAATAACAAAGTTCAGGATGGCCTGACGCTTCTGACGCGCTTTGCGGCGACGGCTCATTTACGCCCCCGAGGAGCGGCTGGGCAGAACGCGGTCAATGATCTTGCTGTCGACATCAAACTCATCCGATAGCAGGTCAGGGTCACTCGTCAACAATTCGCGGAACGAGACGACACGACTGTCCAAGTGTCGGCGCAGCGCTACTTTTTCAGATCTGGAAAGTGGGGCGCCAAGAATGCTCTCTGCATCTTTGACCACATCTTCGAAAGTGTCGTAATAGTCTTCCAGAGCATATTGCAGATCGCGGCGCGCCGTCTCTAACTGCCGCGCCGCATCACTGAAACCGGGGAAGGGCGAGTCAGCGCGGCGACCTTCAAAGGCTGCAACCGCAGAGATAGCGAGACCAAGCGCGAACAAGACCATGGCATCTAGCGAGTGAAGCGAAAATGGCCGACACATGGCGTTGGTAGCTGCGCTGCCAAGCGTTTGGCCAAGTTCGGAGGTAAGGATGACGTCGCACGTTTCCTTGCTGACCAAGAAGTGCGGGATGACCTGCGTTGGCAGGCCCTCCGGGAAGCCCTGCCCAAGTGCTGCGAGGTCAAGTATGTTGCGGTAGTGTGCGGCTGACAGGTTCACCAGAAGAATAAGGGTCAGGCCCACAAGGATCGCAAAAAGACCAAGCAGGATAATCAGATTGCGGCGGCTGAATGGATGTTCCCAGTCAATCGGCATCGAGATGTGGCGAAGCCCCCAGAAGCCAATTATGAAGTAACTGACAGCGACATTGGCCAAGGATACCGCAGCAGCCTGAAAGATACCGCCGAACAGGCCAAACTCACTTTGCTGGGCAAAGAAGTAGGCGTTGGCCGCACTCTCAAACAAGATCAAAAGCGCGATGACCGACAGGTGGAGCATGCGCACTTGTGGGTGGCTGGAGATGTAATGAACGCCGCGCCCCGTCGGCTCGTCCAGCTTCAATTTTCCTGCTGGCTGCTTCTTGCCTTTCGACTTCATTCTGGATGTCGCATTTGCAGCAGCCGTGGGATTTTCAGCAGCGGTTGCGACGGCACCCTCTGACACGCGTGGCAGGCGATGGTCGCCGCCTAACTGGCGGAAGCGATAGAAGCTGATGGTGGCACGGGCGCAATAATCAGCCTGCAGGACAACTTCATCATACTCGGTTGAGGGCCGCTCCGCGAAATACAAAATTTCGTCTCTGCTCAGCGGATTATCAGATGTGTCCAAAAGCCCATACTCCCAATCATTTCCCACCGTTGTGATTAGGACTTAATTCATGCTTTGGGCGCCCTTGAGGCATGTCTGGGGCGAGAAATCTACGGGATTGTGACAGAAACGCAAAGCTTGCCTTATTTGCGCTCGTCAGCGTATCGATGATCGCCTAAATACTTGTCATGCCTCTAAATTCTGAACAGCTCGAACGCCATAAACGCCACATCCTGCTCAAGGAAATCGGCGGGCCCGGCGTCCAGAAACTGATAAATGCAAAGGTCACGATTGTCGGGGCCGGTGCACTTGGCGGTCCTTGCGCGCTCTATCTTGCGGCTGCCGGAGTAGGGCAGGTCGCTCTCTGGGACGATGATCAAGTTGATCGTTCCAACCTTCAACGCCAGGTTCAGTTTGGCGAAGCGGATATTGGCCGCGACAAAGCCGAACGTCTTGCGGAGCGCCTAACCGCCATTAATCCAGATATTAAGGCCCATGCGAATATCAGCCGTGTGGATGCGCAAACCGCTCTGGTCGGCGACTTGCTGGTGGACGCGACGGACAATTTTGAGACACGCTTTGCGCTGAACGAGATTGCGCACAACTCTGGCCGCGTCCTTATCTCTGGGGCCGCTTCGCGTTGGTCAGGTCAAGTTTCGGTATTCGCATCGGGACTTGATCGCAGTGCGCCGTGCTATCGCTGCTTCGTCCCTGATCTGCCACCGAGCGCCGAAGCTTGCGACGAGGTCGGTGTTATCGGGGCTTTGACAGGTCAGGTTGGGGCCATGATGGCGCTTGAAGCTGTCAAAACCATCACCGGCGCGGGTGAGCCCCTGATTGGAAAAATGCTCATACTTGATGGGCTGACCAGCGTATCGAGAGTGGTCAACCTTCGTCCGAACCCGGACTGTCAAGTCTGCTCCGCCTGAATCTTTTCTTTGACAGCGCTCGAATTTGAAGGTTTTACGACAGGCAGGACAGAGCGGAGAACCGGTCTCGATGACGCGTAGAGCAATGGCAGTTCTGCTGACAATCGTCGCTATTCTGGCGGCGGGTTGGCTGGCTCTTCGCAGAGCTGATATACCTTATGATACGCTGGAATCTATCTATTCGGTTGAAGATACACGCTTTCTGACGCTCTCTAACGGATTGAAAATTCACTATACCGACACCGGTCCGCGTGATCGCTCCGCGATTGTACTGGTACATGGTTTTTCAGCCTCGCTGCACACATGGGCGGACTGGAAGAAAGACCTTGAAACGTCTTACCGGGTGATCACCCTGGACCTACCTGGGCATGGCCTGTCGCGCGCCGAAGAGGCACCGCCGAGTATTGAGCGTTTCGTCGAAGTGGTTGATGAGGTCGCAGACAAGCTTTCCGTCGACCGGTTCACTTTGGCTGGAAGCTCAATGGGGGGGCACACGGCTTGGTCTTATGCCGTCAGTCATCCTGACCGTGTGCAGGGCCTGATCCTCGTTGCCGCGTCTGGCTGGCCAACAAATGCCGAGGACCGCAAATCATCGCCCTTCATATTCAAGCTGATGTCGAACGGATTGGCGCGCAAAGTTCTCAAAGACCTGGACATGACATCAATGGTGCGGTCGGGCCTCGAGAAATCCTACACCGATCAGAGCTTCGTTACCGACGAGTTGGTGGACCGCTATGTGTCGCTATCGCGAGCACCAGGGCACCGCGATGCGCTGCTGTCCATTATGGCAAACCGGGTTGGCCGACCGGTTGCGACGGCAGAAACGCTTTCTGTTCTCGACATGCCAATCTTGATCCTATGGGGCGCAGACGACAATCTTGTTCCGGTTTCTCATGCAAGCAAGTTCGCCAATGCGATTGAAGATGCCGAATTGGTTGTGTTTGAGGGTGTGGGGCATTTGCCTCAGGAAGAAGCTGCTGCCGACAGCCTTGAAGTGGTGCGTGACTTCATGGTCGATGTTGAGTGGAACACTGTTGAAGCAGAAGAAATTGAGCCCGCTGGCGACCCTCGTCTTGTTGAAGATCGCGTCGGCGGCGAGTGATCAATCGGCTTCAGCGCGTTTGCGGACGAGGTCCTGATAAATCAGCGTTGTGAAACGACCTTCATTCATGAAGCCGTTGCCCCATGTCTCGGACCAGTCGCTGAGCGGCGCTGCAGCAATAGTATCTTCCAGTGACTTTCCAGCATCCAGTTCCACAGCAAGGGCGGCGACGACTTCATTCAGCATCGCAATCGTGCTTTCGACATCAGCGCGCGCTGCCAACCCGCCATGTCCGGGGATAATCTGTGTGTTCTCATCGCTGAGACTGAGGATGCGCTCCAGACCTGCGATATAGCCGTCAAACGTGCCGCCAGAGGTGATATCGACGAACGGGTACATGCCGTTGAACAGAACATCGCCAGTATGAATGATGTTAGCTTCTTCAAACCAGACAAAAGTATCACCGTCCGTATGGGCTTCCGGCAGGTGGATCAGATGGATAGTTTGTCCGTTTAGATGCAGGGTCATGCTATCGCCGAATGTGATAACCGGCCAGGCCTCTGGCGGTGCCGCAGGGGTCGTATTCTGCTGTCCGAAGAATTCGCGAGTGATGTCCCGGCTGACCCGGTCACGAACCCCTTGGTGCGCGATAATGGTTGCCCCGGCTTCGGTCATGCCAGCATTGCCGCCGGTATGGTCGCCGTGCCAATGCGTGTTAAGCAGGAAACGCGGCTTATCTCCGCCAATATCGGTAATGGCCTGCAAAAGGCCAGGCGTCATATCAGCATATTGCGCATCAATGACAAAAACGCCGTCACCTCCAACCAGAACGCCCACATTCCCACCGCGTCCCTGCAGCATATAGATGCCGCTTCCGAGGTCGGTCGTGGTGACGGGGACGGGTGCAGTTTGCTTGGCTATCGGCAGTGAGTGGGACATCGCTGCTGGCACAAGTCCCAGGGACACCGATATTGCGAGCAGCGCTGGTTTGTGAAAGTCCATTATCGGTCTCCTCGAGCCATGTGAAGGATCAAGGATAGCGAGATAGTGCGCCTGAACCAGTCAAATTTTCGGGAGTAGCCGTTTTTTAAGCCGCATCCACCGCAACACTTGCCGATGGGCAGATCACGTCACAAACCTCGCTGCTATCGTCAGCCTGACGAAGACGCTCTCTGAGGGCGTCGCTACGGAAGGTTCGCGACACCTGTGCGAGTGCCCGCAAGTGATCAGCGCCGGAGACGTGAGGGGCGAGCAAGACGAAAATCAGATCGCAAGGGCGCCCGTCTGGGGCGTCAAAGTCGATGCCTTCGGTCAGGCGGACAAAACCCCCGACCGGACCAGACAAGCCATCAACCCGGGCATGCGGGATGACCACACCTTCACCGACAGCCGTCGAGCCTAGGTTTTCACGTTCGATGACGGCTTCAAGGATGTCACGTCCATCAAGCCCGAGTTTGTCGCCCAGCGCGTTACACACGACACTGAGGATATGTTTGCGGCTTTCTGCCGGTTGGGGATCGAGGATAACGCCTCCGTTCAGGAGACTGGAAAGATCATTTGCCATATAAAACCTACAGGGTCAGGTCGCTGCGGAATGTCCGGCTGGATCAACCCAGCCAATGTTACCATCTGAACGTCGGTACACCATATTCAGGCCGTCGTGTTTCACATTTCGGAACAAAACGGCAGGGGTTTCGGACAGTTCCAGCTGCATAACGGCCTCAGACACAGACATTGTTTTCACGTCGGCTGCTGATTCCGCAACAATTAGAGGGGCATCGCCCTTTGGTTCGTCTTCGCTATCCTGCTCGTCTGACCCTTTCAGGATAAAGGCAGCGGCAGGCTCTGACGGCATTGGCGCGCGCTTGTGATGGTCTTTCAGGCGGCGATGGTAGCGGCGCACGCGCTTTTCCATCTTTTCCAAGGACTCCTCAAGCGCGGAGTATGGATCGCTTGCCTGGCCTGTGGATTGTAACACTATGCCGGATGGCAGGTGCGCATTACAGTCAATGACAACCTCATGACCGCGTTTCTCAACGGTCACGGTGCCGTCAAAGGATCGATCGAAATATTTGGTAACAGCGGCTTCAAGGCCATCAGCAATTCGCGCCTGAAGCGCTTCGCCAACATCCATATGCCGCCCTGCAATTTGTATGGTCACGGATTACCCCGCTGATTGGACTTTACTTATAACCCATTCAAACTCGAATGCGAGTCTTGTGCCACTATAGTTGCCCGGCACTGGAACGCTTACAAGGCGGTAGCCAGTCTAATCGCGCAAAAGATCATTAATTCCAGTTTTTGCGCGGGTGCGTTCATCAACCGTTTTGACGATCACGGCACAGGCGAGGGAAGGTCCTCCCTTCGGATCAGGAAGCGTACCAGGGACAACCACCGAATAGGGCGGAATTCGACCATACGAGATTGCACCGCTGGCCCGGTCCACGATTTTTGTCGATTGAGTGATGAAGACGCCCATAGCAATCACAGACCCCGTGCCGACGATCACGCCCTCCACGACTTCAGAGCGGGCACCGATGA
>CAYGKE010000031.1:0-26348 GCA_964350465.1 uncultured Hyphomonas sp.
CCTCTTCAATCGAGGACTCTGCAAATTAGTGGCCGGAATTTACGGGGCTGGGTCAGAAGCTACAATGCCTTCAAAGATAGTGCGAAATTTTCGAAAGAATTCTTGGAAAGTGTATATGGTTCTCGACTGGCGCGCCATTTTTGGACTAAGGAAGAACAAGATCAGTTTATCGAAAATGGAGTGGGGAAAATAAAAACACCGGGTAGCTCCGCTCTGGTGCGAAAAATCCTGCGTGTCTCATTTCGTAATTTTGCTGACGCCGAAAGTGTATCCAATTGATTTGAGGGCTTGAAAAACATGAAATTGACTTTGCATAGATATCCGCAATCCATGCCAAATAGTTTTGAGTGCAGATTTAGCGCGCAGTTGGCCATCCATCGCACGGTTTCGGGAGGCGGAATTGGCTATCACTGACACTCGCAAAAAACAAATATACCAGGAAGCTGCCAAAGAGCCCTGGTTTCATGCCATCCAGTTGGGCGACCATCGCACTTCGGGACGATTTCCTGAAGGAACACAGCAAAATCGAACCCTCTTTGGTGTGATGGACTTATTGAAAGACATTGATGTCAACGGGCTGAGATGTCTGGATATTGGCACCGCGAGTGGTATCTCCGCCTTTAATATGGCGTCTCGCGGTGGTGATGTTGTCGCAACGGATATATATCCACAAAAATCAAAGGGGTTCTCGCTTGCCCAAGAGTATCATGGGCTTGATATCGACTATCGGCACGGAACCGACTTTTCCAATATTCTGGAGAAGTTAGAGAAACACAGCTTTGATGTAGTCGTCTGTGCCGGCGTTTTGTACCATATGCTCAATCCATTTGATTCTGTGCTTAAGTGCCGAGAGTTACTCAAGCGCGATGGGCTATTGGTGTTTGAAAGTGCCTACTTGTCAAATTTGAAAGGGGCCTATCTAGACTTTAATCCGGTGACGGAAAGCATCAAAGAAATATACACCTACTGGATGCCGTCAAAGGGTGCGCTGCTCGGGATGTTACGCTTCGCGGGGTTTAACGTACTTGGGGTGAGAGTTGTTCTGAGTCCGGACCGAGTTGCTTTTGTGTGTTCGAGTGGCGATTTCGATCAAGTTTCCCACCGATCTGAGATGATGAAACGACTGCATGAGGCAGGAATTCAGGACCCCACCTTTCCGTCACAATTGCCGCCGACCCCAGTATCTAAGTCCAGATTTACAGGGCGAGCCGGTGATGCAGTGATCGATTGGTCAACTTATGTCCCGGATTTTTTTCCTCATCCCGGCAATGACCTACCGCCTCTTGGAAAATCGCCATGGTTGAGTACAAATCACAATTTCTGAAATTTAGAAGATACGTGTCCGCCGCGACCAACATGATCAAGGAAGTCCATTTTGATATACCAACCCTACATCGATGCTTGCGGTAAAGATGGCCAGAAGATTGAGCGCCTAATTCGTGCGTTCTACAAATCGCAAACGCGACGAAGCATCTTTATCGATGGCGGGGCGCATAATGGTTACCACACAAATTTTGCGGCCAAACACTATTCGGATCGGGTCATAGCAGTTGAGGCCAGCCCGGTAATTTTTGTCGAGTTGGTGAAACAAATAAGGCAAAATCCACCTAAACCGGGCCAATGTGAAGTATTTCCAATTAATGCTGCTTTGGGCGCGCGCGCGACTCAGGGCGACACGGCTCAGTTTTTTTACTCGCCCAGCCACCCTGGTCGAAGCACTGTTAATACAAAAATGTGGGAGCAATGGGGAAAGGGAAAAGTCGAGTACGAGGCTCCAATTTTAGCTCCGATTGTTGAAATTGACGATTTAGTCAGCTTGTTCTCTGGCGGGAAAAGTGTCGACTTCATAAAGCTTGATCTGGAAGGTAATGAGATCAATGCCCTGCGCGGTGCTCAGAACACATTGCGAAATCACAAACCGAACATTGTCATGGAATTTGGATTGAAACCAAACAATGAGCACTTGTTTGGGGAAAACTTGAGTGGTTTTCATGCCTTGGTCAAGAACTGGGGGTATCGTGTGTTTGCTCCTTGGGGAGAAGATGTCAGCGAGAGCATGCTCGAAGGATACCCGTTTTGGTATGTATTTCTGTTGCCTGTTGGTGAGAGATTACAAAGTGACATCCGAAGTTTGCGTACTTGCTTCGAGGCTAGCATTTCAGAGCAAGGGTGAGACGATCTCTGGCATACAACGCGTGGCAGTGGAAGTTAGGGTAATCCGTTTCGCGATATGCAGCTGTTATTTATTAGGATTGAGTTTTGAAAACCGCACTCATTACCGGAACCACCGGCCAGGACGGCTCGTATCTGGCAGAACTACTGCTCGAGAAAGGCTATGAAGTACACGGTCTTAAGCGCCGTGCCTCCTCCTTTAATACGCAGCGCGTGGATCACATCTATGAAGACCCGCATACCAAGAACCAGAAATTCGTCCTGCACTATGGCGATTTAAGCGATAGCTCCAACCTGACCCGGATCATGCAGGAAGTGCAGCCGGACGAGGTCTATAATCTCGGTGCGCAATCACATGTCGCGGTGAGCTTTGAGTCACCTGAATATACAGCCGATGTGGATGCGCTTGGCACGCTGCGGTTACTAGAGGCCATCCGTCTGCTCGGTTTGGAAAAAAAGACCCGTTTCTATCAAGCCTCAACATCTGAACTCTACGGCCTGGTTCAGGAAATTCCGCAAAAGGAAACCACGCCCTTCTATCCGCGCAGTCCTTATGCTGTCGCCAAGATGTACGCGTATTGGATCACTGTGAATTACCGCGAATCCTACGGCATGTATGCCTGTAACGGCATCCTCTTTAACCACGAAAGTCCGCGCCGGGGTGAGACTTTTGTGACCCGAAAGATCACACGCGGCCTTAGCAATATCGCTCAAGGCCTGGAACCATGCCTCTATATGGGCAACATGGATGCCCTGCGCGACTGGGGACATGCCAAGGACTATGTCCGGATGCAGTGGATGATGCTGCAGCAGGACAAACCAGAAGACTTCGTAATCGCAACCGGAAAACAGATTTCCGTGCGCGACTTCATCCGCATGAGCGCCGCTCAACTTGGTATCACGCTTCGGTTTGAGGGTGAAGGCGAAGCGGAAAGGGCGGTGGTTGAAGCCGTTGCGGGCGACAAAGCACCTGCAGTGAAACCGGGTGATATCATTGTGTCGGTTGATCCACGTTATTTCCGTCCAGCTGAAGTTGAGACCCTGCTCGGTGATCCGTCAAAGGCGAAGGCTAAACTCGGCTGGGAGCCCGAGATTACGGTTGAGGAAATGTGTGCCGAGATGGTGGCATCAGATCTTGAGCAGGCACGACAGCACGCACTCCTGAAGGAGCATGGGTACAAGCTAGCTGTTGCGGTCGAGAACTAGGATACGAGTCATGGCAGGTCAGCCAATTATCTTCATCGCCGGGCATCGCGGTATGGTCGGATCGGCGATTATCCGCCAGCTTGAGGCGCAGGGCAATTGCGAGATTATTACCCGTACGCGCCAGCAGCTTGACCTGACCAATCAGGCGGCGGTGCAGGACTTCTTTGCCACCAATGAGATTGATCAGGTCTATCTGGCGGCTGCGAAAGTCGGCGGTATCCATGCCAATAACACCTATCCGGCCGAGTTTCTGTACGAAAACCTGATGATTGAAGCGAACATCATTCACGCTGCGCATCAGGCTGATGTGCAGCGGCTTTTGTTCCTCGGCTCGTCCTGCATTTATCCGAAGCTCGCCGAGCAACCAATGAAGGAAACCGCGCTGCTAACTGGCACGCTTGAAGCGACCAATGAGCCTTACGCCATCGCCAAGATTGCCGGTATCAAGCTGTGTGAGAGTTATAATCGCCAATATGGCCGCGACTATCGCAGTGTCATGCCGACCAACCTCTATGGACCGTTTGACAATTTTCACCCCGAAAACAGTCATGTTGTGCCAGCACTCCTACGCCGCTTTCACGAGGCGAAATTGGCCAATGCGCCGGTCGTAACGATCTGGGGCAGTGGCACCCCAATGCGCGAATTCCTGCACGTCGATGACATGGCGGCCGCCAGTATTCACGTCATGGAGCTGGATAAAGCGACCTACGATGCCCACACCGAACCAATGCTGTCGCACATCAATGTTGGCACAGGCGTGGATTGCACAATTCGCGAACTGGCAGAGACCATTGCCGAAGTCACGGGCTTCAAGGGCAAGCTGGAGTTTGACGCCAGCAAACCTGATGGCACGCCGCGCAAGCTGATGGACGTGTCACGGCTTGCGGCACTTGGTTGGACAGCTGGAATTTCGCTCAAGGACGGCCTGCGACATGCCTATGAGTGGTATGTCGAGAACCATGCTGCTGCGCCGGTGCGCTGAACTGACATTTCGGCGCAAGATATGGGCTCTGGTCTGGCAATTCAGATAGGAACTACGCTAAACCGGCTAGATTATCTGGGACGTAGAGTTTTGACATGCGGAATGTGACAAAGGATGCGTTAGGTTCGGGTGTGAAATGACGGATCAACCGAATGCACCTTCGCCGCCTGCGCGGTTCAAGCGCTGTATCATTCATATTGGTACGGAGAAAACCGGCTCAACGGCAATCCAGACGCATCTCGAGCGGAACCGCCGAAAACTATTGCGGGCGGGCGTTTTGTATCCCGCATCCGCCGGACAGGTCTACTCATCGCAAATGGAGTTTGTCGCGGCGATCATTGATACACCGTGGAACACGGATATTGGCCGTATTTTCAATATAGATGATGAGGCGGGCCAGGCGGCATTCCGGAAAACCCTAGCCGCCAGTCTTGAAACCGAGTTTGAGCAGGCGCAGCCAGCGCACACGCTGCTGATCTCCTGCGAGCATTTTCATAGCCGTGTTCACTCGCAAGAGGCGATCTCCAGATTGAAGGACTTTCTCGATCAATGGGTCGAGGATTATGAGATTATCGTCTATTTTCGTCGCCAGGATCGCGTGGCGCTATCTTATCAGTCAACACAGCTGAAATCCTCCGTCGATTTGAACGGCTCCAGTATCAGCCATGTTTTGAGTTCGATGCCGCATTATTTTGCATATGATGCTTTGTACGAGAACTGGGCTGCTATATTCGGCTCTTCTGCGTTGAAAGCCCGGCTGTATTTACCTGACAACTGGGCGTCAGGGGATGCTGTGTCAGACTTTTGCGAGGTTTCGGGTCTGCCTGTTCCTGACCCGTCACCCCCGACCATAAACCGGTCCCTGAATCGCACAGGCTTTCACTTCCTGCGTGCTCTGAACCGGCGATTTCCGATTATGCCGGGCGACAAGACTGACAGAGCGCGTCAGACTCTGGTGGAATACATCGCGCGCACCCATGCTGGCCAATATTATCCGATTTCAAGACAAGACGTAAAAGCACTCTACAAGCGTTTCGATGAGCCGAATGAGAAGCTTCGCCGCCGCGCCTTTCCCGATCATCCTGCGCCGCTGTTTGGTGATGACTTTTCTGATTATCCCGAAGAAGCCGAGCCTGCTGAACCTGATTATGAGGAGGCTGTTGAACTCGCCGTCAAGCTCTGGCGGGAGACATGGCATCCGCCGTCCCGGTATAAACGCATGACCCGCCAGGTTCTGCGCTGGCTTGGTCGCCTCTAGCGTGGTTTAGAAGTTTCCATGCAACGAAACCCGCTCGTCTCGGTCGTCATGCCATCCTTCAATCAAGCCGAGTTTATCGGTCGGGCGATTGAGAGTGTATTCGGACAGGACCATACGCCGCTTGAGCTGATCATTATGGATGGCGGCTCGACTGACCGCACACTCGACATCCTGACACAAAAAGCGGCGCAATATCCTGGTCTGCGCTGGACGTCAGAACCCGACAATGGGCCTGCCCACGCCATCAACAAGGCGCTTGATCAGGTGCGCGGTGAATATGTTGGCTGGCTCAATTCCGATGATCTCTATGCAGACAGCGCGGTGACGCGCGCGCTCAGAGGATTCGACGCTCACCCTGACTGGATCATGTGCTACGGCGACGGGGAGCATATCGACGTCAACGATCATGTCATAGGCCCTTATCCGACCTCGCCGCCAGGTGTGGGCATTCAAGCGTTTGCCGAAGGTTGTTTCATCTGCCAGCCGACCATGTTCTTCAAGACGTCGCTTCTGGCCTTGCTTGGCAAGCTCGACGAGACGCAGAAGACCTCATTCGATTATGAGTATTGGCTGCGCGCTTTTCAGGCCTTTCCCGAGCGCATTGGCTTTGTCGAGGCCGTACAAGCCCAATCCAGGCTGCATGAGGACTGTATAACCCAGAACCTGCGCCGCACCATTGCTGTTGAGGGCGTGCGCCTGGGCAAGAAATATCTCGGCCGCGGGCATACCCATTGGCTGGATAGCTATTTCAGGGAAGCGCGATCAGACTTCGACAGTGCTGAAGCCTTCCACCAGCATGCAGAGGCGATGATAACCGAACTCACCGACTGTTTTAGCGCTGAAGAGTTGGTGCGTCTTCGCGCCGTGATTGCATGACCGTACGTGCGCGTCCTTCACTCCTTATGGCGGTGTTCCGTCCAATGCGCCGACTGTGGCATGTCCTGCCCGAAGGGTTTCGTTTCAGTTTCTGGAACCTGGTTGGCCCGAAATTTCAAAGCGCCTATGCCCGGCTCATGTTGGCGCGCCCGGCGGCCCTGACACCGGCAGATCCGAGCGCCCCATTGGTAATTGTCGGCCTTTTCAGCACGGCCAATGGTATTGGTGAGGCTGCCCGGTCAACCTACCGTTCGCTCAACGCCGCCGGGCTGTCACCCATAGCGGTAGACCTCTCGGAACATCTCGCGCCGGTCGATATGGTCAGCGAGATCGCGTGCCAGCCGATGCCAAAAGACAAGCAGGGCATACTCCTGCTGCAACTGAATGGCCCGGAAACGGTGGCCGCGCTCGAGCTGTTGGATATGCGCCGTGACCGCAACTGGTACACAATCGGTTATTGGGCGTGGGAGCTGCCAAGTTTCCCCAAAGGATGGGACCGCGCCTTTCCGTTCCTGTCGGAAATCTGGACGATCAGCTCGTTCACAGCCAAAGCCCTCAAACGCCATAAGCGCGCGCCGCTCATATCGGTCTTTCCGCATGCGATTGAGCCGCCAGCGAAGTTGACTAAGAGACGCAAACAGTTCGGCTGGGCGCGCAACACATTCATCTTCCTGACCATGGCCGACTCAATGTCGTCGATGCAGCGCAAGAACCCGTTCGCGACCATCAAGGCGTTCAAAATGGCCTTTGGCGATGATGCTTCCAAGTTACTGGTTGTGAAGACGCGAAACCTCGAACGTGATCCGCAAGCCCATGCCGATATTACCGAAGCCATTGGCGGCGCTGACAATATTCAGCTTTATGACGAGTCGCTCTCCGATGAGGCGCTGTGGCAACTCTTGATGGCCGCCGATTGCGTCGTGTCACTTCACCGTGCGGAGGGGTTTGGCCTTGTCCTGGCAGAGGCCATGGCTTTGGGAAAGCCTGTGATCACAACCGATTGGTCAGGCAATATGAATTTCACGGCCAAGGATAACAGCTTCCTTGTCAGGTCTACGCTTGTGCCTTGCGATGATACCTACGGTATTTATCTGGACCGAACGGCTGAGTGGGCTGAGGTCGATGTCGATCACGCTGCCGCACAGATGCAGACGGTCGTCGATGACAGGGCCACGCGGCAAGCCACGGCGAAGGCGGCCAAGGCAAAGCTCAGTGAATGGGCGAGCCCGCAGCGTATTGGCGCTACCATGGCAGATCATCTCGCGGCAATCCCGAAAGCGGGTGACTAGCTGACAGTGCTGCGATCACTGATCCGGCGCCAGTCGCTGCCATCACTGAAGGCAATGATTGAACCGCCAGAGGCATCAGAGACATAGAGCATTGCTCCTGCGCCTATGGTGCTGGCATCAGGCAGGCTGGCCACCGTTGATGTTCCCAAACGAACGGCGCCGTCAACATGCAGTTTCGCGCTCGGAGCAGTAATATCGATGCCGACATTGCCGCAATTCTGGAACAGGACATCGCCGGTTGCACCGCTCTCGATATGCAGCTTGTCGAGGCCGGCTGTGTGATCGCGAACCTTGAACCGGACTTGTTGTCCGATGAAGCGCCAGTTTTGCCCGTCGCCGGTGTTGATGATGTCAAACCCCGCACCGCTACCCGCTGTCGTGGCCTCAATCGTAATTAGCGTAGCAAGCGACTGCGTGACATGGAGGCGCGAGAGAGGGGCATCCGTGCCAAGGCCGACATAGCTATCGCTCGCCTGAACCGTGAGGGCGGCATCGAATACAGCGCCATCGGGCGAGACCTTGATAGCGAAATCCGTGTCACCGATGAGCCCCATTTCAGCATGCCCGCTATAGCCCGACTGAAACAGCAGGCTGGCCGTGTCAGTGTCGGCAGCCTTGTTGATCTTCAATTGATGGTCGCCGCCGTCATGATCAAACAGGCTCGCCAGCCCCTTCATGGCAAATCGGTTGGTCAGGTCGGCGCTGGCATTGATGCCAAGCAGTGAGATCTCCCCCAGCGTATCGCCAGCACTGACCCAATCCGTGCCATCAAAGACCACAAGCCCGTTTTCCTCAGTGATGAAAGCCTGCCAGCCGGTTTTTGGTGGAAACGCCGCCCATGCACCATCCTGAAAACAGACCAGTTGTCCGTCGAGCCCAGCCCAATCTCCGCTTGCACCAGCGGCTGGAATAAAGCTTTCGCCTTCAACAGGCGTAACCGGTGGAACCGCGTCTGTGCGGGAGGCGACATGGATTTGCGTTACTGCATCAAGCCGGCGCAGGCTCTCATTCACGGTGACATGCTTTTGCGCCTGATTTGGCAACACATAAGGCAGGGTGAGGTTAGGGCTGAAATCCATCATTAGCTCCGCAAGATATTCGTTGAGCACATGATAGGCGGACACCCGGTCAGTCGGATTGATTTGTGAGAATCGAAATGATGACCGACGCGCCAGGCCGGATACAGCAGAGCCTATCCGCGCGTCATCGTTGCTGTTATGGCCGCAACACAGCCATCAAGGCTGTCGCGCCAATCTGGCAGGCGTAGCGAAAACTCGCGTTCGGCCTTTCTGCAATCCAGTACTGAATGCAGGGGTCGCCTCGCCAGCGCCCCATAAGCTTCTGTGGTGACGGGCTCAACATTGGCGCCCGGCCCGCCATACTTGCCGCTCAACCTGAAGGTCTCGCGTGCCAGTTCGGCCCAGCTTGAGGTGCCGGACCCGGCAAGATGATAAGTGCCCCATGCTGTCTTGCTTCCCGTCTGTCCAATCTGACGAGACAGATCGACCAGAACCGCTGCGAGGTCGGCCGCCGCGGTCGGGCAGCCAATCTGATCATCGACAACCGAGACCGTTTCGCGGGTTTCGGCCAGCCTCAGCATGGTCGTCACAAAGTTCGTCCCCAGAGGGGCGTACAGCCATGAGGTCCGTATGATCAGGTGTTCTGAATTGGAGGCTCGGACGGCAAGCTCTCCTGCCAGTTTCGAGGCGCCATAGACATTGAGAGGATTGGGGGTGTCGGTTTCCGAATAGGCCGTCTGCGCGTGGCCATCGAAAATATAGTCGGTCGAAATCTGAATGGTCGGACAACCCTGCCGGGAGGCTTCACGGGCAATATTCTCGGCGCCATCAGCATTGATGCGGAACGCCTCGTCGCGTTCGTTCTCGGCTTTGTCTACGGCAGTGTAGGCAGCTGTATTGATCACCAGATCAGGCTGCACGGCTGCAAACGCGCTGGCAACAGATGCACGATCCGTGATGTCGAGCTGGCCGCGACCCAATGTTTCGATCCGCAGGTCCTGCGCCGCCACACGCTTTAGCATTTGCGCCAATTGTCCTGACGCGCCAGTCACCAGAAGCTTCATCATGCCGGGCTGCTGAGCGCCGTATCAGGGGCATGCAGACCAAGGCGTTCACCCTGATACCCACGTTCATGCAACGCTCGCCACCACGCCTCGTTCTGAAGATACCAGTCGACCGTTTTCGCGAGCCCGGTATCGAGGTTTTGTGTCGCCCGCCAGCCAAGCCCGGTCTCGATTTTCGTTGCATCAATGGCATAACGCAGGTCATGCCCAGGCCGATCGGCTACAAACTCGATCAAATCAGCATGGGGGTTTGCTCTAGGTCGGCGCTTATCCAGCAGGGCGCACACTATCTCGACAATTTCCAGATTGGTGCGCTCGTTGCCGCCGCCAACATTATAGGTTTCTCCGGGCACGCCTTTCTCGGCGATCAGCACCAGGGCGCGGACATGGTCATCGACATACAGCCAGTCGCGGACATTCTCGCCAGTGCCATAGACCGGCAAGGGCTTACCCGCCACAGCGTTCAGGATCATCAGCGGGATCAGTTTTTCAGGAAACTGGTAGGGCCCGTAATTGTTCGAGCAGTTGGAAATCACCACGGGCAGGCCATAGGTCCGCTGCCAGGCGCGCGCGAGATGATCTGATGCGGCCTTACTCGCCGAATAGGGCGATGACGGATCATAAGGCGTCGTTTCGGAAAATCTTCCCGTCGCACCGAGCGAACCGTAAACCTCGTCTGTTGAGACGTGAATGAACCTGAATTGAGCCTGTTTCGGCCCTCTCAGCGCGCGCCAATATTCCAGCGCCCCATCCAGCAGGGCATGTGTGCCCAGGACATTGGTTTCAGTAAACGCCTGCGATCCCGTGATCGAGCGATCGACATGAGTTTCTGCCGCAAGGTGGTAGACCACATCTGGCTGTTTGGCTGTGATCAGCTCAACCATAGCTTTGCGGTCGCATATGTCATGCTCAATCAGCTCGACATTCGGCAAGTCGAGCAATGGGGCAATTGTATCCCGTGTTGCTGCATAGGTCAGCTTGTCGATGATGGTGAGATGAGCACCCGGATCGGCGCTGAGTCGGCGACAAAGTGCAGAGCCGATAAAGCCTGCACCGCCTGTGACAATGATCCTGGTCATGCCGTGTCCGATCACCTTGGCCTATCTATGCAGCTTTATAGTCAAATATGACTGACAAGTCTCGCCACCTTGGCAGGCCCGCATCACGCTCAGAAAGTGTCAGCTGATCGCGCCGCATCGGCCACGCAAGGCCAATATCCTCGTCATCATGGGCAATTCCCAGATCAAGCTCTGGATCGTAGTATTCAGAGACCTTGTATTGCGCCTCTGTATCCGGCTCCAGGGTGACAAAGCCATGGGCAAAGCCGGCGGGGATGAAGAGTTGCTGGCCGGTCTTTGCCGACAGCTCGACGCTGACACTGCGCAAATAGGTCGGCGATCCGGCGCGCAAATCCACAGCGACATCAAGCAACCGCCCGCTTATGCAGCGCACAAGCTTGTCCTGCGCCTTTGGCGGTGCCTGAAAGTGCAGGCCGCGCAGTGTCCCAATGGCGGCTGAACGTGAGTGATTGTCCTGGACGAACGTGCACTTGATGCCAGCCGCGGCAAACCGCTCAAAATGATAGGTTTCGGAAAAAAACCCGCGAGAGTCTTCAAACCGTTTCGGTGTGATCAGTACAACATCGGGTATGCTCTGGCGCTCAAACTTCATGTCGTTTCCGTATCCAACCAAGTGCCGAGATCAGGCTTCCGTAAGCAGGCGTTCGGCATAGGCGGCATCTTCCGGCGTGTCGACACCCCACATGGAATGGGCTGACGCAGCCACTTTGACGACCTGTATTCGCATACTGTTCTCGAGGAATCGCAGCTGCTCCAGGCCCTCCAGCTTTTCGTAATACCCTTCAGGAAGCGAGACGAAGCGCTCTAGAGCGGCGCGGCGATAGCCATATAGGCCAATATGGCGCCAGACCGGGGAAAGCTCGTTTTGCTTGCGCAGGTCGGATTCCTTGCGGATCGCCGGCAGTACCATCTTCGAGAACCATTTTGCATCTCCTGCCTGATCAAAAACGCAACTAGTGCCGGAAAATGGCGAGGTTTTTTTCTGTTCCCGCACGATATCCAGATCGTCCCAGCTCAACTGGACGACCGGGGTCACGACATCTGCGTTGGACTGAGCCGCCGCCTCGATCAGTGCTGCAATATAGCCCGGCGGCGTAAACGGCGCATCGCCTTGCAGATTGATGATGAAGTCAGCGTCCGGGGCCGCCAGCTGCATCGCCGCAAGAGCCCTGTCGCTGCCTGACGGCAAGTCTGGATCTGTCATAACGCTTGGTGCGCCGATCTCGGCCGCATGATCTGCAATGGCTTGATGATCAGTGGCGACGACGAATTCAACATTATCGCTTTGCTCGCAGGCGGTTACGGCAATCCCGACGACGCGCTGCAATAGCGTCTTGCCCGCGATCTTGTGCAAGGGTTTGCCGGGAAACCGTGTCGAGCCATGACGCGAAGGGATGACGATAAGTGTTTTCATAGTGCCCAAGCATTGTGCCGTTAGTGTCACAAATACCCCTTATAGAGAAAAAAATCAGTCGCCAGCCCTCTTGTGGAAACAAAGCCTTGCCGAAGGCGCTGAACCTGGACTATTCAACCTATGGGGGATGTGGAGCGTAGAGTGCCAGAATTTTCGATTATCATCGTAAGTTATCAGAGCGAAGACTGGATCGGAGCTTGCCTCGAAGGGCTTGCTGATCAGACATTCCAGGATTTCGAGACGATTATTGTAGATAATGCCTCGACCGATCGCTCTGCGGCAATCGTTGATGAGGCAAACCTCAACGGCATGCGCCTGATCCAAAGTTCTGAAAATCTCGGCTTTGCGAAAGCCTGCAACCTGGCCGCCAAAGAGTCGACTGGAAAATGGGTGGTTTTCCTCAATCCCGATACCGTGGCACGGCCGGACTGGCTCGAACAGATCGTATCTGGACAAGCCCGACACCCTGACACCACTGCCTTTGCATGCGCCCAGTACGAACTCGGCCGTTCTGACGTCCTTGACGGCGTTGGCGATGCGTATTTCGGCTTCGGTATTCCATGGCGCGGCGGCTTCGGTCATCATGTTAGCGCCATGCCGGGTGAGGGCGAGTGTTTCAGCCCATGCGGCGCGGCAGCTGTGGTTCGCCGCGATGTCTTCCAGCGGGTTGGCGGCTTTGACGAGCGCTATTTCTGCTATTGTGAGGATGTCGATCTCGGCTTCAGACTTCGCCTGATGGGCGAGCGCTGCGTCTTCCTGCCTGGCGCGGCGGTCGACCATAAAGGCAGCGCCATTTCCGGCCGCCATACCGATTTCACTATCTATCACGGTACACGCAACCGGATGTGGACCTATTTCAAGAACATGCCGCTCGACCTGTTAATCCTGACACTCCCCGGACATTTCGCGATCAGTCTGTATCTGCTTATCAAGGCTGCGTTTATCGGGCGCTTCAAGGCGACCTCACGCGGTATGATTGATGGCATAAGAGGTATCCCGGCGATCTGGCGCAGCCGCAAGCGCTATGACAATCCGGAAGGGCGGCTCAGCATCAGGCGTGCGATGTCGTGGAATTTCTTCGAGATGCACCAGAGACGCCCCTGCGTGCGGGAATTTCAGATCCAGACCTGAATCTATTGGCGTTGACTTAAGCGGCAACCAATTCTTCAGCTGCTTCCAGATCGACTGAAACCAGTTTCGAGACACCTTTTTCCCGCATGGTGACGCCAAACAGGCGGTCCATCCGGCTCATCGTTACCGGATTGTGCGTGATCACGATAAAGCGTGTATCGGTGCGCTGGCGCATTTCGTCCAGCATCCGGCAATAGCGATCGACATTGGCGTCATCGAGCGGTGCATCGACCTCATCCAGCACACAGATCGGTGACGGACGCGACAGGAACACAGCGAAAATCAACGCCGTTGCAGTAAGTGCCTGCTCACCGCCAGACATTAGCGACAGCGTGCCGAGGCGCTTGCCCGGTGGCTGCGCGAAGATTTCGAGGCCAGCATCAAGCGGATCATCAGCATTGATCAGACGAAGCTCAGCCTCACCACCTCGAAACAGCGTTGTGAACAGCGCTTTGAAATGTTCATTGACCCGCTCAAAGGCCTCCATCAAACGGTGACGGCCTTCTTCGTTCAGGGCCGTTACGCCTTCACGCAATTTGGCAATGGCGGCTATCAGGTCCGCTTTTTCCTCTTCCTGGGTGCCAAGCCGCGATGACATTTCTTCAGCCTCGGCCTCGGCTTCCATATTAACGCCGCCAAGCTGTTCGCGGTCTCGTCTGAGGAAATCGACCTGGCGTTCAGCTTCCTTGAGGTCGAGCGCCTCCATAGTTTCTTCGTCGAGGCCCTCGCGGGCCAGCACCAATAAGCCTTCTGGTGCGCGTTGGAAGTGCGACCGTGATAGTTCTATCGCCTCTTCAAACCGCATCGCGGCATTCTCAAGCTTGGCATTGGTGACCGCCAGGGTTTCACGCGCCGACATGGCGAGGTTTGCGGCCGAGCGGGCTGAAGCCTCAATCTCGCGAATTTCGGTTTCGCGAGTCGCGAGCGCATCTGCAGCCGTTTGACGTTCCGATTCCAGCGTCTCGACCCTTGCCGCAAGCGTGCCGAGCTGAGTTTGCAGGGTCTCTGGCTTGGCGCGCGCTGCCGAGGCCTCAGAAGCTGCTTCATTGCGCCGAACAATCAAGGACTGCACCCGTGCAGCGCCTGCTGTGACGCGGCCAGTCCAGCGCTCAACATCCTGTTCCAGTGATGCCCGCCGGGCCATGGCCTGCTGCCGGTTACGGGTCAGGTCGGCGAGGCGCCCACGCGCCTCGGTTTCGGCTTCGCGGGCCAGATTAAGCGCGACGCGGCTCGTCTGAACGGTATGCTCAAGTGCGCTTATGTCGTCCGCATCTCCTGGGCGCGCCACTGCTTCCAGGGCCTCGACCGCGATCTGCAGATCGGCTTCCATCCGCCCCAGGTTTTCTCGCAGGCTATCAGCCTTTAGCGAGGAGCGATCACTCTCCTGAACGGCGCCTGCCAGCACACGCCGGGCATTGGTCAGCTGTGTAGCCGTCTCGGAGGCTGTCCGCCTGGCTGTTTTGATATCATCTTCGGCGCCGAGACGAGCCCCCTTCGCCGCATCGAGCGCCGCGCGTAGCTCCGACAGGCTTTGCCGTGCCGGTCCAATTTCAGATTGCGCCGCTTCCAGGCGAGCCTGCTGTTCCAGACGCTCAGCAGCGGCAATTGGCGCGGCAGGTGTGCGCGTAAAACCATCCCAGCGCCACAAGTGGCCCTCAACGCTGACCAGTCGCTGGCCAGCCTTCAATTGCGATGCGATCGCGGCGCCCTGGTCAGCTGGCACAATTCCGCACTGGGAGAGGCGAGCGGCAAGTTCACCGGGGGCTTCAACAAATTGGGCAAGTGGCTGAACGCCGCCTGGCAATGCTTGTAGCGAGGCGTCGCGCCCGCCCCAATACATCGCGGCAGAGCGATCCGTTGAAGCCTGCAAACCGTCACCAATGGCCGCAGCAACAGCCTTTTCATAGCCATCGCTGGTGCGTATCCGGTCGACAATTGGCGGTGCTTGTGGACCTTCAGCTTTGCGCAGCAGGCGGTGGAGGCCGCCAATCTCGGTTTCTAGCGTGCGGACCTGATCTTCTGCCTGTTGGTGGGGGTCCTGAGCTTCGGCCTCTGCTTCCCGCGCTGTTATCAGCTTCTGTTCTGCCCGTTCAACGGCCTGTTCTGCCTGCTCAGCGGCGTAAATCGCGGCATTCTCTGCTCGGCGAGCCTCGGCCAGGGCTTCTGCCTGAGCGCCCATATCGGGCAACTCATTCAATTGAGCTCGCAGACCAGAGACTTCGTTTTCAAGACGGTCCTTGCGTCTTTGGTGAGCTTCAGCATTCGACTGTGCTGCCTGGATCTCGGCGCGTTTGGTCGCCAGCGCCGACGCAGCTTTGTCTGCCCGTTCCTGCGCGAGGTTGAGGGCTTCGCGGGCATCGGCGAGGTGGCGCTCAGCCGCAATTTCTTTTTCCTTATTGGTCGTATCGTCGGCGACGGGCAGTGCGGCGAGATCCTCTCGCGCCTGCGCAAGGGTTGCCTCAGCCTCTTCTTTCTGGGCCTGCTCACGTTCAATATCGCTGGCAATCCGGGCCGCTTCGCTCTCCAGCCGGGTCAGGGCATCAGCCGCATTTTTGCGCTCTGTTTCAATGCGCGCGAGTTCGATCTTGGCTTGTCCAAGCTTGCCGCTGGCAACCGATTCAGCGTTACGCAGTGGCTGAATGCCTTCGCTGGCTTCAATTCGCTTGGTTTCTGTGACCGCAGCTTCACGCGTCATGCGCTCCACTTCTATTTTCGCGGTCTCAAGCGCAGCGCGGGCTGTTTCCTGATCTGTTTTTGCCGTTTGCCATTTCAAGTGCGCGAGAAACGCTTCCAGAGCAGAAATTTGGGAGGTCAGCTCTTTATATTTGCGTGCCTTGCGGGCCTGGCGCTTAAGGCTTTCGAGCTGTCGCTCTACCTCTGCCGAAACTTCCGACAAGCGCTCCAGATTGGTTTCAGCAGCGCGCAGCTTGAGCTCCGCCTCGTGTCGCCGCGTGTTCAAGCCTGAAATACCGGCAGCCTCTTCAAGAATACGGCGGCGGTTTTGCGGCTTGGACGCAATAAGTTCGCTGATTTGGCCCTGACGGACCAGAGACGGTGAATTGGCGCCGGTCGATGCGTCCGCAAAGATTAGCTGTATATCCTTGGCCCGCACGGTTCGGCCGTTAAGCTTATAGGTTGATCCGATGCCGCGCTTCAGGCGACGCATGATTTCCAGCGTATCGGAAGCGTTGAATTCCGGCGGTGCTGTGCGGGCGGAATTATCAAGCACCAGCGTCACTTCAGCCAGCTCGCGGGCTGGGCGGCCTGAGGCGCCTGAGAAGATCAGGTCATCCATCTCGCCGCCGCGCATGGCGCGCGCTGAATTGGCGCCCATCGCCCAGCGCAGCGCTTCCAGAAGATTGGACTTGCCGCAGCCATTAGGCCCGACAATGCCGGTCAGGCCGGGATTGATCGGAATATTTTCAGGGTCAACAAAGGATTTGAAGCCCGCAATACGCAGTTCTTTTATATGCATATACGAGCCCCTTCCATGCCTTACTCTGTCGGCGATTCTGCTGGTGCGTCATCTGTTTCGGCAGGAATTGCAGCATCTTCGACTGGCGCGTCATCGCCGAGCGCCGCATCCAGGACCTCGCGAAGACCATCAGGATAACGCCAGGCGCTGCCCTCAAGCTTTTGTCCGTTCAGGAAAATCGTTGGCGTCGCATTGACCCCGGAACTGTCGCCGAGCGCAATTGACGCCCCGATGGCGCGTCTGACGTCCTGGTTCTGCAGGCAGGTGTCGAAGGCCTCTTCACCGTCCACGCCATGATTGCTGGCGACCTGCTGCAGCGCCGCACGAACTTGCCCGCCTTGCCGCGCGACCGCGATAATGCCTTGCTGGCGCGTGAATAGCTCATCGAGTACATCGAAATACTTGTCAGGCCCGGCACAACGGGCAATGGCGAAGCCCGCGACAGAAATATTGGCCGGTGCCGTCGGAAACTCGCGGAAGACATATTTCACCTTGCCGGTTTCAACATAATCCGAAACCAGAGTTGGCACGGTGTCGGCGTGGAACTGTAAACAGGCCGGGCAGGTCCAGGACGCATATTCAACAATCGTTACCGGTGCATCGGCATTGCCCATGACCATATCCTGAAGCGCCGCGGAAGCTGGTGTATCAGCCGGAGTCTCTGCGTCACTGCCGGCCTGACTACAGGCTGCAAGCGCGGCCGATGCAATCACGGCCATGGCGGTTCTACGACAGATTTGAGACATCTTCATAACGGATCCTTAACAGTCTGAGTCGGAAGAGTTGCCAATATGTTAACGGCAATCGGGGCTATTCTGTGGGGGCCGATAGCACGGCCTCGCCAAGCGCGACAATTGCAGCGCGCAGCTTTTCGTCATCAATCGCCTCGGCTGAGGCAAGCAGGGCTTCACGCTGCTGCAGTGTCAACGGGACTGGCGGCGCGTTCGGTTTTGCTGTCGGACCGCTGGTCAGCGGCCCCTGAACCAGTTTCAGCTTGGTGATATCGCCGCCCGCCGCGACTGACACACGCTGCCGGATCATCTCCGCTTGGTGCTGAACCAGGCCGGCAGCGGCGGGAATCACTTTCAGGGTCAGAATGCGTCCACCTTTTGTCGAACTGAGCTTTTCTGGACGGCACAGTCTTGTCAGTTGTGGACCAACCAGTATCTCCCACTGGTCTTTTAGCTTGTCGATGGTTGCGCCCGATTGCGGTAGGGTCTTGCGTGCCAGACTGAGGGCCGCCTTGCCAATCGTTGGCGGTCCCGGATGCACCGGTTTTGCCTTGGCATAGCGCAGGCGCACCCGCGCACGTGCTTCTTCGATGGGATCGAGGGTTGACCGTTTCACCATGCGCGCCACTTTGCCCGCCATGCCGTTCGATGAAAACACACGATTTGCGGAGCTGCCGGAGAAACTTCTGGATTGGTATGCCCGTCATGCCCGCGAATTGCCGTGGCGGATTGGCCCTGCGGACCGCGCGCGGGGTGTCAAAGCCGAGCCCTACCGGGTCTGGTTGGCAGAGATCATGTTGCAGCAGACCACCGTGCCACATGCGACACGTTACTATCTCGCTTTCACCCTGCGCTGGCCAAGGGTCGAAGCATTGGCGGCGGCCTCGGACGAGGACGTCATGGCGGCCTGGGCCGGGCTTGGCTATTATGCCCGTGCGCGGAATCTCCTGAAATGTGCCCGTGAAGTTACTGATCGTGGCAGCTGGCCGGATACCGAGAAAGACCTGCGCGCGCTTCCGGGCATTGGCCCTTACACCGCTGGCGCTGTCGGCGCGCTCGCCTTTGGTCTGCGAACCGCTGCTGTGGATGGCAATGTCGAGCGTGTCTTTGCGCGCCTCTTGGCGGCAGACGGCGAATGGAAACAGGAAAAGGCACAGATCAAGACCATGGTCTCCGGCTTAGTGCCGACAAACCATCCAGCTGAGTTCGCCGAGGCGCTGATGGATCTCGGCGCGACTGTCTGCACCCCGAAAAGCCCGAATTGCCTGATTTGCCCATTGGCCCGCTTGTGTGCGGCGCGCCAGCAGGGGGATCCAGAACGCTATCCGATTAAGCCAAGAAAGGCGGCCAAGCCCCACCGCCTTGGCCATGTTTATGTTCTCAGCGATGGGGCAGGGTCCGTGCTGACCGAACGGCGCCCGGACAAGGGCCTGCTTGGCGGTATGCTCGGATTGCCGGGTTCTGACTGGGAAGAGGGCGGGCGTCCTGAGCCCGCATTTCCTGCTCCGGCAGACTGGCAGGAGGCCGGTACGGTGCGCCATGTCTTCACGCATTTCTCGCTCGACCTCATGGTCTGGCATGCCAAGGCCAAGGTCGAAGGCCAGTTCACGCCATCTGCCAAGGCAATGGGGGCGTTGCCAAGCGTCTTCGCCAAGGCGCTTCGATTGGTTGTGGAATAATTTCAATAGTTCTTGTTATGTTCTCATTTCTGTGGTTCGCTTCCTGGCATGAGGACGACACAGAAACTGACCAAATATGGCCGGGTGGACCGGGACGAGGTGGAGGCGCTTGGTGAGCGGTTTCATCATCGCGGGCGCGGCGCTATTTCCAACCAGACCGGGCGGTTTGAGCCGGAAACGCGCGAGGCGCTGGATGATGGCTGGGGCACCATTGAAGAAGAGGCGCCGCCTCTGCGCACGACACTAACCAAGGAAACGCCGCGCAAGATCATCAATTTCAATCGCTCGCCGGATATTCCGTTCGACCGCACGATCAATCCGTATCGCGGTTGTGAGCATGGCTGCGTCTATTGTTTTGCCCGCCCGACGCATGCCTTTCATGGCATGTCGGCTGGGCTCGATTTCGAAAGCAAGCTTTTCTACAAGCCGGATGCGCCGGAGCTGTTGGAACGCGAGCTTTCCAAACCGAGCTATGTTGTCCGGCCCATCGCGCTCGGCATGAACACCGATGCCTACCAGCCGGTTGAAAAGAAGACCCGCCTGACCCGGCAAATTCTGGAGGTTCTCTCTGAGTACAATCACCCGGTAACGATCCTGACAAAATCTGCGTTGATCCAGCGTGATATTGACCTTCTCGCGACCATGGCGGCGAGGGGAATTGCCCGGGTCGGGGTTTCGATCACGACGATGGATGGCAAACTCTGCCGCGCCATGGAGCCACGCGCAGCCGCGCCGCGTCTGCGCTTTGCCACGGTCAAAGCGCTCAGTGATGCGGGCATCCGTACGACCGTGATGATGGCGCCAATCATTCCAACCCTCAATGAGGCCGAAATCGAAACGCTGGTCGAAACCGCTGCCGATCACGGCGCAAAAAGTGTTGGCTATGTCCTGCTACGCCTGCCGCATGAGCTCAAAGATGTCGTGCAGGAATGGTTGGTGCAGCACTATCCGGACCGTGCCGCCCGTATCATAAACTTGCTTCGGGAAATGCGCGGCGGCAAGGATTATGATTCTGAATGGTTCACCCGCGGCTCCGGCATTGGCGACCGGGCACGTCTGATTGGGCTCCGCTTTCAGCGCGCCACCCGCCGCTTTGACCTGAATAGTAAAGCGCCGCCACTGCGCACTGACCTGTTCCAGCCGCCCGTCAGGAAAGGCGGACAGCTCCGTCTTGATATCTGAGTGCAGCTAAAATGCGCGATGCTACTGGTGCTATGCGCGCGTGCGGACTATTTGTGCGGCCAGTCAGATCAGCTCTTACTCAGCAAGTGGAAATACAATGTCGGCATTGTCATTGGAGAAATACGGATGGTCCATCGGTAAAGGCCAGCCACTGGCGGTGATTGCCGGGCTGAATGTGCTGGAAAATCTCGATCTCGCGCTCGAAGTTGGTCGCCACCTTAAGGCGACCTCCGCCGAGCTTGGCCTGCCTTATGTCTTCAAGGCGAGTTTTGACAAGGCCAACCGATCCTCGATCACATCCTATCGCGGGCCTGTTATTGAAGTAGGCGGGAAAATGCTTGCCGAGGTCAAGGCGCAGCTGAATGTGCCTATCTGCACCGACCTGCATGAGCCGGACCAGGCCGAACCCGTTGCGGCGGTTGCGGATGTTGTACAGATCCCGGCTTTCCTTTGCCGCCAGACTGATCTGGTCGTCGCCACTGCCAAGGCGGTTGCCGCATCTGGCGGGGTGATACAGGTCAAGAAGGCGCAATTCCTCGCGCCGTGGGACACCAGGAATATCGTCTCCAAGATTGGTGAGGCCATGCCGGACCGCCGGGTCATCCTGTGCGAGCGCGGTGCCAGCTTTGGCTACAATAACCTGGTCGTGGATATGCTCGGCATTGAGCAGATGAAGGCGCTGGGCTGCCCGGTCACAATTGATGCGACCCATGCCGTGCAGCTTCCCGGCGCTGACCCGCGCACCGGCGGGGCCTCAACTGGCGGTCGCCGTGAAGGCGTGGCTGTGATCGCGCGCGCGGCGGTTGCGTCAGGCGCAGATGGCGTCTTCCTGGAATTCCACACCGACCCTGACAAAGCGCTCTGTGATGGTCCAAGCTGCCTGCCCCTGACGGCGGCGAAAGGCCTGCTATCGGAGCTCAGGGCGATCCACGCCATCGTGCAATGACCCGAACCGTCTATATCGTCCGGCACGGCAACACGTTTGACCCCGGTGATACCGTCACCCGGGTTGGCGCGCGCACCGACTTGCCCCTGTCAACCTCCGGCAACGCGCAGGCTGAGGCGCTTGCGGCGCATTTCGCCGGTCGGCACATCTCTTTCGCGGAAGCCTATTCCAGCCCTTTGAAGCGCACCATGCAGACCGCTGAAGCCATTCTCGCGGTCCAGCCAATGGTCATGGATTTGGAATTCCTCGAATTCCTGCGCGAGGTCGATTACGGCCCTGACGAGAACATGCCTGAGGCCAAGGTTGAGGCGCGCATCGGCAAGGCAGCGCTTACGGCCTGGGACGAGCGCGCGGTTGTGCCTTCTGGTTGGCAGATTGATCCTGGCGCTGTCACGCAAGCCTGGAAAAGCTTCTTCGGCGCGCTCGCTGAAGACAAACAGGGCGGTCCGGTCCTCGTTGTGACCTCAAACGGCATCGCTCGTTTTGCCCTGCAGCTTGCGCTGGACGGCAAGACCAGTCCACATGCCCTGAAATTGAAAACTGGTGCTTATGGACGAATTCAGGTCACCACATTGTCTGAATATTCAGTCTTGGACTGGAACCAAAGGCCGGAGTAGAGGTGTCGCATGAAAACGAAGACCAAACCCGCTGATCTGGCCCATACCGATATTGCCAAACGTGTTCTCACGCAGGAAGCCGAGGCGCTGCATCTGCTCGCCGATAGTCTTGATGCTTCGTTCGAACGGGCTGTTGAAGCCTGCGCCGCCGCGACGGGCCGGGTGATCTGCGCCGGGATTGGCAAGTCCGGCCATGTCGCGCGCAAGATTGCCGCAACGCTGGCCTCGACCGGGACGCCGGCCCAGTTCGTTCACCCAACCGAGGCCTCGCATGGCGATTTCGGCATGATCACAAAGGATGATGTCATCGTTGCACTGTCGCGCTCTGGTGAGACAGCCGAGCTCTCCGATCTCATCCAATATGCGCGGCGCTTTTCAATCCCGCTGATCAGTATGACCGCGGTCGCGGACTCTTCGCTAGGCAAGGCGGGCGATATCCTGATGCTGGTGCCGAATGTCAAAGAGGCCTGCAATGTCACCAGCGCGCCGACCACGTCGACAACGCTGATGATGGCCTTTGGGGACGCCCTCGCTGTCGCCTTGCTCGAAAAGAAAGGCTTTCGCGCCGATGATTTCAAGGTCCTGCATCCGGGCGGCAAGCTGGGCGCCATGCTGGTCAAGGTCGAGGATGTCATGCGCACCGGCGACGCGATCCCGCTGGTGCAGACCGGGACCAGCCTTGATCTGGCCTTCGCCGAAATGTCCGCCAAGTCGCTCGGCTGTGTTGGTGTGACGGATGCTGAGGGCGGCCTCATTGGTGTGCTCACCGACGGCGACGTTCGCCGCATGTACAGCCTGGAAACCAAGCCAGCGACGATCGATGAGGTGATGAAGCGCGGCCCCTATTCGACCAGCCCGGCAGAGCTTGCCTATTCTGCGCTTGGTTTCATGAATGAGAAAAGCATCACGCAGCTCTTCGTCGTCGACAATGGCAACCTGCTCGGCATCCTGCACATGCATGACTTGTTGCGCGCTGGGATCGCCTGATCACCGCAACGTCAACCGGAAAAACTGCGGCGACCTGTAGTCATATCGGGCGAATTCGGATTAAACAGGTCGCAGTCGCGGGCAGATTTGCCCGGCTTGGTTTAAACGTGCTTGCTCGGGCAAAGGTCTAGGAATGAAACTGATCGTTACCGGCGCAGCTGGCTTCATCGGATTTCATGTCTCGAAAGAGGCGCTGAAGCGCGGCTATCAGGTCGTCGGCGTCGACAGTCTCAATGATTACTATGATCAGCGTCTGAAACGCGCCCGTGTGGCCGCGCTGGGTCCTGATTTCGCTTTTCACAAGCTCGACATCTGCGATACGCGCCGCCTGATAAACCTGATGGACGAAGTGCGCCCTGACGTGGTCGTGCACCTGGCTGCCCAGGCCGGTGTGCGTCACTCCTTCGATCATCCGATGGCATATACAAATGCCAATGTGCAGGGCCATGCCAGTGTATTGGAGGCGTGCCGCCTGACGCCGGGCCTGCGCCGTCTCGTCTATGCCTCGTCGAGTTCTGTCTATGGCGGTGCCAAGACGGTCCCATTCACCGAATCGGCGCCGCTGTCGAAGCCGAAATCCTATTATGCGGCAACCAAGATGGCGGCTGAAACGTTGAGCGAGTCCTATGCTGATCTGTTTGGCCTGGATCAGGTCGGCCTGCGCTTTTTCACGGTCTATGGCCCTTGGGGGCGGCCAGACATGGCCTATTGGAAATTTGCCGACGCGATCCGCAATGGCCGCCCGTTAAGCCTGTTCAATCACGGCGATATCCGCCGCGATTTCACCTATATTGACGACGTGGTCGAAACCGTCCTGCGCATCATTGAAAGCGCGGCTCCGGCAGACTCGCTACCCGCCGCACATGAAATCTACAATGTCGGTAATCACACCCCGACCGAAGTCCGCAACATGATTTCGATCATTGAGCGCTCGCTTGGCAAGACGGCAAAGATCAATCTCGAGCCACTTCCGCCCGGCGATATGGTCGAGACATTTGCCGATGTTGAGAAATTGCAACGCGATTATGGGTTTGCACCTGCCACCACGCTTGAGCAGGGCATGGCGCGCTTTCTCGATTGGTATGCCGCATGGACCGAACAGGCCCTGACCACCGAGGTCTGACCCAGGCGGGGGGGCTATCCACAGGCTTGTCCACAGGCGCAAATCAGGGCAGTTTCGCTCTCGAAACGAGTAGACTGCTCCTAACCCTCTGATTGGTAACGATTCAGCAACCCGAATGGGGGGATGTGGGGGGCTTGTTGATTCGTACCGATTCGAGGGGCAGGCCGCCATGGAACTTCACCGCAACACGATCATTGAGGGCGAATGCGTCGACGTCCTGTCGCGCCTGCCGGATGCGTCTGTCGATCTGATTTTTGCGGACCCGCCGTACAATTTGCAGCTCGGTGGCGGGCTAACCCGGCCCGATCAGTCGGTTGTTGCTGGCGTCACAGATGCCTGGGATCAGTTTGACAGTTTTGACGCCTATGACCTGTTTACCCATCAGTGGCTTAGTGAATGTCGTCGCATCCTGAAGGATGATGGCGCGATCTGGGTAATCGGCTCCTATCACAATATTTTCCGTGTCGGCACGGTGTTACAGGATAGTGGCTTCTGGATTCAGAATGATGTGATCTGGCGCAAGTCCAATCCGATGCCGAATTTCAAGGGCACACGCTTCCAGAATGCGCATGAGACGATGATCTGGGCCGGCAAGAGTGCCGACTCAAAGGTTACCTTCAACTATGACGCACTGAAGGCTTTCAACGAAGACAAGCAGATGCGGTCGGATTGGTTGATCCCGATCTGCGCTGGCGGTGAGCGCCTGAAGGGCGAGGACGGCAAGAAGGCACACCCGACCCAAAAACCCGAAGCTCTCTTGCAGCGTATTCTTCTGGCAACCTCCAAGCCCGGCGATCTGGTGCTCGATCCATTTTCCGGGACGGGCACAACGGCTGCTGTGGCCAAATCTCTTGGCCGCGACTTTATCGGCATCGAACAGGACCCAGCTTATGCCCGCTTGTCCCGTGCGCGGTTGAAAGCCGTGCAGCCGGTCGAGGGTGAGATGCTGCAGGTTGAGCAGAGCAAGCGTGCATTGCCGCGTGTTCCGTTCGGCGCTCTGGTGGAAAATGGCTGGCTCAAGCCTGGTGACCGCCTGTGGAGCCCGAAAAAGCGCTTCAATGCGCGTGTTCGTATCGATGGCAGCCTGACCACCGGTGAGGCCACCGGGTCAATCCATCGCATGGGTGCATTTGTTCAACAGGCCCCGGCCTGCAATGGCTGGACGTATTGGCACTATGAAGAACCCAAGGGTGGTCTCGCGCCGATCGACTTGCTGCGCCGGCGCTACCGCCACGAAATGGGCCTGATGGGTTAGAGCGGCACTAGCCGATCACTTCAATCGTGACCGCTTCAATTGTAACCGGCGCGTTCGGGGCATAGAGTCCGATATAGTCGCCTAGTCCTTCAAGCATGGCTGGGACGGCATACTCGAACGAAACGGTTGAAGTATCTGGCCCAACCTCCATGGCGCGCCAGCCGCTATTGCCGACTTCATGGGTTGAATACGATCCAAAAAGGGGTGCCGAGCCGCTTTCTGCGAAGGCCCGAATGCTGACCTTGATCGTGTTGCCGGAAGCCGAGGCCTCAAATTCCGGCGACACTGTCAGGAATGCGCCGCCCGTCTTGCCACTGGAGCTCAGCGTCTCGGATCCACCAAATATCTGCATGCCGCGCTCGGTCTCGGTAATCGGCACCATGGAACCGGGCAACATCTTTGACAGATCAACATCGTAATTGGTCAGTTCAGGCGTTACTGCGACGGTCTTGGTTGCCTCTGGCGGCGGCGGTGCGGTCAACGCCTCATCACTGGTAAGGTCGTCATCCGACTGTCCACAAGCTGCAACGATAAGTGCAGCTGTCAATGCGCCTGCAATCAATTTGTTCAAGATAGTCTCCTCAGGGTTGGGGCACGCCAGACATAAACCCGCCTCTCAGATTTCGCCAGCATCAAGATGAGCCTGACGAAAATGTCACGCGCGGTCTGCTGATCGACTTAACCAGACTATTTGGCGAAACTGTGTGCGCGGCGAAGACGCAGCTATTGCTTTGCTGCTGCCTTGCGCGGCTTGGCCTTTGCCGCAGGTTTCTTTTTCGCGGTGTTCGCCGTCTTGGCAGCAGCCTTTTTCTTCGGCGGAGCTTTTTTTGCGCTCGCCGCTTTTGGCTTTGCTTTCGGCTCGT
>CAYGKE010000032.1:0-26337 GCA_964350465.1 uncultured Hyphomonas sp.
TGGCGCTCAAGGACCAGGATGGCCGCGAGCGGCTGATCATGGTCTCGGCCTGGGGGCAGGTCATCGTGCTGGCACTGGGCGATGATCCGCATGCGCCGAGGGGGTGGGGGCCTGAGGATTTGAGGCCGCATCTTCAGGGTGCCGGCCACTGGTCGCGGCTCACGCCAATCTCTCACCCCCGCCTCCCCATGGCTTGTCCATGGGGTCCAGCTCCCGAGTTCAACACGGCTCATGCCGTCGCTGAAGGTGATGGATGCCACGGACACGCCGTGGCAAAACGAAGCTGTGTGCTTCAACGCACCTCCGACCCGCCTCAGTCTCTCCCAAGCACAATTTGACCAAACCACCGACCTGCACCCCGCAGGGCGGGCAAAGGCGCTGGGAAACAGCCCTGAGCCTGGTTCATGGCCTGGCGCAGCCAGACCGGAACCTGCTTACACAAAACTCCCTGAGCCTGGTCTATGTGAGGGCCGGAGGCCCGATACGAGACCTGCTTGATCAATAAACCTTGAGCCTAAAGTTGGAAAACCCGGTTCGGTTTGAACCGTCCCGCGCGGACCTCGCCGAGCGCAACAGCCACCGAATCGCACGTCGCCAGCGCCAGTCTGTCCTCGGGATCGTCTGATTTTTCGGCCCGCCACCGCTCAACGATGTGAGGCATCAGGATGACTTCGCGGCCCTGTTTGATCGCGTCGGCATCGCCGGTCTCCAGTGCGACTTGCGGGATATCATCGATCACGGTTTCGAGGGGAAGCAGGGTTGCAAGCAGGGCTGACTTATCCTCTGACAGGGTTTCCAGATGGTCCAGCGTGACTGACATCGCCTCGTCCATCGCGCCAACGCGGGTCCGGCGTAGCTGGCTGACATGGCCTTCTGCGCCGAGCGTCGCTGCCAGGTCGCGAGCCATGGCCCGGACATAAAAACCCTTGCCTGAGACAACTCTGAGGGTGGCATGATCCTCGTCTGGCATCGCCATTAGCTCGGCCTCATAGACCGTGACTTCGCGCGATGGGATTTCGAAGCTCTCGCCATCGCGGGCGAGATCATAGGCGCGCTCGCCAGCGATCTTGATCGCCGAATATTTCGGCGGGACTTGCTGGATATCGCCAATGAAAGCAGGCAGCGCGGCTTCGATACGCTCGCGGTTCGGGCGGGTATCAGAGGTCGCAATAACCTCGCCTTCCTTGTCCTGGCTACTGGTCGAACTGCCCCATTCAATCGTGAAGACATATTCCTTATCGCAATCCATCGCCCATTGCGCTGTCTTGGTCGCCTCACCAAATGCGATCGGCAGGATGCCATCAGCCAGCGGGTCGAGCGTGCCGCCATGGCCAGCTTTTTGCGCGTTGAACAGGTATTTCAACTTGCCGACGACCTGGGTCGAAGTCATGCCGAGCGGCTTGTCGATTGCGAGCCAGCCATGAACGGGATCGCCTTTGCGTTTTCTTTGTCGTGCCACATCGGGCTCCTTGTTCCAGGGGCTGCGGATCGGACGCAGGCACCAGGCGGTTTAAGTGTCGCCGCGATACAGATAGGCAGCGGTCTTGTCTATCACCTCTTTCAGAGGTTTGCGCGGTCGACCATTGGTGTGAATCATCACGGCTGTGATCCGCGCTTCGGCGATCACCTCATCGCCGCGAAGGCAAGTCTGATCGAAGAAGATACGAACGCCCTTCATGCCGCGATATCTGGTTCGCACGTGCAGGATGTCATCGACTTTGGCGGCGCGCTTATAATTGACCTCAATCCCGGTCAGCGTGAAAGCTGCCGGGTCTTCACGCTCTAGCAGATGCTGATGGCTCACCCCGGCATCGCGCAGCATGTCGGATCGGCCGCGCTCGAAGTAACGCAGGTAATTGGCGTGATAGACCATGCCGGTGAAATCGGTGTCCTCATAATAGACTCGCACGCTTATCCAGTGCTGGCCGAGGGCATCGAATGGGGCACCAATCTCCATCATGCTCAATGCCGGAAATGCCGCATGCCGGTCAGGACCATGGCGAGGCCAGCTTCGTCGGCGGCGGCGATTACGTCTGCGTCCTTGATCGAGCCGCCAGGTTGGATGATGGCTGAGGCGCCAGCGGCTGCGGCAGCCAGCATGCCATCCGGGAAAGGGAAAAACGCGTCCGAGGCAGCAACACAGCCCGTGGTCCGTCGCTCTGCGAAGCCTTCTTTCTCTTTGGCGTCTTCAGCTTTGCGAGCCGCAATGCGGGCGCTGTCGATCCGGCTCATCTGGCCAGCGCCAATGCCGACGGTCGCGCCATCCCTGGCATAGACAATTGTGTTGGATTTGACGTGTTTGGCGACGCGCCAGGCAAACAGGAGATCGTCCATCTGTTCTGGCGTCGGCGCGATCTTTGTCACAACTTCCAAGTCTTGCTTTGTGATCCGGCCGAAATCGCGGTCCTGAACGAGAAGACCACCGGCAACCGTTTTGACAAAGCGCCCCGGCGCGGCCGGGTCTGGCAGGCCGTCAGTGAGGAGCAGGCGCAGGTTTTTCTTCCTGGCGAAGATCTCGATCGCTGCCTCATCGGCGCCCGGCGCAATGACAACTTCGGTAAAGACTTTGGTGATCTCGGTTGCGGTTTCCGCATCAAGGGCGCGGTTGAGGGCGACAATCCCGCCAAACGCCGATGTAGAATCGCAGGCCAGGGCTTCGCGATAGGCCTCGATGACACTGCCAGCCTGAGCCACACCGCAAGGATTTGCGTGTTTGATAATGGCAACAGCCGGGGTCTCGTTGCCAAGTTCCCCGATCAGTTCGTAAGCCGCGTCAGTATCATTGATATTGTTGTAGGAGAGCGCCTTGCCTTGAATCTGTTTGGCCGTCGCGACGCCAGGGCGGTTTTCGCCGGTGACATAGAACGCAGCGCTTTGGTGCGGGTTTTCACCGTAGCGCAGCTTTTCATTCAGGCGTCCGCCAATGGCGGTCCAGTCCGGCGCTGTCTCGCCAAGCTGCGCCGCATACCAGCCCGAGATGGCGGCATCATAGGCAGCCGTGCGAGCATAGGTTTTGGCGGCCAGCCATTTGCGCATTTCGGTGGTCGAGTGTCCGCCATTTTCATCCATAAGCGTCAGGGTGGCATCGACGTCCACGCCATCGGTGCAGACAGCGACAAAATCCTGGTTCTTGGCAGCCGCCCGCAGCATGGCCGGGCCGCCGATATCGATATTTTCAATACACGCATCAAAGCCAGCGCCGGAGGCAACGGTCGCCTCGAACGGATAAAGATTGATATAGACGAGGTCGATCGCCTCGATGCCATGGCGTTCGGCGTCGGCCTTGTGGCTGTCATTGTTGCGCAGATACAGCAGGCCGCCATGTACGGCCGGGTGCAGCGTCTTGACCCGGCCATCCATCATTTCCGGAAAGCCGGTCAGTTCGGCGACGTCCTTGACGGCCAGTCCAGCCGCTTTGAGCGCTTTGGCAGTGCCGCCGGTTGAGATCAATTCGACACCATGGGCAGCGAGACGCTGCGCCCGTTCAACCAATCCCTCCTTGTCGGAAACGGAAATCAGGGCGCGGCGGATTCGGATCTGGTCAGTCATTTTGGCCTTGCAACAAACGGCGGATGTCGCGCTCGCCTAGCATGGTTTGCAGGAGCGTCAATATGACGACGTGTCTATTCCTGTGTGCCGTTCGGCGGGCGGTAGGCCGGGACAAGCCCAGACAGCATCTCCAGCGTTTCATCACCATTGCGGCCAGAGGCTTCCTTCAGCAGCTTGTTGAGGGCTGTGCGGAAACCGCGGGGTTCATTATCCCGTTTGTCGGGTGTGACTTTGTGCAGGCCGCTAATGCCGGTTTCGAGCAAGCGTTCGCTATCATAGGTGAGGCGCTCGTGCAGTTTCTCGCCTGGCCTGAGACCGGTTGTTTCGATCTCGATGTCCCGGCCAGGCACCATGCCCTTCATCCGCACCATCGCTTCGGCCAGATCGCGGATACGGATCGGCTCATTCATGTCCAGGACGTAGAGCGAGGCATGTCCGGGCACGCCGTTATTGGCGGCGCCCTGCAGAACCAGTGACGTCGCTTCTTCTACCGTCATGAAATATCGCGTCACGTCTTCATGCGTGAGCGTAATTGGTCCGCCCGATGCAATCTGGCGCTCGAACAGTGGCACCACCGAGCCGGACGAGCCCAGCACATTACCAAACCGTACCATGGAGACGGCAAGGTCAGTGCCCTTGGCTCTATAGGCCAGGGCAAGTTCGGCCAGGCGCTTTGTTGCGCCCATCACATTGTCCGGATCGACGGCTTTGTCCGTCGAGATGAAGACAAATCTTTTGACACCGAGTGCAATCGCCGTGTCGACCGTATTTACGGTCCCGGCAACATTGGTCATCACCGCTTCGCAGGGATTAAGCTCCATCAGCGGCACATGTTTAAGCGCTGCGGCATGAACCACAATTTCCGGCTCTGCCTCTTCCATCGTCTGATGCAGCCGATTGGCGTCGCGGACGTCGCCGAGTACAGCGGTTCGGGTGATATCCGGATAGCGTTCGCGAAGCAGCAGATCGATCGAATAGAGATTATACTCGCTGGCATCAAACAAGGTCAGATGGGCCGCGCCATGCGCCGCACATTGCAGGGCGAGTTCTGAGCCAATCGATCCACCAGCCCCGGTCAGAAAAATACGCTTGCCCTCGAGCAAGGATCGCACCGGACGATCGTCGAGCCGGCGTTCGGGCCGTTCGAGCAGGTCAGCGGGTCGCACCCGCTGCAAGTGAAGTCCCTCTGCGCCCGTACCGAGCGCCATCACACGCGTTTTGCGCGTGGCACCAAGCTCGAGAATATCATTCATCACCTCACGCCGCCGCGTGGCACCGGCGACGGCGATCCAGGGCGTCGACTTGTAGCGCACGGATAGCAGGTCGAGAATCTTTCCGAGATCATCAATCCCGCCCAGAACCGGTACACCGCGAATGGCGCGCCCCGGCTCGGCGCCTTCGGCTTCCAGCAAGCCGAGAATGCGAACAGGTGCGCCTTCCTGCGAGTTGCGCAAGTCGCGCAACACCTCCGCCGCCTCATGTGCGCTTGCAACCAGAACGGCTGCCGGGGCGTCGCTGCGGGCATTCTCAAATATCTGGAAGGGTCGCTGTGTCGAGCGCGACAAGGCCGCCATGCGGCCAGCAAACAGGATCACCAGCCAGATCATCACCGAAATTGGCAAACTGCTGCGCGGAAATCCGACCAGACGATTGATCAGGAACAGGATCGGCAAGAAGATCAAGGCGCTCAAAGCGACCGCCTGGAAGATACGAACGGCATCTGGCCACCCTGCGTGGCGCCAGACCTGGCGATGCACGCCGAGGCTGAAAAACGCGACAAATGCGGCGCAGGCAAAGATCAGCGACATGGCCACAGCCGTTGGCATGAGTTCGCCGCCTGGCGCGCCATCGGTCGCAATCCAGCGCATCGATACGGCGATGAACATCGCGACGAAAGCGCTTGCGACGTCAAAACTGAGCGTCAGGATCATCGCGCGGCGGGCTTCGCTATACGGCGTCACTTGGATTTGTCCCTCAAAAAGGCCCAGCGGACGCAATTGGGCGGTGCGCCGCCGTCACCGCTCGGATCTGCGCGGCCTGACAGGACAATCTGTTCGCTCCGTTCGACGATACCGCGGCCAAGATAGATCGTGCTTTCCAAGCGAGCACGGGCATGTGAGGTCTTGAAACGCCAGCGCGGCCCGAGATCGCTCTCCAGAACGATCCCATCGCCTGCCATCAAGGCTGTAATGGTCGGATGCAGGTGGAAGCGGAGGTCAAAGGACACGGCGTCTTCGGACTCGGCTGCCCCGGCAGAGACGGGGCGCGCCAGTGAGTCTTCTCCGGTCAGGCGCGAGCCATTACCGGACATGAACAGGCGTCGTCGATGCAGCAGGCCATACTCGCTCTTATAGCCGCCATGTTGGGCATCGAGCCAGATTTCGTCGGACTCTTCGAGCCGCTTGGCGGAGATGCCTTCGGGGCCAACCGGATAGACGAGACCGGTTTCATCATTGGTGCGAAACTTGGATGAATCAGTTTCATCAATGATCAGGGTCGAATGGGCGCTTGTCCGGCGAACGGCGGCCTGCCAGGCGATGCCGACTTCAGGGCTAAAGCCGCAGGACGTCACGATCCGAGCGCCACCGTCATGCAGTTCAAACCCAAGTGCCCCGGCATGCGCGCCGTCGCCATAAGGCAGTTCGGGACCGCCGCCAGCATCCAGCAAAAGCTGCGTGCGGCCTTTCTGAAGCTTGTGAAAGCCTGACTTGGGCGCGACGCTGAACCGCCGCGGCGGACTGGCCAGATAGGACAGGGCCGCTTCGACGCACTCGGCGCGGCCCTCGCTGGAATCATGAAACGGGGGGAGAGCGCCATCACCGGTTTTGAGAAATGCGATCATGCCGCCAATCCGGCTGATCCAGCTCGGCATATAGTCTGGCACACCGCGCTCGCTCCTGGCCAGGATATCTTCAAGCGTGATCAGGTCGATCAGGCAATCCAGAGCCCTGGCTGGGGCACGTGAGACGTGCCCACCATCGGCAAAGAATTGCGCCGTACATTCGCTGTCGAGGCGCATCAGGGCATCGTCCAACCCCTTGCCCCGGCCGATACAGACGGAAAACGCGACCCCTAGGACGCACGCCCGCCAACGTGTCGCGGGATCAATCTGACTTTCGGCCAGTACGGCGACGTGCCGGGCTTGCCTGCTCACCGCCTCCAGTCGCTGCTCGCGGTCCTCTGCACTGCCTTCTTCAAACAGCGGTGCCCCGCATTTGAGCCAGTTCCAGACCCGGTCGGCGGTGCAGCCGACACGCCAGGTAAAGCCGTCAAACCGGCCAAAATTGTGAATCCAGTTATCAACGAGGTAGCGCGCCCGGTCAGCTCCGGCCTGATCTTGCGTGAACAGGTCGAACAACCAGTCAAACCGGTGAATGCGGTCGGCAAAATGCCGCGACGGGAGTGTTTCGGACCATGGCGCCAGCCCGTCCTCAAGTTCGATCCGTTCCATGCCAATCCGCCAGATACCGCGCAGGATCACTTCGCCGCGCAGGTCGTCGGGGGGCGCGATTTGGCGCATGTGCAGACCAAATCCGTCAGGCCCACTGGACGCGATTTTCATGCGATGGACAGCAGAAGCCTTGATGTCTTCGCCTGGTTTGCCGCGGAAACGGGCCCAGAGCGCTGCGTCATCATCGTCGGAGCGGCGGGTCTGATCAGGAATTGGGCCTGTGGCTTCCGTCATACTGGATACTCTAACAAACTCTGGCCATTGGCCCTATGCCAGTGATGGCCGTAAAGCGGCGATGTTACCAGCGTAGTTTTCAGGTCCGCCGCGAAAAACAGCTGATCCTGCTACGATTGCGGTCACGCCTGCGTCAATCGCGCGCGGCGCTGTTTCCGGGTTCACGCCGCCATCTACCTCGAGAATGATATCGCGGCCGGTTTGATCGATTTTCGCCCGTAGGCACTCGATTTTGCGCAGCTGGCTCTCGATGAAGCTTTGCCCGCCAAAGCCCGGATTGACCGACATGACAAGGATCATATCAATATCATCAAGTACGGGATCGACGATATCTGCCGGGGTTGCCGGATTGAGCGCCACGCCCGGCTTCATTCCAGCGCTTCGGATGGCCTGAAGCGTACGGTGAAGGTGCGGTCCAGCTTCAGGGTGAACGGTGAGGATATTCGCGCCAGCCTTGGCGAAATCATCAATAAAGGGATCAACCGGCGAGATCATCAGATGAACATCGAACGGTTTGTCACTGTGTGGGCGCAGTTTCTCGATCACTGGCGGGCCAAAGGTCAGGTTGGGAACGAAATGGCCGTCCATGACATCGACATGGATCATGTCGGCTCCAGCCTCATCGATCCGGCGGATTTCCTCACCCAGTTCAGCAAAATCTGCAGACAGGATCGAAGGTGAAATGAGCACGTCAGACATCCAAAACGCCTAAAACGGAACCGCCGCCAGCACAAGGCTGACGGCGGTATCATATTGATGCTTGGGTCGGCTTAGTAAGCGGGTGAAACGAATACACCGTCTTGACGGAACGCAACGTTCACAAGCTGTCCTGGCTGCACGACCAGGTCGGCAGGTTGGACGATTTCCTTGACGTCACCGCCGCCAAAATCGATCGTGATGGCAAGGCCTGGCTTGGTGCCAAGTGCTTTACCAGCCTCATTACCGGCAACACCGCCGAGAACTGCGCCAGCAACACCGCCTGCGGTCTGGGCTTTATCGCCGCCGCCAAGCTCAGAGCCTGCAAGACCGCCCAGAACTGCGCCGGTTGCGGCGCCAAGGAAAGACTTGTCTGGCTTGATCGTCACCTGACGAACAGCGACCACGGTGCCCTGACGGACAGTTGCGGCAGATCCGACAGCGGTTGAATTGACGGTGCCTGCGCCATAGCCGGTTGCACAACCTGCAAGCGCAAGTGTCATGGCGGCAAAAGCGCCAGCCATCATTTTATTCGGTGCCTTAGCGGCAGAAACGACATGTGCCATTTTCGAGTGCTCCTTTGCACAATTAGACAGACTGCATTTTGCAGGTTGGGTGTGAACTGCATATGAACCTGATAAGACCATTTTTTGTCAGAGTTAATAAGGGATTATCCTGTTTTGGTTGCCGAGTCGGGCCGGGTCAGCCGACTTATGAAAAACGCGTCATGCGCGAACGTGTTCCTGGGCAGTGTCAGCAAGTCGCCCTCAGGTGTCAGGCAGGGTGAAAAATCAAGGCATTCACCGCTGAGAAGCGGCAGGCGTGCGGCCAATCCATCAGCGATCACGCCTTCGACAATGGCAAGCCCTTCGCTCGGCAGGGGTGAGCAGACACAATAGATCAACGTCCCGCCGGGTTTCAGCATGCCCAGCGCGGCGCGCAGCAACCGTGACTGCAGGGCCGGAAAGCGCTCAATGTCAGCCTGGCTCTTGATCCACGCCCCTTCAGGGTGGCGCCTTAATGTACCAAGCGCCGAACATGGCGCATCAAGCAGGATACGATCTGATGGCTTGGCCGGGGTCCATTGCGCCAGGTCGGCTTCAACGATCTCGACGGCATTTTTCGAGGATACCCGGTTCAGATTTTCCCGCAGGCGCCGAAGCCGCTTGGCCGATCGATCAACAGCGGTGACTTTGGCACCAAGACTGGCCAATTGCATGGTCTTGCCGCCTGGCGCGGCGCACAGGTCAAACACCCGGTCGCCCGAAACGGCGCCCAGCAATTGCGCGGGCAAGGCGGCGGCGGCATCCTGCACCCACCAATCGCCGCTATCATAACCGGGCAGGCTGCCAACTTCGCTGGCTTCAATCTGCACGCTGGTGCCGTTGATAACTTTTCCGTTCAACAGGTCAGCATAGATCCCAACCTGTGAACGGTCGCGGATCGTCAGGTGCAGGTCAGGAATTTCAGCCTGTGCTTCAAGCAATGTGTTTGTCGCCGCAACGCCCAACTCGCCGCTGACCTTCTGCCACAGCCAGTCCGGCCAGATCGCCTGCGCCGGTGCTGCATCAAAAGCGGAGCGATCGGCCACGGCTTTGCGCAGGACAGCGTTCAGGAATCCGGCGCTTTTGGCTGTACGCGGAAAGGATTTGGCCGCAGCCACTGTTTCGGACACCACAGCATGCTCGGCGGTTTCCATGAGCCAGGCCTGCGCCGCACCAATGCGTAGCAGCGCTCGGACGGGCGGCGGCGATGTCTCCAACGGTCGATCAAGGAATGGCGCGAGACCTATATCGATACGCCCAAGCTGGCGCAGAGTCGCGCTGGTCATGGCACGTGCGAAGCCGCGATCAGGGCCGCGCAGGGCTTTATAGACCGCGCTATTGCCCATAGCATCGTCCAGCGTCCGGTGCTCTTCAAGGCAGATTTGCAGAAGATCCGCGGCAGCGAGCCGGGACTGGGCGCCGCTCACCCCCAGGGGCCTGGACTTTGGACGGTTGAACGGGGACCGGTTGACGAGACGATGCCCATTTCGGCCGCAAGCTTGCGCAGGGCCTCGACCCGGTTGGCGGTCGCCGGATGGGTCGAGAACAGACTGTCACCCCGGCGTCCGGCGAGCGGGTTCATGATATACATGTGCGCCATGGCCGGATTGGCTTCGGCGCGGCGGTTAATCGTTGCGCGGGCTCCGCGATCGATTTTCTCAAGCGCTGAGGCAAGCCAATAGGGGTTACCGCAAATCTCTGCGCCGCGTTTGTCGGCCTCATATTCCCGCGAACGGCTAATCGCCATCTGCACCAGACCGGCTGCCATTGGCGCAAAGATCATGATCAGGATGCCGGAAATCAGGCCGCCACGTTCGCGATTGGAAAAGAACAGCGCGAAATTGGCCAGCATGCCGATGGCGCCGGCAATGGTTGCGGTCACGGTCATGGTCAGGGTGTCACGGTTTTGCACATGTGCGAGTTCGTGCGCCATGACACCTGCAGTTTCTTCGCGGGTCAGCATGTTGAGCAGGCCGGTGGTTGCCGCAACAGCAGCATTCTTCGGATTGCGCCCGGTGGCAAACGCGTTCGGTTGCGGTGTATCAATGATATAGATCTTGGGTTCGGGCAGTCCGGCCGACTGGGCCAATGCTTTGGTATCATTGGCAAATGTGCGGATCATGGCGCTTGGGTCTTCATCCAAGACCTGTTTGGCACCTTGCATGCGCAGAACGATCTTGTCGGCATTCCAATAGGAAAAAAGATTCATTACGGCAGCGATGGCAAAGGCAATGGCCATGCCCGCAGTGCCGCCGACAAGGTAGCCGACCGCCATGAACAACGCGGTAAGCGCTGCCAGCAAAGTGAAGGTCTTCATCGTGCCCACCCGGCACCTCCTTGATAGATTGGGCCAAGAAATTACATCTCTTAGAGATTATATATGGAATGGTTAACAAGCGCGGGAGTCTTGTCTTGTCATATGACAAAAACATAACAGAAAAAAAACTCCCGCCCGAAGCCGAGCGGGCGCTGGCCGAAGCGGCGGAAAGGCGCACCGTCCAGGAGGCACGCGAGCGCGAGCTGGAGGCGCAGCGGCAGGCCGAAAGAGGCGGCCCCAAGCAACAAGAGCCGACGCGCTATGGCGATTGGGAACGCGCCGGCCGCGCTATTGATTTTTAAGGCCGCGCGACTGCCAAACCGATCTGGTCTGGCGCCAGTTCGCATGCCGCATGCCCGGACAAGACCAGACACAGCGCCTCATGCGAGATACGGTCTGACAGAATTTCGCGCCAGCCCGTTCCTGGCGGCGCTGATTCGCGCAATATAAATGGCCATTCAGCCGGGGTTTCGGATCGATCACAGCGCTCATAGCGCCCGTCCCATAGCCCGTTGACTTCCTTTTTTTCAGCCATGCCGGGATCGCGGCCGATCTCCAGCATGTCGCCGCGCCGCTGTAACCACGCACCGCCCAGGGTCATGCGACCGGCTAGATTTGCGATCGCCGCCAAACCAGCGCGATCTGGCATGCGATCAGTGCCGGATGCGACCCTGATCAGGATCGACAACACCTCTGCCAGATATGTATCTGGGATGGCTTTGATCTGGGCGCGGATCAGACCAGTGTCTGCGACCGCAATGAGATCACCCGATGCCAGCAATTTGCCAAGGCGGACGTCGCGATCGGCGCGTACGCGCTGCAGATCGCGTGCGGCACCCAGCTGCGCTTCTTGCAGGTTTTGTCGGACCCGCACGCGTTCATAGCGAGCGTCCTGGTTGCTGGGGTCTTCGATCCAAGTCGCGTTAGTTGCGCTCAAACCCGTGCGCAAAGCCTGCCGCCGTGTCGCAATCAGCGGCCTGACCATCACAATGCCGCGTCCTTCAGGCCACACGGGGCAGGCGGATACGGCTGTCGGACCTGCGAGATACGGAGAGTCCGGCTGGCGCTGCGCCCGGATTTGGATCGTTTCTGCGACATCGTCCAGCGTATGGCCGGTCATCAGGATCGCAGAACCGATATCATGCGCGGCGACCGACAGGAGACGCAAGCGGGCATTGCGGGCCGCGGCTTGCTGCTTTCTGGGTGTCTTCCAAACAAGCGTTCGATGGGTCAGGCCGAGCGCCTTGGCGGCCTTTGCCATCATTTTGGCTTCGCTCGCGCTTTCCGGGCGCAACCCATGATCAACCGTGAAAACATGGCCTGATCGGCCACTCGAACGGCACCAGGCGGCGCCATACTGCATTAGCGCAAGAGAATCGCTGCCCCCAGAAACGGCGAAGGCAATCGCCTTATGCCCATCGCAAATCTTGTCGAGCGTGGCAAAATCCATTCGGGCCTAGCTGTCGCAGCCAGCCCGGGCACGTTCTCCGGCAGCAAGGTTCTTGGTAACGCCCGAGGCGTTCGGATAGCGCTGCGGCAACAGGTTCAGCGCCCCGCAAGCTTTTTCGGTGTCGCCAATCAGGCGCATGGAGCGGGCCAGCTTGGCCAGTGCTTCTGGCGCGCGCGGGTCGTCCGGATAGTCGCGGATCATCTTGGTATAGGCTTGTCCGGACGCCGAATAGGCTTCCTGCTGATAGAGTGACTCGCCGAGCCAATATTGTGCTTCGCCGGCCTGCGGATCGTCAGAAAAGCGATCTAGAAACGCGCGGAAAGCGGCCTCTGCGCCAGCATAATCAAACCGCAACAATCTGGATTTGGCGTCGGCGAACAAAGGCCCGGCCTCGCCCGGCAAGTCGGTGGCGGAAATCGTACCCAGACTGCCTTGCGGCAGACCGTCGCCGGTTGTGTCAGCAGTGCTATTGCTGGCGGTTGGCGGGCCAAGTCGGACAGGCCCACCCTGGCCGCCATCAGAAACGCTGGAAGCCGTTTCGAACACGTTTTCAGTGTCAGGCGAAATCGTGCGCTCTGCTAGCCCACCATTCGATGGTGAAAAGGCGTTCGCACCACCAGATTCAAGCGCATCAAGACGCGCCATAAGGTCCTCGATCAGGTTTTCCTGGGCTTCAGCCTTGTCTTCAAGATCGCGGATCAGGCGTTCCAGGACAGCATCATCGGCCTGCATGTCATTGATCTGGCCGCGCGATTGCGACAACAGGAATTTCAGAGTCTCGAGCTCTCCGCTGAGATTGGCGAGGTCGGATTCAAGACCGGTAATACGCGCGCCCTGCGCGGCGTTTACTGCGCGCATCTGGTCTGCCGTCAGGGCGAGGTCGCCACTGGTTCGCCCCTGACTGATGGGTGCCGGGTCACGCTGAGCAGTAGCGGGCAGGGCCGCCGCAGCGACTCCAAGGGCGAGAGCAGGGACGAGGCAGTGGCGCAGCATTAAACGGGACTCCTGTCGGGCAAAAACGGCATCAAAGCCACAAATAAGAAACGGCCGGGGCCAAAATATGGCACCGACCGCACTTAATAACAGTCCGAAAGGTTAAGCTTAGCCAACCGTTCCGGAAAGAATTTGGGTAAACCCGTTACGGTTTTGAGCCCAGGCTGCATCATCAGAGCCAAGCGCGATTGGGCGCTCTTTACCGTATGACACAGTTTCGATCCGGGCTGGATCAACACCGAGGCTCACCAGATAGTCTTTTGCAACCGACGCGCGGCGTTCGCCGAGGGCCAGGTTGTACTCGCGGGTGCCGCGCTCATCACAGTTACCTGCAACCAGGATTTTCACGCCTGGATAGGCACCAAGCCATGCAGCCTGACGCTTCAGGACATCCTGAGCGTCAATAGAAAGACGATACTGGTCGAGGTCGAAATAGACACGGTCGCCTACATTGACCTGGAAATCATCAAGTGATCCCGGGGCCGGGCCAACCGGCTCCTGAACTGCCTCAACCACAACTGGTTCTTCTACAACTTCTACAACCGGCTCTGGTTCAGCCACAGTGACCGGTTCTTCAACCGGCTCAGGTGTGGATGAGCATGCCGCGATACCCACAGAGAGGGCAATTGCAGCACTGGTCATCATAAAACGACGCATATTTCACTCCTTGCTTGCACATGCGCGGCGGGGATTACCGGGCGAATTTGTCAACTTCGTGTCATTGTGCATGTCTTGTCTACAGATTCTCGTATCAGGCGTCCACAACTCAGTGCGGAAAATTGCATTATTGCAATAAAGGCGACCAGGCTGGGTCTGATGCGTCTGTTGGGGTTGGGATCTGGCGCAGGCTGCGACCGGTCAGGTCAACCGAATAAAGCTTCGGCGACGCGCCTGGTGCAGGCTCACGGAAGAATGTGATGACTCGCCCATTAGGCGACCAGTCCGGTCCTTCATCGAGATAAGCTTCGGTGAGCAGGCGTTCGCCTTCACCGTCCGTGCCGATGACACCGATATGGAACCGGCCGCGTGATTGCTTTGTGAAGGCGATCAGATCGCCGCGCGGGCTCCAGACCGGGGTTGAGTAGCGCCCGGAGCCAAAAGTGATTCGGCAAGCGACGTCTCGGCCACCTGACGGGCAGGTGCGCGTGCTGCCATCGGTATTCATGATATAAAGCTGCGGGCTGCCGCCGCGGTCCGAGTTGAAGACGATTTCGCGGCCGTCTGGCGACATGGAGGGCGAGGTATCAATTGCGGGATGGTCAGTCAGGCGCCGGTTCTGACGCGTGACAAGATCCATGATGTAGATATCGGAATTCCCGCGTGTCGCCTGAGTCAGCAGGACAGACTGGCCATCACGCGAGAAACGCGGCGCAAAGGTCATATTGGCAAAGTTGCCGAGCACTTCCTGACGGCCGCGGCGCAAGTCGTATAGATAGACACGCGGCTGGTTGTTCTCGAACGACATATAGGTGATCTGCTGCGCTTCAGGCGAGAAGCGCGGTGTCAGAACCGTGAACGTACCGCTGGTCAAATACTGAACATTAGCCCCATCAGCGTCCATGATGGCGAGGCGCTTGACCCGGCGGTTCTTGGGACCGGTCTCGGCAATATAGACGATCCGGGTATCAAAATAGCCGCTCTCGCCGGTCAGGCGCGAATAGATCGCGTCAGATATCTTGTGCGCGATACGGCGCCAGTCTTCGGGCTGTGTCCGAAAGCGGCGACCGGGCTGGCCATCGAGGCGCATCAGTTCTTCGCCATAAATGTCCCAGAGGCGAATTGAGCCGCGCAGGGATTGCACGCCGTCGCGCTCGATCAGTTCGACGCTGCCAACCGCAAGCGCATCGGTCTTGATGATTTTCCAGTCGGCAAAGCGCGGCGCGACTTCAATATCGAGATCAGTCTGAATGTGCGCACTGGATGGCGTGATCTCGAACAGGCCGGTCGATTCAAGGTCCGCGCGAACCACTTCACTGATCTGGCGCGCGACATCCGGCTCAACCCCAATCGCGACAAAGTCGGGAATAGCGATCGGGGTCGGTTTGAATGTCCCGCTGCCAACATTGACTTCCAATTGGGCCAGGGCAGCTGGCGTGAATGCCATCCATACCAGCGCGAATGCGGCGATCAGCTTTTTCATGGGCACAGGGCCTCCTCGATAATTTGGTCTCTATTCATAGGCGGGGCCCAATCGAATGATGTGATAATCGTCCCAGTCTTCGTACTCTTCTTTGGGCAAATTGTAAGGCTCGCAGCTTCGCACCGCGCGCATCGCCCGCTCAACTGCTGTGCGCATGGGCGATCGCCCAATTGGCGCGCGCGAGGGTTTCATCAGGCGGACATCCTCACGCAGGTTACCGTCGCTATCGAGCAATATCCGCATCTCGACATTCAAATTCTCAGGATCAGGCAGGTCTTCGACGCCGCGCCAGCAGCTTTTCACTTGCGCATAGAGAAGTGACTCCAGCCGGGCGGTATTGCCGGTGCGCTCGCCAGCGCCCTTGCGCGGCTCTTGCGGTGCTGGCTTGTCGCTCAATTCGGACCGGGTCGAGACCGGCGTTGGCTCAGGTTGCCGCTTGCGGGTCTCGCGCTCGCTCTCAAACGTGCTGTCAAAGATATCGAGCATGTCGTTCACGTCCTGCTCGGTCCTTCTTTCGACCGACTTTTCAGGCTCCGGCTCAGGTTCTTTTTCCTCGGGCTCCGGTTCTTCCGGTTCAGCGTCAAAGTCGGGCACGACCTCTTCCGGTTGGGCCTCCTCGGGCGGCGCCGCTTCGCGCGCGGTATCTATCTCCGCTTCTTCAATGTCCTCATCGACCGGGTCGGGTTCTGGCTCAGGCTCTTCGACCGGCTCTTCTTCCACCGGTTCGGGTTCGACGATTTCGGGCTCGGGCTCAGGTTCCTGACGGCGCACGGCAGAGATATTCGTCACCTCGCCGAGCTCGATCAGCTCAATCGGGATGATCACCATTTCGGTTTCCGGCACATTGGTCGCAGAGACGAAGGGCCAGGCGACATAGCCCGCCCCAACCACCGCAGCGTGAAAGACTAAAGAGGCCGGAAGACCGCGGATCATCACCTATCGGTCGCCTCCGACGGACGCTTTGGGATCAGTGACCATGGCGATATTGCGGAAACCGGCCTTCTGCATTCGCGTCATCACTTCCATGACGCGGCCATAGTCGACCGCCTCGTCAGCGCGCAGGAAGATGCGCTCTTCATAGCCCTCGCCGGTGATCGCATAGAGTTTCGATGTCAGCTCATCAATCTCGGTCGCAGTGTCCTGAATATAGACATTTCCAACCGCATCGACACTGACCGAGAGGGGTGTCTCGTTTGGAGCGGGCAGGTTCTCAGATCGCGATTTGGGCAGAGAGACATCAACACCGGTTGTCAATAGCGGCGCAGTGATCATGAACACGATCAGCAGCACCAGCATGATGTCGACCATCGGCGTGACATTGATTTCCGCGCTCATGGCGCGGCGGCCACGCTTGGCTGAGGAGGATCCGACAGAAGCGCCCATCGCGACTAGCTCCCCTCGCTGGCGCGGCGTGACAGGCGCACCAGAATGTCCTGGGCAAAGCTGTCGAGCGCATCGGCATAGCGGTTAATATCGCCGGTAAACTTGTTATAGTAGATGACCGCCGGGATCGCCGCGACGAGGCCGAGCCCGGTCGCAAACAGAGCTTCGGCAATCGGGCCGGCAACTGTCGCAAGGCTGGTATCCTGTTTTTCGGCAATGTTGAGGAAGGCATTCATGATGCCCCAGACGGTGCCGAACAGACCGATAAACGGGGAGGCAGAGGCAATAGAGGCGAGCGCGCCAATGCCGCTGCCAACCTGTCCAACTTCGCGGTCAATGCTTGCGCGCATGGAACGGTCTGCGCGGTCGATCAGGCCGGCATGCTCATGCGGCGGCAAGCGTTTGGCATCGCGCCATTCGCGAGAGATGCCGGCAAACAGGCGCGCGCCTGCATTGTCCGGGGCTTGTCCCGGACGCATTTCAAACTCATCCGAGCGACCACCCCAAAAGGCTTCCTCGAATTTCTTGGCTTTCTTGCGCGCGGCGCCGACCGAGAAATGTTTCTCGATGATCACAGCCCAGGACCACACACTGGCGATCAGCAAGATGATCAGCACCGCCTTCACAACGATGTCGGCATCCATAAGCAAACCCCAGAGCGAAAACGCGCTTTCCGAGGTGACCGTTTCTAGGGCTTCAGATTCCATCTCTAGTCCGTCCATGTCTGTAAGCGCGCCAAATCCCGGCACGTCAGGGTCAGTTGTTCATATCGTCAGAGAATCTGGCGGAAACGTGACGGAGCCCGCCCGCTCTGCGATTCTGACTGCAATGCAGGTGGTTTGGTTAAAGAAGTCTCGCCGGACGCCGCGTTAACCGCTGCATAGGTAAGCGTGACTGGCTATCGAAGCGCAAGGGGCTTAGCCATTTAACCCTATTGGAGGACCAGATTGATGGCGCAAATGACGCTTTACGGCAGCGAGATGAGTTATTTTTCAGGTAAGGCGCGTGCTTATCTGCGCTGGAAGGGTGTCGAATTTGTAGAAATTACGCCGACGCCGGACATCATGAAGCGGGACTTGTTGCCGGTGATCGGCTGGCCGGTCATCCCGGTTTTGAAGCTGGCAGATGGCAAAATGGTGCAGGATAGTGCCGACATCATTTCGCATATTGAGGCCGAACACCCTGCGCCGTCGGTGATGCCGGCAGGGCCTGTTCAGTCTTTCGTGTCCTGCTTGCTGCAGCTTTATGCCGACGAGTGGCTGACACTTCCGGCCATGCACTATCGGTGGACCCATAATCTCGACTGGGTCTATAGCGAGTTCGGCAAAAATGCCCTGCCAGATGGAAACCCGGAGGAGCAGCTCGTCGCGGGTCAGAAAGTCGGTCAACGGTTTCGCAATTTCCTGCCGCTGCTTGGCATCACGGACGTAACAGCGCCAGGCATCGAAGCATCCTATGAAGCCTTGCTCAGGGAAATGTCGGCACATTTTGAGCAGCATGCCTATCTGTTTGGCGCGCGGCCGAGCTTTGCTGACTTTGCGCTGATCGGACCGCTTTATGCGCATCAATATCGTGACCCCTATTCAGGGGCGTTGATGAAACGTCTTGCGCCGAGCGTGGCCAACTGGGTTGAGCGTGTGGTTGCAGGAGAGCAGGGCGATGGCGGCCTGTTGGGCGGCGACGAAATTCCAGAAACCCTGCTGGCGATTCTCAGAAGGCAGATGCGTGAGCAATTGCCGGTCCTTGCCGCCAGCAATGCCATTCTCGCGGACTGGTCTGCAACGGTTGAGGCTGGCAGCGAGGTCCCGCGCGGCATTGGCACGGTCGAGCTTGAGATTGATGGATGCAAAGGCCCATGCGCGGGGCGGACCTTCCCGCTTTACCGCTTGCAGGATGCGCTCGATATTTATCATGGCATGGACGCGGAGGCGCAGGCGCGCGCAAACAGATTGCTCGCGGCGATTGGCGGCGAGAGCTTGAGCGCGTTCAAACCCGGTGCCCGCCTGACGCGGCGCAATTACAGGCTCTGCCTAGCCTAAAGCGAGTTTAAAAATCTTTTCATAGTCGGCTTCGTTCATCGGGCGGGGATTGCCGTGATGGGCAAGGTCGGTCATCGCGAAAGCGACAATGCCGGGACCATCAGCGGCGTCTAAACCGATCTCTTTCAAGGTCTCGGGGATACCGATTTCGTCATTGAGAAGGTCAATCACATCGCCAAGATTGGAGCCTGGATCGACGCCCATGGCATAGCGCAGCCGGTCATATTTCTCGTCCGCGGCCCCGTCATGAAACCGCAGGATGTGCGGCAGGAAGATCGCATTGAGCGTGCCATGGTGAAGCTGTTTGTCATGCAGGCGCCCGGCGCCGTGCGACAGCGCATGTACGCCGCCAAGCCCCTTCACGAAGGCCATCGCCCCTTCATAGCTTGCCATCATCATGTTCCAGCGCGCGTCCTTGTCGGTGCCATCCATAACCGCGCGTTCCAAAGCGCCGGTCTTGACCGCGCGCGCCAGGCCATCAATGCCGATGCCTTCTGCAGGTGGATTCACCATTGGCGTGAGGACCGCCTCGATACAGTGCGTCACCGCGTCCATGCCGGTGGCGGCGGTTAGGTGGGCGGGCAGACCCAGGGTCAAGTCTGGATCACAGATCGCGGTGGCTGGAATAAGGTTTGGCGAGGCAATGGTTTCCTTGCGGCCATTCTTCAGGGTGGAAATCAGGCCGACTGACACTTCCGACCCCGTACCGGCAGTCGTCGGGACGGCGATCAGCGGCGGCACCTTGCCAATCAGTTTGGCCCCGCCAGAGACCGCCGCATATTTCTCCAGCGGACCGCCATGGCTGGCAAGCAGGACGGCCGCCTTGGCCAGATCCATGCTTGAGCCGCCGCCAAGCGCGACCATCGCGTCGGCCTTTGCTTCGGTATAGAGGCTGGCAACCAGGATCGCCTGATCCTCGGTCGGGTTGGCCACCGTATCGGCAAAGACATGCGCAGGATCCATGCCCATTGCATCCAGCACCTTGTCCAGAAGCCCTGCCGCCTTGATGCCCGGATCGGTAACCACGAAAGGCCGGGTTGCCCCGAACCCCTTGAGGGTCTTGTTCAGGAAACTGATCGCGCCATGATCGAAGATGCAGGTCGTCAGGAAATTTATGACCGGCATTGCATCTTCCTCCAGAACATCTTTGTGTTGCGGCCTAGAAACCCTAGCATGACTATGCGAGCAAGCCATGTCGCCACGGAAACAGGACCGATCACCATGCAGGCAATCCGAGTGGGAATTCTTGGTGCAGCGAGGATCACGCCCAAGGCGGTGCTGGCACCTGCGCAGGTGCTGCCATCTGTTGAAATCGTTGCCTGCGCCGCGCGCGACCGTGCGCGGGCGGAGGCCTTTGCCAGCAAGCACGCCATCGAAACTGTCTATGATGACTATGCCGCGCTGGTGACCTCGCCGGGGGTTGGCCTGATCTACAATCCGCTACCGATCAATCATCATGCAGAGTGGACGATCAAGGCGCTGGAAGCTGGCAAACATGTTCTTTGCGAGAAGCCATTCGCGATGAATCTCGGTGAGGCAAAGGCCATGCTCGATGCTGCCAAAACCAGTGGCAAACGCCTGATAGAGGCGTTCCATCATCGCTATCATCCAGCTTTCGAGACCTGCCTCAACTGGGTGCGATCCGGCAAGATTGGTGATGTCCGCAAGATTGATGCGGTGTTCAAGGTGCACATCAAGGACAATGGGCAAGAGATCCGGCACAGGGTCGAGACCGGCGGTGGGTCGATGATGGACCTTGGCTGCTATCCCTTGCACTGGGCTTTGGCGGTCATCGGCAGCGAACCGGAAAAAATCGAGGCCAAGGCCGATCTGACGCCAACCGGCGTTGATGAGCGTATGCAGGCTGAGCTGACCTTTTCCGGCGGTGCGAGCGCCCGGCTCGAGTCCAGCATGGCGGCTGGCGAGGCCTTCCAGGCGGGCATGACAATAACCGGGACCAAAGGTGAGATCGCGTTCAACAATCCACTGGCACCGCAACTCGGCGCATCGCTCTCATGCAGCGATGGCAGTATTGCTGAGATCAGCCCGATCACGACATATACGTGGCAGATGGCGGCGATCCTGCGCGCACTTGGGACGGGTGAGACGCTGCCCACAGAAGGCGATATCATCCTGCGCCAGCAGGACGCGCTGGATGGCATCTACGCAGCGGCAGGACTTAAACACCTGCGCTAGAGGTGACATGCCGAGTTGACAGGACACCGGATCGTGCGCCCATTGAAAGCCGGTAATTGCGAGCCTAGACACTGTGACATCTCCGATCCTTTCCGTCCGCGACCTGACCGTTGATTTTGATACACCCGACGGCGCGGTGCATGCCGTAAAGGGTATCAGTTTTGACGTCTCTGCCGGTGAATGTCTCGGCATTGTCGGCGAGTCCGGGTCGGGCAAAAGCCAGACCGTTCTGGCAGCGATGGGCCTGCTTGCCGATAATGGCGCGGCGGGCGGCTCGGCCACCTTCAACGACACACAATTGCTTGGCGCAGATGCCCGGACCCTGCGCGGTATTCGCGGCGCTGACATGTCGATGATTTTCCAGAATCCCCTGACCAGCCTGACCCCGCATATGACCGTCGGCGCGCAAATGCGGGAAGTCCTGAAACTGCACCGGGGTGAGCGCGGTGAGGACGCGATAAGGCATTGCGTTGACTGGCTGGAGCAGGTGCGTATTCCCGAAGCCCGCCAGCGTATGGATCAATTCCCGCATGAACTTTCCGGCGGTATGCGCCAGCGGGTCATGGTGGCGATTGCCATGCTGTGCGGGCCAAAACTCCTGCTCGCCGATGAGCCGACCACGGCGCTTGATGTTACCGTGCAGGCGCAGGTCCTCGACCTGATGGACGACCTGAAGCGCGATACTGGTACCGGCATCGCCCTGATCACCCATGATATGGGCGTCGTTGCGCGTATGTGCGACCGGGTGGTGGTGATGCGCCGCGGCGAAATTGTCGAGCAAGGTTCGATAGACGAGATTTTCTACAATCCCCAGCACGACTATACCAAGATGCTGCTCGACGCTGTGCCGCGTATCGACCAGCCAAACCGGGAAGGACGCCCGAGCCTTGGTCCGCCGCCAAGCGACAGCGCCGCCCCGATCCTCACCGCAGATGATCTCAAGGTCCACTTCCCGATCAATATTGGCGGCGGTCTGTTCGGCAAGACAAAGCCGCTCAAGGCCGTCGACGGTGTCAGCTTTGATCTAAGGCCTGGTGAGACGCTGGGTGTGGTGGGTGAAAGTGGCTGCGGCAAGTCAACGCTGGCGCGCGCCGTGTTGAAACTGGTGCCGCAAACGGCAGGCACTATTGCCTGGATGGGCCGGGATATTTCCAGCGCGGATCGCAAGACCATGAACGCTTTGCGCGATGATTTGCAGATCGTGTTTCAGGACCCGATGGCAAGCCTCGATCCGCGTATGACCATCGGTAACTCGATTGCAGAGCCTTTGACGATTCATGGTGAAGTGCCGGTGGATGAGGCCGATCCGGATGGCCCCAAGCGCAAGTTCAACAAGGCAGAGCGAGAGGCAAAAGTGCGCGAAATCATGCCGCGTGTCGGCCTCGACCCGGCCCTGATCAATCGCTACCCGCACGAGCTGTCCGGTGGGCAGAACCAACGTGTCGGTATTGCCCGCGCGATGATCCTCAACCCGAAACTGATCGTTTGTGACGAGGCGGTCTCGGCGCTTGATGTCTCGGTTCAGGCCCAGGTCGTCGATTTGTTGATCGACCTTCAAAAGGAGTTTGGGCTCGCCATGATCTTTATCAGCCACGATCTTTCGGTCGTGCGTGAGATCAGTCACCGCGTCATGGTGCTCTATCTTGGCAAAGTGGTTGAACTGGCCGGGCGGACAGACATCTATGAGGCGGCCCGTCACCCCTATACCAAAGCGCTGATCTCGGCCGTTCCCAATCCCGACCCGAAGACCGAGCGCGCCAAGCAGAGGTTCAAACTGCGCGGGGATCTTCCCAGCCCACTCGACAGCCGCGCGCCGCTGCGTTTCCTGAAATCAGTGATCGTGGACGATCCGAATGCCGACCAATATGCGCCTAAGCTGATCGAGATCGCGCCTGGCCACCTGGTGGCAGAGCATGATCCGTTTGAGGGCGGCGCGGGTTTGCGCGCCTAGCGGGCGCAGACCACGCAGCCAATATAGCGGCCTGATGCTTCGACCTCGACCACTTGTGAGAAGCCCTGCTCTCGGCAATAGGCGCGTGCATTGCCGCGCTCATAGAGAATACGCCGGCCATAGGCGTCGCGCGGGTTGTCGAACTGGACGCTTTGACGTCCATACTGGCCTTGATCGCGGCCATATCCGTAATCGCCATAGGAATTGATTCCGCCATAACCGGCATCGCGTGATTGCAGGCCATACTCTGCCCGGCCGCCGCGATAGCGCTTGATCGAGGAAATATTGTCATTCATCCGCAGGTTCGACAGACGATAGACTGAGCCGTCGATGACTTCGCAGCGACCGCGAAAATCCGGGTGTTCGCAGATCAGCCAGGTGCCCGAGCGGACCTTGATAGAGCTGGCAGTGTCATTGAAGCCAATTTCCCGCAGGTTGCGCACAGCACTATCCAAGCCTAGCGCACCGCCTCGAAAGTCCGGGTCCTTGAACAGGGTGACGGCACCGTCCCCGCGGCCCCGGCCATAGTCCCGGTCATTACCGCGACCATAGTCCCGCGTCTGGCGGCGATCGTGATTGGCGCGGCGACCGTTCAGAGGCCGCACCGAGGAAATATTATCGTTCAGACGGAAGTTGGACAGGCTGGCGACGGGGCCATCAATCACTTCGCATCGTCCCCTGAAATTGGGATCGACGCAGAGTTCCCAGGCGCCGCTCAGTTCGACGGAAGAGATTGTGTCATTGAACCTGGCATAAGTCAGATTCTCAACCGGCCCGTCGATCACGATGGAGGCTCCGCGAAACCCGGGATCCTTGAACAGCACAGCCTCGCTGCCATAGCGCTGCGCTGCGGCGGGTAAAGCCAGCGCAACTATTCCGAGGCCGACTAACACACCTTTCAGAGCTGTTTTCATGGCAAAATTCCTTCAGTCAATTTCAAACTTGAAGGATATCTAGCAAAGCCGATCTGAACGGGCTGTCGGCCCGCTCTTCAGTCTCAGTTCAGGTACGGGCGCGCTATTCAGCGGCGCGCATTAGGCTCTGCATCCGATCGATCCAGGCCAGCCACGCCTTGCGCCCGGCATCTGTCAGGAAGATGCGGGTTTGCGGTCGCTTTCCGACAAAGCGCTTTTCCTGACGCACATAACCGGCCTCTTCAAGCTTGCTGAGATGCGTTGACAGGTTGCCATCTGTGGCGCCGGTCTTGTTCTTCAGTTCGCCAAAGATGGCCGGGCTGACAGTTGACAGATAAGCCATGATGCCGAGCCGCAAGCGGCCGTGAATGACATCATCGATTCCGGTATGATCAAAGGGGTTTTCGGACTCTGACATAACCGGCCTAGACCACGCTTTTTGGTTCGTTGCGCATCAGGATCAGCCCTGGCAAAAGCACCGTCAGGGCCGCGCCGGCGGACGCAATTGCCCAACTGGTATTTGAGCCGCTGAACCACACGGACACGGCGATCAGCGCCAGGGCACCAAACCCGGCATAGGTCAGGGTCTTTGTGCGACCAATCAGGCCGGAGGTCAGAAGCCCGACGCCATAGACAGCAAAGACCAGGGGCAGCGAGTGCTCAAAGCCCACAGCAGGTGCCTGATCGAGCACTGATTTCAGGATCAAGCCACCAAAATAGGCGAACAGCGCAAACCCGCCAGCCATCCAGACCGTGGCTTCAACGCGGTTGCTGACCGAGGATGTGCCCGGCTTGTTGGAAATCGTCCGTATCAGAAGAAAGTAACCAATCACGCCGACAAGAGAAAAACCGCCCCACAGCCAACCAAGGGCAGCATCGCCCCAATCGACCATTCCGCTCATAATCATGTAATGGCCGCCATAGGCGAGGGTAACGAGTGCCCCCCACCAGGTCAGGAAGCGTCCACCAAGCAAAGGCGCGCGCTGGCCCGCCTCTGCGAGGTCGCGGACATAGGTCAGATCGTCTTCAAGGGTTGTACTGGTCATGTATTTCTCCAATTACTTTGAAATACAAAGTATATATCTTGCGCGATTTGTCAACCAGACGCCACTCGAATGGTCATGGCGGCGCAACAGGTCTTTCTGCTGTCTCGATTTGGCCTCAGCCGACCTGCTCATCCAATTTGCAGATACCGGCGCGGTAGTTGCCGACTGTGCGGATAACCTCGTCGCCTTCAGGCTCAATGCGGGTGCCGGTCACAAGACTCTCGAGAACACGTTGCACCAGGCTGTCGAGACGGGTCACGGCATAACAATCCACGACCGGTTCGGCGTGTGGATTGCCTATGCCGCTATCATCGGTCAGGAACAGGTAGCGTCCGCCGGTCAGCTGCGCCATTGATCGCATCAGGAATTCAGCTGTCGGATCAACGCCGCTGGCCGCAAGCGGGACAATATGGATACCGCGCGAGCGCGAGATCAGGCCGCTATCCCAGGTCTCGGAAATGTCACTATCATGTGGCGGCGCGTCGGCAACCAGCAGGTTCACTTTGACGGCATCATCGCGCCAGGCGAAATCAAGCCCGGTCTTCATCGCGGTCTGCATCGCCTCTGGCATATCGCCGCCGCCATCAGCTTGCTGCTCGCCGAGATTGGCCTTGAAGGCGGCAAGATCGCTGGTGAAGCCAAACTCGCGCACAACATATTCATCGCCAGTGTCGCGGTAGACAATCAGCCCAGCATGAATATCGAGGCCTTCATTGTTGCGGGCAACCCGGTCCAGAATGGCCACCAGTTCCGACTGTAGATAGGCCATCTCGTCACTCATCGAGCCGGTTGCATCCAGGGTCAGCAGCAGGTCAAGCTTGCCAGCCGGCTTGCGGTCAGCGCCAAGATCGAAGGTCAGGCTGGCGCCGCCGCTGAGATCCGTCTCGCTCAATGTCTGGCGTAGCGGCGGGGCGCCTTCCATACTGACCTGAACAACTGTGCCAACCTCCAGCGCGTCATAGACCGGATAGAGGTAGGCCATGCCATTGGCGCCGGTGCGCAGCGGGAACATTGGCTGTCCGTCAGCCGTTGTCAGGCTGATCTTGGCGAGCGGTACGGGTTTGCCAAGCCGATCGACGACCTGAATGTCTATCCGCTGCGCCGCATCGACATAAGGTAGGTCCTTGTGTGAAAGATCGCCCTGCAGCATGCGGTCAAGATAAGCCTTGTAGAGATCAGGGTTGAGGACATCATCATAATCACCTGCCGTCAGAAGACCTGATTGCGGCACCGGCTGGTCAGGCCCTGGCGCTGGACGTATCTCGGCGTCCGGCGCGGGTGCCTCAGCAGCCACATCTGCAATTCCGGCCGAAGCCATAGGAGGTGGGGGAGGCGGCCGTGCCGGGTGAACAAGCGGCCGCCGTTGCGCGCGGTGCGGCTGGCGATCACGACCGGGTTTTCCGGATGCGGGGTGATCTCGTTCAACTGCGGAC
>CAYGKE010000033.1:0-26254 GCA_964350465.1 uncultured Hyphomonas sp.
ATTCGCCGGAAAACGGAATCCCTTCCGATTCACTCAATGCCTGAACCGCTCTAGGTCGGGAATTACCAGTTGGTATAGGAGCCGTCAGGCTTGTAACGACGTGGCGGCTCCCAGAACTTGAATTCCTGCCCCTTGATCAGGTTCTCGCGAACGTCTACGCCGTGGCCTGGTTTTTCATTCAGCTTGAAGACGGCGTTTTCCTCGACCGGAACGTCGATGAAGTATTTGTGCATGTCTGTATCATCAGTCGTGTAAGGCGCGATTTCTGTCCAGGCGAGGTTCGGGATCGCGGCGCACATCTGCAATGTCGCTGCCGTACAGATCGGCCCGAGCGGGTCATGCGGCATGACATCAATATAGTGCGCCTCAGCCATCGCTGCGATTTTCATGGCTTCGGTCAAGCCACCGACATTGCAAACGTCGATCCGCGCGAAATTGGTGAGGTCTTGCTCAATGTAGGGCAGGAACTCCCACTTGCTTGACCATTCCTCGCCAATTGCAAAGGGAATATTGGTCATCTGGCGCAGGGTCTTGTAGGCGCCCGGTGTTTGTTGCCGGATTGGCTCTTCCAGGAAATCAATCGTCCCTTCAGGCAATTTCTGACAGAACGATGCGGCTTCAGCGATGGACATGCGATGGTGCATGTCGATGCCGAGCACCAGCTCATGACCAAACTGCTCACGCAAGGCGATCAAGGTCTCTGTCCGCTGTGCAATATTCTTGCGGACATCATACGTGTTGGCATCTGTCTCGGTGCCAGTTTCGCCGGTTGTCAGGCGAAGCACGGACCAGCCTTCATCGACGTGTTTCTGGATGTCTGCAATCACATCCTCAGTGCTATTCTCGGTGCACGTGGCGAAGCATGGAATGTGATTACGTTGTGCGCCGCCAAGCAGTTCATAAGTCGGCACATCAAACCGCTTGCCCGCAATATCCCAAAGGGCAATATCAATCGCAGATATGGCCCCTGACAGAACGCGCCCGCCTTCAAAATACTGGCCGCGATACAGCTCCTGCCAGTGAGCACCAATATGGCGCGCATCCTTGCCAATCAGGAAGTCACGAAAGTGATTTACGGCGCCAACCACGGCGAGCTCGCGGCTTGAGACGCCCGCCTCACCCCAACCATAATAGCCGCACTCGGTCTCGACTTTGACAATGAGGAAATTTCTGTGACCGCACCAGATTGGATAAGGAATGATGTCTGAGATGATCATGTGGTGTTCCCTAAAGTTTAATTGTGCACTGGTTATAAGACCACGCCAGTCAAATGCGGCAGGGATTTATTGGCGTGGTCATGCAATCTGCTCGCGTGTCTGGTGTGCGGCAGATTCTATCTTGTCGATTTTTCCAACGATAAACAGGTAGGACAAAAACCCAAGAACCGCGACGGTGCCAATATAAAAGAACGCTGGCGCGAAATTGTCTTCCGTAATCAAAACACCGATCAAGAATGGCGTTATGATTGCCGAAGACCCACCGAAGCAATTGAACACACCGCCGATCAAGCCGACATGCTCATCAGGGGCGATCAAGGAGACAAAGACCCATGTAATGGAAGCGAGACCGACACCAAAGAATGATATCGTCAGAAACGCGATTGCCACATTGTTATCTGTTGTGAAGTTCGCACCGACAATCGCAGTGGACATAGCCAGTCCCAGCATTACCGGTGCCTTACGAGAGAACTCCGCAGACATACCTCGCCGAACCATCCAGTCCGATGCGAAACCCGCCAATAGGACACCGCAGAAAGCGCCCAGGTAAGGGACGGCCGACATAAATCCAGATCGAACAATCTCGATGCCGCGGTATTCAGTGAGATATGTCGGGAACCAGGTCAGGAAGAAAATAAACACCGACCCAATGGCGAACTGCCCTATGTAAATTCCCCAAAGTTTCGCGTGTCTGAACGCTACCATATAGTCCGTTTTTGCTGTCGCCGTATTTGCAACATCAGCTCCGGTTCCTGCGCCAATGAGAGTATCTGAAACTGCATCTTCAGCGCTGTCACTTTGGGTTGGTTGGCCTTTCGGGTACAGTAAATACCAGACGACGGCCCAAGCAACGCCCACCAGGCCGGTCGCAATCATGAAGTTTCGCCAGCCAATCTCAACCAACAGAATTGTTAGAACGGGGGCCAGGAAAGCCAGACCGACATATTGGCCGGATACGTAGACACTAATCGCCGAGGCGCGTTGCTCCGGCGGGAACCATTCCGTCACAACCTTGTTGTTGATCGGGTAAGATGGCGCCTCGAAAGCCCCAACCAAAACGCGGCAACCGATGAGTGCGCCGAGTGAATTCACGAAGCCTTGGATGATCGTGGCGATTGACCAGCCCACGAGTAGGATCGGGTATAGAATTCTGGCGTGAATGCGATCAGCCAACAAACCGCCCGGCACTTGGAATGCTGTATAGGTCCACGCCCAGGCCGAGAAGACAAGTCCCATAGCCTCTGTTGACAATCTAAGGTCACCGCTGATGGCAGATCCGGCAACCGAGATATTGATCCGGTCCATGTAATTGATGACGACTGTGAAGAATAGCAGCGCGAGCAGGAGCATGCGCTGGCGTTTGCTATCCGTCATGATGCACCGCCGAACTGAGCGCTCTCAGTATTCCAGACCGAAATGCCCATCCTGTCACTCCTCCCGATTATTGTTATATGAGCATCATTGGGTGTTTCATACAAATTTGTCAATTGTTAACAAAGAGGGTGTGGTGCATGAGCAGATGATCCATACGTATGTCGTCTATTGCAGTTTTACTCGAGAGCCAGAACACGCGTCTACTGTTTCGCTCGCCTGTTTCTCCAGTGGGCGAGCGTCCAGAAAAAAGGTGCTCGTGAGCAAGTGTCAAACCCATTTCAGCGGTCGGGAGCAAGCCATTGACTGTCATGATTTGTCCCGCAGGGGCGGCCGCCTTTTGTGCCCCTAGCGAACAACCGCAGGTGAGGGCAAACCCACCAGCCGCGACGCCAAATTTAAGGGCTGCTCGTCTATCCATTATCGTTCCCGGGTCACATTCTAGTGAATACGCCTATGCCACATAAAGACGGTGCTGCTGAGCCCAGTGAATGTCTGCGTTTGCGCTATTATGCACATTAGGCATGCGGGTTTGGGTGGGGGCGTGATTGTCTCAGCAGTATCGGCGCTTTTGTGCTTGGTGGTGCATGCGGGGTCGCAACACGTGTTGCAAACGCCCGATTACAGAAGAATCTGCTAGAATTGTCATTGAAAAAACAGCGTAAGATGTTATCATTGTTTACAATCGACAAAAAATTATCTGAGGAAGCGGTGCGAAGACCTGTTCTTACGATTTGGGCAATTGCGATTGCTGGCGTGCTGTGTGTTCAGATCATCGCACTTCTCTCCCCTGTCAATGGGGTTGAGGGGGCTGGGTTCGGACGCTTCCTTGGCCGGTTTCATCCTCTGATCTTGCACTTCCCAGTCGTGTTTCTGATTTTGGGCGGAATGCTTGAGCTCTCAAAGCTCAGTCCGCGAACGAAACAGTTTTCAGAGTTTACCGGGCCTGTCTTGATACTCGCGGCCTTGACGGCTTGTGTCACAGTTGCCCTGGGTCTGTTGCTCGCTTCCAATGAAGGTCATGCCGGAGCCTTGGTTGAGCGTCATAGAGGACGCGGAATCAGTGTCGCCGTGCTCGCCTGCATTGCGGCGGCGGGGTATTACACAGCAGTCCATTTGCGCGATAACCGGCTGTGGGCTGGCTACAGAGTCAGCCTTGTGGCTGCAATCGGGATGATGGGGCTAACAGCGCATGATGGGGGATCATTAGTTCACGGTCCTACATATTTGGCGGATCACGCACCCCGCTTCCTGGCCTCGATCTTAACAACACATACGGGCAAGGAAACTAAACCAACAACCGAGGTCGCAGCCGAAAGGGCTACAATTTCTCCCGCTCTCCTGGACAGGTTCCAGGGCGATGTCGGCAGTTTTTTCGGAAGTTACTGTTCGCGCTGCCACGGTGATGGCAAGCAAGAGTCGAATGTGCATTTAGCGGAGTTCGATCCGACGTTCAGCGAGAATATGAGTGCACACCACTGGAACCGGGTGCTGGGTGTTCTCGGTTCACACCGCATGCCACCTGAAGACGCCAAACAGCCTGGCGACCAGGCCCGCGCACAGGCCATTGCCTGGCTTCAAGATGCGCTCGAAGAACACGCCTATGCCCGCCGGGCTGAGCGAGCGAATGCGCCGCTCCGCCGTTTGAACAAGCGGGAAATAAATCATGTGTATCAGGACCTGTTCCAGGTCGATTCCAATTTCGTCGCTGCTCTGCCAGCCGACCCACGTTCCGAGCATGGCTATGACACAGATGCCAGCCTGCTCATGGTGTCGATGTCAGATCTTCGCTTCTATCAGGATATCGCCCGTGAGGCGGTTGATCGCTACGTGCATGTGACAGAACGCACAGACGATACGGAATACTTCTTCGTGGAAATGGAGGATGTATACCATTTCGGTCGACTTGAGGGCGACGACTTGTCCCATGAACGTGCGGCGGTGCCTCTCTCGGTCTCGGATATTGAAGGTATCAAAAGCAAGCGCGAGGGTAAGACGCCTACCTACCGCAATCGCAAATACGGTCCACTGCCATACGGCTTGATCCCAACTGGCGACGTACGCGGGGTAGGTGAGGGGCGTGGTTTTGCGCGATTGCATGAGCAATTCATGCTGCTGAGAACCAGCCATAGACGCGGCGAAGTCACCGTTAAAGTACATGCTGCGATGACGCCTGGGGCGAATGGTGACCCAAGTTTGCCGCATCTTAGGCTTGAAGCTGGCTGGCGCAAAATACAAAGTCTGCGCGTTTCAAAAATAGGCGGTCACGATATCACTGCGTCATTGGATGATCCGCAGATGGTCGAGTTCAAATTCCGTTTGGAAGATGTCATTATCCCTGAAAAGGGCCGTCGTGCGCCTGAAACTGAATATAGCTGGTTGCTCTTGGTCTTGTCCAATGCGGCACGGCACGAAAACGGTGCGCTAGCGGGCTCCATCTACGGACAGGTCGATCCAAACCTGCCGTCTTATGCGACCGCAGCTACTCCTTACGTCGAGCAGGCAGAGGCCGCCGCCGAGTATCAGGAAGCCGGTTACAAAGCCTGGCAGGAGGGGGGCGTGCCCTATCTGCATTTCGACGCGGTCGAAGCGAGGATCATACCGATAGAATCTGATCCGGACTCGCCTTGGCTCATTCAGCCTCCAGTAGATGATACGCGAGAGGCTGAGACTGATCGGGTGCGTGAAGTGATGTCGCGCTTCCTCCCGGTTGTTTTCCGCCGGGCCGTGCAGGAGACTGAGATTGAGCGGTTTGTGGCGCTATTTGAGCAGTTACGTGACACTGGCGAAGGTTTCGAAACGTCGATCAAGGAAACGATGGCCGCCGCTCTGATCTCGCCAAAATTCCTCTATATTGGCTTCCCGCAGGATGGCTTGAACGGCGATCCGGAATATGTCGAAGCAGTTCGGCAAAACCATTACCTGGCGTCCCGCCTGTCATTTTTCCTTTGGTCGTCAATGCCCGATAAAGAGCTGCGGGAATTGGCTGACGATTTGCAGCTTTCTGATCCGGCGGTCCTGTCCGCACAGGTCGATCGCATGCTGGCCGAACCAAGGTCGAGCCGGATGAGTTATGCCTTTGCGAACCAGTGGCTTCAGCTCGATAAGGTCTCAAATGTCGGCGTGTCTACCGAACTGTATCCCGACTACGGCCCGGAATTTTCCAAACTTATCGCAGAAGAATCGCGCGTCACATTCGATGATGTGTACCGGAATGACCGCGACGCGCGAACATTGTTTTCATCTGACCACATGATTTTGAACCAGGAGCTTGCGCGCCACTATGGTGTGTCCGGTGTCGCTGGCGGTAATTTGAGGCGCGTGGAGGTTGGCGGCTTGCCTCAGCGGGCGGGTTTGATGACGCACGCGAGCATCCTGACAATGAACTCAGATGGCCGCGATTCGCACCCGATCAAGCGTGGGGTGTGGCTGCTTGAGCGCGTCCTTAACGATCCGCCGCCGCCGCCCCCGCCTTCAGTGCCTGATCTCGATACGAACAATCCTCTTCTGGCTGATCTGACATTGAAAGAGAAAATTGAACACCACCGCAGTTTAAGCGCTTGTTCTGGTTGCCATGAGAAAATTGACCCCTGGGGGGTCGTTCTGGAGAACTTTGACGCGACTGGACGCTGGCGCGACACTGTTCAAGTCAATGAAACAGCCGCGCCGCGCGAGATTGATGCCAGTTCAGTGTTGCCCGATGGAACACAAATTGCTGATTTCGAGGCCATCGCCGCCTATCTGCAAGAGGATAAGCAAGATGACCTGATGGGCAGCCTGGTTCACCATCTGATGAGCTATTCGCTCGGACGGGAACTGGACATCCTCGACGAAAAAGAAGCCCACACCGTTGAGGCAACTTTCCGAGCGTCTGGATACAAATTGTCGAGTCTGGTAAAAGCTATTGTTCAGACAGATGCGTTTACGAATAGAAATCAACACGAAGCAAAGCTGACTGCAGGAGCTGATACATATGAATAGGAAAATGCTCGCTGATCGCCGCTCTTTTTTGCGAGCTGGTGGCGCTTCCCTCCTGCTTCCAGCCATGTCTTCGATGGCCTTGCCGGCCTATGCAAAAAGCGGGGGTGCGGCCTCAACGCCGCCGAAACGGCTGTGCTTCATTTTCTTCGGCATGGGCGTGGCCCTGCCACCTGAAGATCATGTTGCATATAAAGACTGGCATTGGTTTCCGCATGAGCTGGGCCGCGACTACAAGTTCACAAAGAGCCTCGAGTCGCTCGCGCCGTACCGCGACAAGATCAGCATCCTCGGTGGCTTGTCGCATCCGCGGACGCGGACGATGTATTCGCATTCTACAGGCGGATATTTCCTTAGCGGGGCCGATCCTGAAGCCCCCGGCGGAAACTCGATTACAGCCGACCAAATGTACGCCAATTATATTGGCAGCGAAACGCGCTATCCTTTCATCACGATGTCAACCGAAGGCGGCGTCGGCGACTTCAGGGAGCCACACACGCTTTCATATTCGAGCACGGGCCAGCCGATCCCATCAATTGGCGGGCCGCGAGCCTTGTTTGATGAATTGTTCAGCGTTCAAACAGCTAGCCGCGATGCGATTGAACGGAAGTTTGGCCGGGACCGCTCCATTCTCGACGCGGTTGCGCCCGATCTCAAGAAGTTGAATGCGTCTCTACCTGCTGAGGACAGGGATCGTTTGGGGCAATATGCGACGGCTGTGCGCTCGCTTGAGGAACGCATCGAACGCTCACAGGCGTGGCTCGATGTGCCCAAACCAGTTGTTCCTGAGAGCCAGTTTGTTCTGGACACTGATCCCATTCAGGACGGACCGACCCAATACATTGATTCAATGTATCAACTGATCCATCAAGCGTTCGTCACAGACAGCACGCGTGTGGCCTCATATGCGATTGTTGAGGAGTCTCCTGGTGCACTGGCCTGTCGTTTCCCTGAAGCCATTGGTCTTGAGCATCATCACTCCATGACTCACGACTTCAACTCCGAAGGCGGATATGAGCGTTGGGCGCGCTATGACCAATATCTGGCGCAACGTTTTGCCGGGTTCCTGAAACAGATGGACGAAACCGACGATCCGTTTGCAGAGGGGTCATTGTTGGACAACACAATTGTCCTTTACGGATCAGGCACGAGTACAGAGCACAATCCTCGCAATTTCCCGCTCGTATTGGCAGGTGGCAACAATATCGGCCTCAAGCATGGTGAGCATTTAAAGTATGAAGAGTCGGTTCCTATGTCGAACCTGCTGCTCACAATCCTGCAGCAACTCGGAACGCCTATCGACACTTTCTCTGACAGCACGGGTACAATTTCTGAAATCATTGCCTAGCCTCCACTTGCAGGGTCTGCTCCCAATGAGCGGAGCCGGAACGCAGAAAGCGCTGCCATGCTTGATAAAGATGGCTCAAAACGCCGTGGGCCTCTGAGGGGTTGTAAACTTGATTGCTATGGTCTCTGATCACCCTCCACATGCCTAGCTTATCTAAGGAAGAGGAACACATGCCACGCAGAACGACGTCACTTATGCTTGCACCACTCGCCATGATAATGCTGGCCGCATGCGGCGGCGGGGGAGAGTCGGTTGACCCGAGTGCCGGTAGTGAAGTCTTGGCCAATGGGGTGACCGTACGCGCGCAAATCGAAACGCGTCAGGAGGCACTCAAAGCGATTGGCAAAAACTTCAAGACGATCAATGACCAGTTGAAATCTAGCTCGGCAGATGTGGAGACGATCCAGACGGCGGTGGCAGAGCTTCCTGACTTATCTGCAGATATGGCGGAATGGTTTCCAGCGGGCACTGGCCCCGAAAGCGGCGTTGAGACAGACGCTCTTGCGATCATCTGGGATGATCCAGTCGATTTCTCAGCCAAGATCGTCGATGCTCAATCAGCTATTGCCGCCTTCGACTTGGCTGCCCAATCTGGTGATCTGGATGCCATTACGAGTGCTTTCCAGACGACAGGCGGTGCTTGCAAGGCCTGTCACGAAAAGTACCGTTTAGACGATTAACGACGATGTCGGTTGATCAGGTCCATGTACGCGTTTGGGATTGGACGGTTCGCACATTTCACTGGTCGCTGGTTGTGCTCGTCGCTGCGATGTGGTGGACGGCCGATCAGGGCCATATGGTTTGGCATAAATGGCTCGGCCTTTTACTGTTGGCATTACTCGTATACCGCTTGATTTGGGGGTTTATTGGCCCAGCCTCAGCGCGACTGTTGCCGCTTTTGCCAAAGCCTCGTGCGCTGCTGCGCTATGCTGGAAGCCTCAAGAAGCGACCTTATACCCGTTGGCCTGGGCACAATCCGCTCGGAGGGCTTAGCGTTCTGGCGCTTCTCGGTCTCTTGATCCTGCAAGTTGGATCAGGGCTGTTCGCAATTGATGTCGATGGCCTCGCATCTGGTTGGTTCGGGCACGTTGTGTCATTCGAAACAGGGCGGAATATTTCCGGTTTGCATGAGGCTTGTTTCAACCTTCTAGTGGCACTCATCGCACTGCACCTTATTGCAATTGCAGCCTATTATCTGCTGCTTCGCGTCAATTTGGTCGGGCCAATGGTGACGGGCAGGCAGTCTCGTCCGAGCTTTCCCAAAGGCTATATCCCAGCAAAGGTCTCTGTTATTCGCTTCGGGGTTGCGGTGTCGAGCGCAGCCTTATCAGCTTGGCTCGTTGTGTGGTTCGGGCGCTAGTCAGCTACGCCCACGTGTCCCCGAAACCGAACATCGAGGGCTCGCCCCCTTCCGCCCGTGCCAGTGTCTTCCACCAGGAAAAAAGCGTCACACAAACTGCACAAAGTGTGGTTGACGCGGGCGATCTGATCCCGTATTGCCACCGCTTCGAATGTCAGGCTGTGCCTTTTTTAAAGCAAACGCTGGCGACCGAAACGAACAACTGGATTTTTCCTCGTGTCTCGGCGCGCTTTTCGAGTGCTGCCGCGGCGTCGTGGTTTTATTGTGAACGGACATCGCAGGATGGAAAAACAGAACATACGGATCAGGCTAAAAGCCTTTGATCATCGCGCCCTGGACCTCTCGGCGCGTGAAATCGTTTCGACGGCCAAGCGTACCGGCGCGGACGTTCGCGGACCTATTCCGCTGCCGACCAGGATTGAACGGTTTACCGTCAACCGCTCGCCGCACGTCAACAAGAAGTCTCGCGAGCAATTCGAGATCCGCACGCACAAGCGTATTCTCGATATTGTCGACCCAACACCGCAAACCGTGGACGCGCTGATGAAGCTCGACCTGTCGGCTGGCGTTGGTATCGAGATCAAACTCGAGGGAGCGCGCTAATGGCCCTTCCGCAGCAACGTTCCGGCGTTGTCGCCCGCAAACTGGGCATGACACGCATCTTTACCGATGAAGGGCGACACGTGCCGGTCACGGTTCTGGCGCTTGACGGCTGTCAGGTTGTCGGCATGCGCACCGAGGAGGATCGCTCCGTCACCACCAAGAAGGGTGGTCAGGTGACCCGTAATGATGGCTACACAGCTGTCGTCCTGGGTGCTGGCGAGAAGAAGGCCAAGCGCACTGCAAAAGCCCAGCGCGAACAATTCGCCAAGGCTGGTGTGGCGCCCAAGAAGAAAATTGTTGAATTCCGCATGAAGGCGGACGCGGCGCTACCTGAGGTTGGCGCCGAAGTTTTGGCTGACCACTTTGTGCCGGGTCAGAAAGTTGATGTCGCTGGCATTTCTGTCGGTAAGGGTTTTGCCGGTGCGATGAAGCGCTGGAACTTTGGTGGTCTGCGCGCCTCGCACGGTGTGTCCATCTCTCACCGTTCGCACGGTTCGACTGGCCAGTGCCAGGATCCGGGCAAGGTCTTCAAGGGCAAGAAGATGGCTGGCCATTATGGCGTGCAGCGCACCACGGTTCAGAATCTGGAAGTGGTCCGTACCGACGTCGAGCGCGGCCTGATCCTGGTCAAGGGCGCGATCCCGGGCCATGAGGGCACGTGGGTCGAGGTTCGCGACGCCGTCAAAAAGGCTATTCACGCCGATGCGCCTGAGGCTGGTTCGTTCAAGGCCCCGGCCAAGAGCGATAAGCCGGCTGGCGATGTGAAAATTGAAGGCACGCCGGCAGATAATATCGTTCTGGTCGATGGCATTGGTCCAAAGATTGAAGAGGCCCTGAAAGACAAGGGCGCAGGCTCGCTGTCTGCTTTCGTGGCGATGTCAGATGAGGATCGCGGCGCTTTGCTCGCCGAGCTCGAAGTTGCAGAACAGGCGGCCACTGAGGACTGGGTTGGTCAGGCCAAGGACATTCTTGCTGGCGGACAACCGCGCGCCAAGGTTGATCAGGATCTGCTCAAGAAATTGCTTAAAGAGGGAGCCGAGTAATGGAACTCTCCGCAAAAACACTGGACGGCAAGGCCGCAGGCAAGGTCACGTTGGACGATGCCATATTTGGCGTCGAAGACATTCGCGGCGATCTTTTGCAGCGCACTGTTCGTTGGCAGCTGGCCAAACGCCAGGCTGGGACGCACAAGACGCAAGAGCGCGGTGACGTCTCAGTCACCACCAAGAAATACATTCGCCAGAAAGGTTCTGGCGGCGCCCGTCACGGCTCTAAAAACGCCAACATTTTTGTCGGCGGCGCGGTTGCGCATGGCCCGCGGGTTCGCAGTCACGCACACGGTCTTCCTAAGAAGGTGCGCAAGCTGGCGCTCGCACATGCACTGTCTTCGAAAGCCAAGGAAGATGCCATTCTGGTTCTCGACAAGGCTGAGCTGAAAGAGGCCAGAACCAAGGACCTGTCTGCAAAATTGAGCAAGCTCGGTCTCAGCAATGCGCTGATTATTGGTGGTACATCTTTAGATGAGAATTTCGCCAAAGCCGCTCGCAACATTCCAAACGTTGATGTTTTGCCGGTGGCTGGTCTCAATGTTTATGACATCCTGCGTCGCTCGACACTGGTTGTCACAAAGGATGCTCTGGATGGCATTCAGGCCCGTTTCAACGGCGCCATGAAAGAGGAGGCGTAAGTTATGGCTGGCGTCAAAACTCACAATTACGATACGCTGCTCTCGCCTGTGATCACGGAGAAATCCACGCTGGTTGCGGAAGAGAACAAGATTATTTTCAAGGTCCGGCTTTCTGCGACCAAGCCTGAAATCAAAGAGGCGGTTGAAAACCTGTTCAAAGTCGATGTCACGCAAGTGAACACGATCGTGGTCAAGGGTAAGACGAAGCGCTTCCGGGGTGTTCTTGGTCATCGTTCTGACTTCAAGAAAGCCATTGTGACCCTCAAAGACGGCCAGTCGGTCGATATTACGACCGGGCTGTAGGAGAGATCAGATGGCACTAAAGACTTACAATCCGACGTCTCCTGGTCAGCGACAGCTGGTTCTGGTTGATCGTTCCGAGCTGCATAAGGGTCGCCCCGTCAAGATGCTGACCGAGGGTCTGACCAAGACCGGTGGGCGCAACAATAAGGGCCGGATGACGGCGCGCCACAAAGGCGGCGCCGCCAAGCGGCTCTATCGCAAGATCGACTTCAAGCGAAATCGCTGGGATGTTCCTGCGACGGTTGAGCGTCTGGAATACGATCCGAACCGCACAGCTTTCATTGCGTTGATCAAGTATGAGGACGATGAGCTGTCCTATATTCTTGCGCCGCAGCGTCTGGCTGTTGGTGACACTGTGATCACATCCAAGACAGCTGACATCAAGCCTGGCAATGTCCTGCCGCTGAAGAGCATTCCCGTCGGTACGATCATCCACAATATCGAGATGAAGCCGCTCAAGGGTGCGCAAATGGTCCGCTCTGCTGGCTGCTATGCGCAACTGGTTGGGCGCGATGCCGGTTATGCGCAGATCAAGCTGACATCTGGTGAGCTCCGCATGGTCCCTGACGTCTGTGTCGCAACCGTCGGCGCGGTGTCTAACCCGGATAATATGAACCAGGTTATGGGCAAGGCAGGTCGCAATCGTCACAAGGGCAAGCGCCCGCACGTTCGCGGCGTCGTCATGAACCCGGTAGATCACCCGCACGGCGGTGGTGAGGGTAAGTCTTCCGGTGGTCGTCACCCGGTGACGCCATGGGGCAAGAAAACCCGCGGACCGAAAACTCGTAAAACCAAGGCTTCGGATCGTCTGATCATCCGCCGCCGCAACGCTAAACGTTAAGGGGAGCGCAAGACATGTCACGTTCCGTTTGGAAGGGCCCGTTTGTTGACGGATATCTCCTCAAGAAGGCCGAAAAGGCGCATGCCTCCGAACGCCGCGAGGTCATCAAGACCTGGTCTCGTCGTTCGACCATCCTGCCGCAATTTGTTGGCCTGAATTTCCAGGTCCACAATGGCAACAAGTTCATTCCTGTGCTGGTCAGCGAGGAAATGGTTGGACACAAGCTCGGTGAGTTTGCGCCGACACGTTCCTATTACGGCCACGGCGCTGATAAAAAAGCGAGGCGGAAATAGTCATGGGTAAGTCCAAGAACCCTCCAAGACAGGCAAGCAACGAGAGCCGTGCCGTGCTGCGTATGTACAAGCACAGCCCGCAAAAGCTCAACCTGCTGGCGCAACAGATTCGCGGCCTTCCGGTTGAGAAGGCGCTGGCGCAGCTGCAATTCTCCCGCAAGCGGCCATCTGAAGATGTGCGCAAGTGTCTGCAGAGCGCGATCGCCAATGCTGAGAACAATCACGACCTCGATATTGACAGTCTCGTCGTGTCGCAGGCCTTCGTCGGCAAGAACCTGGTGATGAAGCGTATTCGCGCTCGTGCCCGTGGCCGCGCCGCACGTATCATGAAGCCATTTTCGCAGCTTACCATTGTGCTGCGCGACACATCCCAAGAAGCGGAGGCCGCGTAATGGGTCAGAAAGTCAATCCTATTGGGCTGCGCCTCGGTATCAACCGGATGTCTGACAGCCGCTGGTATGCTGACAGTGCCGATTTCGGTCGTCTGCTGCATGAGGACCTGAAGATCCGCAAGGCAATCAAAGCCAAGCTGGGTCAAGCTGGGATCTCACGTATTATTATTGAGCGTCCGCACAAGAAATGCCTTGTGACAATTCACACAGCGCGCCCAGGTCTGGTCATCGGCAAGAAGGGCGCAGACATCGAAAATCTGCGCAAGCATCTGTCGACAATGACAACCGATGAGGTTCGCGTGAACCTGGTTGAAATCCGCAAGCCTGAGCTTGATGCAACTTTGGTTGCTGAAGATATTGCGCGCCAGCTGGAGCGCCGTGGTTCGTTCCGCCGCGCGATGAAGCGTTCAATCCAGAACACGATGCGCCTTGGCGCGCTTGGGGTTCGGGTCATGGTTGCGGGTCGTCTTGGCGGCGCCGAGATTGCCCGGACGGAGCAGTATGCGGAAGGCTCTGTCCCTCTGCACACCCTGCGCGCGGACATCGATTACGGGACCGCCGAAGCGCTGACCACCTATGGCATTATCGGTATCAAGGTCTGGATCTATAAAGGCGAGATCATGGAGCACGATCCAATGGCGCGCGACAACCGGGCTGAGAAGTCCGGTGAGGCTCGCGCCCGTGCCAGCAACCAACGTGGTCCGGCTTCCGGCCCACAAGGCGTAGGAGCGTAGGGTCAGATGCTGCAGCCAAAACGCACCAAGTATCGCAAGGCTTTCAAGGGCCGGATCAAGGGTAATGCCAAGGGCGGCTTTACGTTGAACTTCGGATCTTACGGCCTCAAGGCCCTGGAGCCAGAGCGTGTAACCGCGCGCCAGATTGAGGCAACACGGCGAGCCGTGACGCGCGAAATGAAGCGCCAGGGTAAAGTCTGGATCCGGGTCTTCCCTGATACGCCGGTCTCAGCCAAGCCAATCGAAGTCCGCATGGGTAAAGGTAAGGGCTCTGTCGACCGCTGGGTCGCACGGGTTCAGCCTGGCCGTATCCTGTTTGAAATTGACGGTGTTCCGGACGAGGTTGCGCTGGAAGCGCTTCGCCTCGGCGCAGCCAAGCTGCCAGTCCGGACCAAGATCGTCCGCCGTATTGAGGGGATCTAAGCGATGGCCAAAGCTAAAACTGCCACCGATTTCCGTTCGAAAAGCCCTGAGCAGCTGAAGGAAGACCTCCTGCAGCTGAAGAAGGAGCAGTTCAACTTGCGTTTCCAGGTTGCCACTGGCCAGCTGGAAAAGACCGCTCGCATCAAAATCGTCCGCCGCGACATTGCTCGCGTCCAGACCATTCTGCGCGAGTTGGCCCGCGAAACTGTACAAGGTTAGGAGAAGGCTATGCCAAGACGAGTTATGGAAGGCGTTGTGGTCTCGACCAAGCAGGACAAGACCGCCATTGTGCGCGTCGAACGCCGTTTCCTGCATCCGCTGCTGAAGAAAACTGTTCGTCGTTCAAAGCGTTATCATGCGCATGACGAGGATAACTCTGCGGTTGAGGGTCAGACGATCTCAATCCGTGAGTGCGCACCAAAATCCAAGCTGAAGCGCTGGGAAGTCATCTCAGGTGATGGAGCTGCCGCATGATTCAGATGCAGTCCAATCTGCGGGTCGCCGATAATTCCGGTGCGCGCCGTGTTCAGTGCATCAAGGTGCTGGGCGGGGCCGGACGGCGTTATGCTTCCGTAGGTGATGTTATCGTGGTCTCGATCAAGGAAGCAATTCCGACCGGCCGCGTGAAAAAGGGTGAGGTCCGCAAAGCGGTCGTCGTCCGGGTCGCAAAAGACATTAATCGTGCAGACGGTTCTACGATCCGGTTCGACACCAATGCTGCGGTTCTTGTGAACAACAATAATGAGCCGATCGGCACACGGATTTTTGGACCAGTTCCTCGCGAACTGCGCGCCAAGAACCACATGAAGATCGTCTCGCTGGCGCCGGAGGTGCTGTAGTCATGGCTGCGAAGGTCAAAAAAGGTGACAAGGTCATCGTGCTTACAGGCCGCGATAAAGGCTCTGAGGGCGAAGTCCTGAAGGTCATCCCGGCAGAGGGCCGCGTTGTTGTGCGCGGTGTGAACGTTGTGAAACGTCACACCAAACCGACCCAGGCAAACCCGCAAGGTGGCATCAACCGCTTTGAAGCGCCTATCCAGGCGTCCAACGTTTCGCTCATCGATCCGCGTGATGGCAAGCCGACACGGGTTGGTTTCAAAACAGACGAGCATGGTCGCAAGACGCGCTATGCCAAACGGTCGGGGGAGTCTCTCGATGTCTAAAGATTATACACCTCGTCTGAAGACGAAATATAAAGAGCAGATCCGTGCGAAGCTGAAGGAAGAGTTCGGCTACACAAACGAGATGCAGATCCCAAAACTCGACAAGGTCGTGATCAATATGGGCGTTGGCGAAGCTGTTGCCGATAGCAAGAAGATCAAGACTGCGCTTGCCGAAATGGAAAAGATCGCTGGGCAAAAGCCGGTGCCAACCAAGGCGCGCAAGTCGATCGCTGGCTTCAAGCTGCGTGAAGACATGACGATTGGTTGCAAGGTCACGCTGCGCCGCGATCAGATGTATGAATTCCTCGACCGGTTGACCAATATCGCGCTGCCGCGCGTGAAGGATTTCCGGGGTCTCAACGGCAAGAGCTTTGATGGCCGGGGTAATTTCGCCATGGGTATCAAGGAGCAACTCGTGTTCCCTGAGATCAATTATGACGAGATCGACGATATTCGCGGTATGGACATCATCGTCTGTACCACTGCCAAATCGAACGAAGAAGCCAAGTCTCTGCTCGCGCAGTGCGGCTTCCCGTTCCGGAACTAGCGCTAGGGATAGACTGATATGGCTAAGAAGAGCGCAATCGAACGGAACAACAAGCGTAAGCGCCTGGTTGAGCAATATGCTGCCAAGCGTGAAGAGCTGAAAGCGATCATCGCTAATGAAGAACTGTCATTGGAGGAGCGCTACAAGGCGCGTCTCAAGTTGGCTGATCTTCCACGCAACTCCGCCCCGAACCGGGTGCGTAATCGCTGCGAAGTGACCGGTCGTCCGCGCGGTTATTACCGCAAACTGCAAATGTCCCGCATCGCGCTGCGTGAGCTTGGCTCACTCGGCAAGATTCCGGGTCTCGTTAAGTCCAGCTGGTAAGGAGGGATATAGATGGCGATTTCAGATCCTCTTGGCGACATGCTGACCCGTATCCGTAACGCGCAAATGCGCGGTATGGACAAGGTTGTAACGCCTGCCTCCAAGCTTCGTGGCCGCGTGCTCGAAGTGCTGCACGGCGAAGGCTACATTCGCGGCTATGCCGAGATCGAAAAAGACGGTCACAAGCATATCGAGATTGAGCTTAAATATTTCGACGGCTCGCCGGTGATCTCCGAGATCCGCCGGGTGTCAAAGCCTGGTCGGCGTGTGTACTCTTCCACGAGTGACATTCCGCTGGTGCGCAATGGTCTTGGGATTTCGATCCTGTCCACCTCGAAAGGCGTGATGTCTGACAACACCGCGCGTAACGAGAATGTGGGCGGCGAGATCCTTTGCCGGGTCTTCTAAGGGAAGGGTGAACGAATATGTCTCGTATTGGTAAAATGCCAATCCCGGTTCCATCCGGCACGACCGTCAACGTCAACGGCCAGATTCTCGAAGCGAAGGGTCCCAAGGGCCAGCTCTCGATGGAGCTGCCAGAGGTGATTGTTGCTGAGCTTGAGGGCGCAGAGCTGACGATCAAGCCGCGCGAAGATGTGGTCAAAGCTGCGCATGAGAAAATTCGTCTGAATGACGAAAAGGGTCGCAAGAAAATGACCTTTGCGCAGGCGCTCGATTCCACATCGCGCACACTTTGGGGCACTTCCCGGTCGAACGCTGCAAACCTGGTTCAGGGCGCTGCGGAGGGCTTCACCAAGAACCTCGAACTGGTTGGTGTTGGCTATCGCGCGCAGATGCAGGGCAGAGACCTGAAACTGGCGCTCGGCTTCAGCCATGACGTCATCTACAAGGCTCCAGAGGGCATCGACATCAAGTGTGAGAAGCCGACAGAGATTGAGATCAGCGGCGCTGACAAGCAGGTCGTCGGTCAGGTCGCCGCAGAAATCCGCGACTATCGCCGTCCCGAGCCGTTCAAGGGCAAGGGTGTCCGTTATCAAGGCGAATATGTCCGCCGCAAAGAAGGCAAGAAGAAGTAGCCATGTTATCGTCTCGCGAAAAACATCTGCGCCGTGCTCAGCGCACTCGCTCCAAGCTCCGCAAGTCTGCTGAAGGCACACTGCGCTTGTCGGTTGCTCGGTCCGGCAAGAATATCTCTGCTCAAGTCATCGACGATGAGAAGGGTATTACGCTGGCTGCCGCGTCTACGCTGGAAGCTGACGTCCGTAAGGGTTTGAAATCTACGGCAAATTCTGAAGCCGCCGCCAAAGTGGGTGAGCTGGTTGCTGAACGTGCCAAGAAGGCCGGTGTTGAAGACGTTGTCTTTGATCGCGGTGGTTTTGTGTTCCATGGCCGGGTGAAAGCCCTGGCAGATGCCGCCCGCGAGGGCGGACTGAAGTTTTAGGAGAGTCACCATGGCTGAAGATAGAGGCAGAGGTCGCGGACGCGGTGGTGATCGCCGCAGAGGCCGCGATGACGAGCAGCAAAGCGAGATTGTCGACAAGCTGGTTGGCATCAACCGTGTCGCCAAAACAGTGAAGGGCGGTAAGAATTTCGGATTTGCTGCGCTTGTGGTTGTGGGCGACCAGAAGGGCCGCGCAGGCTTCGGCAAGGGCAAGGCCCGCGAAGTGCCTGAAGCGATCCGCAAGGCAACCGAAGAAGCCAAGCGTAACATGGTTCGTGTGCCACTGCGTGAAGGCCGCACCCTGCATCATGATGGCCGCGGTCGTCACGGTGCTGGTAAGGTGGTTCTGCGTGCAGCGCCTCCGGGAACCGGTGTGATCGCCGGTGGCCCAATGCGCGCCGTGATGGAAGTGCTGGGCATCCAGGATGTTGTCGGCAAGTCAATCGGTTCGTCGAACCCATACAATATGGTCCGCGCAACTTTTGCAGCCCTCAAGCGCCAGGCGAGCCCTCGCTCGGTTGCGTCGAAGCGGGGCCTGAAGGTTCAGGACATTGTCGGCCGTCGTACTGATGGCGCGTCTGAAGCCGGCATGGCTGACGTCGCAGAAGCATAGGTAAAGAGGATCATGGCCATGGCCAAAGCAAAATCCACCGTCACCGTGCGCCAGACGGGTAGCCCGATCGGCCGCAAACCGGATCAGCGACAGACCCTGGTTGGCCTCGGACTCAACAAGATCGGACGTGAGCGCACACTTGAAGATACGCCTGCGATCCGCGGCATGATCAACAAAGTGTCTCACCTGGTCGAACTGGTCGAAGGATAGAGTTATGAAACTCAACGAACTATCTCCTGCTGAAGGCTCTACCAAGAACCGTCACCGCGTTGGCCGCGGTGTTGGTTCAGGCAAGGGCAAGACCGGTGGCCGCGGCGTCAAAGGTCAAAAATCGCGTTCAGGTGTCGCCATCAATGGTTTCGAAGGCGGCCAGATGCCGATCTATATGCGTCTGCCAAAGCGTGGCTTTACGGCTCGCAACTCGAAAAATCATGCCTGGCTCAATCTTGGTATCCTGTCGAAAGCCATTGCGGCTGGAAAACTGGATGTGAAGAAAGAGATTACCGAAGAGGTGCTTGTTGCATCCGGTGTTATCCGCCGTGTTCGTGACGGCGTCCGCCTGCTCGCCAAGGGTGATGCACCTAAGAAGGTCAACATCACCGTCACCGGCGCCAGCAAGGCAGCGATTGATGCGATAGAGAAGGCTGGCGGAAAAGTCACACTGACTGGACCAAGCGAGGAAAAAGCCGCGTAAATTAGCGGTTTTTCCATACAGCACCTTCACAAATCATCTTTCGCCGCCGATCTAGGCGGCGTTAGTGTATGCGGCAATAGGAGCCTGACTTGGCGACAGCATCGGAACAACTCGCGCGGAATATGAACTTTGGCTCGTTTGCCAAAGCCAAGGATTTGCAAAGCCGGATCCTGTTTACCCTGTTCATTCTGCTGCTTTATCGCCTGGGTACATTCATCCCGCTGCCGGGTCTCGATGCTGCGGCGTTTGCGCAATATTTCGAGTCGCAAAGCACCGGCATGCTGGCGAGCATGAACATGTTTGCTGGCGGCGCCGTAGAGCGAATGAGTATCTTCGCGCTGAACGTCATGCCTTATATCACCGCATCGATCATCATTCAGATGATGACATCGTCGGTGCCTTCGCTTGAAAAGCTGAAGAAGGAAGGCGAATCCGGGCGCAAACAGATCAACCAATATACGCGTTATCTGACCGTTGGTTTTGCCGTTGTGCAGAGCTTTGGCATCTCAATGGGGCTGTCTGGCTTTGCCTATGAGGGCACAGCGCAATGGTTCTTTGTGCTGACCGCTGTGACCACATTCACAGGCGGAACCATGTTCCTGATGTGGATGGGCGAGCAGATCACGGCGCGCGGCGTTGGCAACGGTATTTCGCTGATCATCTTTGCCGGCATTATTGCCGAGATGCCTAAGGCCATCGTCAATCTGTTCAGCGGTAGCCGCGAGCAAGGCGTTGATGTTGTGTTTGTTATCGCCGTCACGCTGCTGGTTATCGCGCTAACCCTGTTTATTGTGTTCATTGAGCGCTCGCAGCGCCGCGTCCTCATCCAGTATCCGAAGCGCCAGCAAGCAGCCAATCAGGCGGCGCAGGGGCAAAGCTCCTTCATGCCCCTGAAGCTCAACACCTCCGGTGTTATCCCGCCAATCTTCGCGATCGCGATCCTGATGTTGCCGATGACGGCCTTGGGCTTGATGGGGGGCACAGGTGCCGATGGTCAGGTCGCCACCGACCAGAGCGGGATCCTGCAATGGGTGGCGGTCAACTTCTCGCCAGGTAGCTGGACCTATATCATTACATACGGCGTGCTCGTTGCCTTCTTCTGTTTCTTCTACACATCGATCATGTTCAACCCCGAAGAGACGGCTGATAATCTTCGCAAATATGGCGGTTTCGTTCCTGGCATTCGTCCGGGCAAGAATACAGCTGCCTATTTCGACTACGTTCTGACGCGGTTGACGACAATTGGCGCCATCTACCTGGTATTTGTCTGTCTGATGCCGGAAGTGCTGCGCCGATACGTGCCTGGCATCCCATTCTACATTGGTGGAACCTCGCTTCTGATCGTGGTTTCAGTGACCATGGATACCGTAACGCAGATTCAGTCGCACTTGATCGCACACCAATATGAGGGTTTGATCAAGAAATCGCGTCTGGGAGGCAAGCGGAAAAAATGAATCTAATCCTGTTTGGGCCGCCTGCGGCCGGAAAGGGCACGCAAGCTAAGCGCCTTGTAGAAGCGCACGGCTTTATCCAACTCTCGACCGGAGACATGCTGCGTGCCGCGCGGGCTTCGGGGTCAGAGCTTGGACAACGGGTTGCCAAGATCATGGATGAGGGCGGTCTCGTGTCAGACGAGATTGTCATCGATCTCATAGATGATCAGCTCACCCTCAATGAAGGTGCCCCTGGCTTCATATTCGATGGCTTTCCGCGGACAGTTGGGCAAGCCGAGGCGCTGGATCGTCTGCTGCGCCAACGCGGAACTCAGGTTGACCGGGTCATCCGACTGATCGTGGATCAGACGCAATTGCTTGAGCGCATTACCAAACGCTTCGAGGAACAAGGGCGCAAGGACGATAATCCCGCTGTCTTTGGGGCGAGATTGCAGAAATACAGCGCTGATACAGCGCCCTTGGTGCCGCTTTATGCTCAACAGGGAAAGCTGCATGAAGTGAATGGAATGGCTTCTATTGATGAGGTCACAGAGGGAATTGAAGAGGCACTGAAAGAAGCGGTCTAAGCTGCTGATTCAGTGGTTGACGTCTCGCCTTGCGGGTCTATAACGACGCACTTCGTTAAGAGACCGAGTCTGCAAGCGTGCGGCGTCAATTTGCTGTGCGAACTGCGGCTCTCTTTTTTGAGATTTAGGAGACTGGCTTTGGCCCGTATTGCAGGCGTCAACATACCTACGAACAAGCGCGTTGAGATTGCGCTGCGATATATTCACGGCATTGGCCCGGCCAAGGCGAGTGAAATTTGTGAAAAGATTGGCATCGCGCGTGAGCGCCGGGTGGCCGATCTTTCCGATGCTGAAGTGATTAAGATCCGTGAAACGATTGATAGCGATTTCATGGTCGAAGGTGACCTTCGCCGTGAGACATCGCTGAACATCAAGCGCCTGATGGATCTTGGCTGTTATCGCGGCCTGCGTCATCGTAAACGTTTGCCGGTCCGTGGTCAGCGCACACATACCAATGCTCGCACCCGCAAAGGCCCTGCAAAGGCCATTGCCGGCAAGAAGAAATAGGATCAAGGATTTATGGCTCGTACGCCCACACGTGTTGCTCGCCGCGCCCGGAAGAACATCTCTTCCGGCGTTGTGCATGTGAATTCCAGCTTCAATAATACTATGATCACCATCTCGGATGCGCAGGGAAATACGATTTCCTGGTCGTCGTCCGGCACCATGGGGTTCAAAGGCTCGCGCAAGTCGACACCATACGCCGCGCAGGTTGCCGCAGAAGATGCTGCAAAAAAGGCTATGGATCACGGTATGCAAACGGTTGAAGTCAACGTCCGTGGACCTGGATCAGGACGCGAAAGCGCGCTTCGTGCGCTGCAAGCTGCTGGTCTGACGGTGACAGCCATTCGTGACACAACGCCGATTCCGCACAATGGTTGCCGTCCACCAAAGCGTCGCCGCGTCTAATTTAAACTCGTTTCTTAGGGAGGTCTCTGATGACCGAAGCCGCAAGCGTCGTAAATGACCGCAATTGGAAAGCCCTTATTCGTCCCAACCGTCCTCGCGTAGAGCCGGGCCGAGACGCAAATCGCGTTGCCAAACTGGTCATCGAGCCGCTTGAGCGCGGTTTTGGCACAACGCTCGGCAACTCGCTGCGCCGGATTCTTCTGTCATCGCTACAGGGTGCCGCCATTACTGGCGTTCAGATTGACGGCGTTGTGCATGAGTTCTCGTCGATCCCTGGGGTTCGCGAAGATGTCACAACCATTGTCCTCAACCTGAAGCAGGTTGCGGTGGACATGCAGTCTGAAACACCAAAGCGGATGATCTTGAAGGCGTCTGGCGAAGGCGAGGTCAAGGCTGGTCAGATCGAAACACCGGGTGATGTAAAGATTCTGAACCCTGATCATGTCATCTGTACGCTTGATGACGGCGCCGACCTGCACATGGAATTTACCGTTGCGACGGGCAAGGGCTATGTGCCTGCAACCGATAACCGTCCTGAAGATGCGCCAATCGGCTTCATTCCTGTCGATGCGATTTATTCGCCGGTTCGTCGGGTCGGCTATGCTGTTGAAGATACCCGTGAAGGCACGGTGCTTGATTATGACAAACTGACCCTGACGATTGAGACGGATGGGTCGATCTCTCCAGAAGATTCAGTCGCCTATGCGGCGCGCATCATGCAGGATCAGCTGCAACTCTTCATCACTTTTGAAGAGCCAGAAACTGAGAGCTCGAGCCAGACAGAAGAAAGCGACCTTGGGTTCAACCCGGTCCTGCTCAAGAAGGTCGACGAACTTGAACTTTCTGTGCGCTCGGCAAACTGCCTGAAGAACGATAACATCGTTTATATCGGTGACCTGATCCAGAAATCAGAAGCTGAAATGCTTCGCACACCAAATTTCGGGCGCAAGTCCTTGAACGAGATCAAGGAAGTGCTGGCCGGTATGGGGCTTCACCTCGGTATGGATGTGCCAGACTGGCCGCCAGAAGACATCGAGGCTTTGGCCAAGAAATACGACGACCACCTTTAAGACAGACTGCCCGGGAGGGCACTCGAGGAGACGAAAATGCGCCACGGCATTGCACATCGGAAGCTGAACAGAACAGCCTCACACCGCAAGGCGATGTTCGCCAATATGGCGGCTTCGCTGATCGAGCATGAGCAGATCGTGACCACTTTGCCTAAGGCGAAAGAGCTGAAGCCAATCATGGATAAGCTTGTGACGCTGGCCAAAAAAGGTGATCTGTCAGCGCGTCGTCAGGCGATCGCCAAGGTTCGCAACAAAGACGCGGTCAAGAAGCTGTTTGATGTGTTTGCTGACCGCTACAAGGACCGCCAGGGTGGCTACACGCGTGTCCTCAAAGCCGGTTTCCGTCATGGTGACAATGCACCTGTTGCTGTGATTGAGCTTGTTGACCGGGATGAGAGCGCCAAAGGCGCCGCTGACCGTGCTCGCCATGAGGCTGAAATGGAATTGATGGCCGAAGAATAGGCTTCGCTTCCTGCATATGAGTATCAAGCCCGTTCCCAAGGAGCGGGCTTTTCTTTTGCGGCAGGGTTTAATATGGCCAGAGCGCGAGACCATGAATAGCGTTGCGGATGTCCATCGATAAATTAACCGATCTCAGTCGTTCGCCAGCTTTCAGGTCCCATGCGGTCACTGTTGACGGTGAGGAGCCTGCGATCACAATGTCATCCTTGAAATGGCATAGTCCTCGACCAAAGCCCTGCCGGGCCAGTTTCTCATCGCCGAGATCTTTGTTCAGCAAGGCATCACTGGGGTAGGTTGGTACCTCGAGATGACAGAATTGGTCGGGGGTCTCATATGTGATCACATCAGCATTGGTGTCATTGAAAAGGGTGCCGCCAGCAAAGGGCACCGCATTGTGCGATCCAGTTGGGATCCTGGCATAGGGCCTTGAGCCTTCATCTGAGACCAGCAGTAGAAACGGTAATGCTCGCGCGCCAACGTACAGTCCTGAAGCATCGCGATACACCGAGTTGATGTGCAGCTGGTTGCCAGCTGGTGGACCCTGCTCACGGGGATCAAAGCTGGCGACACCGATACGGTTGCCAGGTGTCCTGCGGATCAACCAGCCCTTGTCGAAAGTATCGGTTTTCAAGTTGAGACCAAGGATACTGTCAAAGCCGGTTGAGCTGATCAGGAGATGGTCCTGATAGAGATGGATTTCATGGGCGTGTCGGAGATAAGGGCAGGTCCATGATTTGATGATGTTAAATGACCTGTCGAAGCAATAGACCTCATCGCTCGCGGCAATCAGCGTATTGCCTTGATAGAATGAAATCCCGCGCAGCCCTCGGTCCCAGCCGCGTCCTTCCCAGCTTATGTCGACCGTGTTCCAGTCAACGACTTGCTGTATTTCTTCGGTTTCAAGATCAACCAGATAGACGCCGCCATGGCTCTCACGCTTCTGCGCCCCGCGTACGACGGATGTCGCGATCACCTTGGGCAGGCGCACCTTGGTGCTACGGGGGGCAGGCGGACTGGCTGCTTGTTTCAGCCGCTGCTTCATCAAAAGTTCAAAGCGGCGCTCCAGGGCTTCTGGCTGATTATGATTTGGCGACAGATAATCCACGATGAGATGAATGCGATGCTCTTGCCCGGTATTTTCGACGCTGTGGGTGACCCGGTTGTTCAGTTCGTGCATTTCACCAGCTGGCATGTGCATGATCGCACCGCCAATGCTGAATTTAACACCCGCATTGGTTGTGATTGGAACATGTAGACGATGCGCAATTTTCAGCATGGCGGAGTTGTCGATATGCGGATTGATCCGTGCGCCAGCACGCATGCGAGCGAGTTGAATGCGCGTAATGACCCCGCCACTTGGGTAGTGCGCAAGTGCGGCCTCGACCAGCTTGAGGATATCCGCGGTCAGAACTGGAGCAATGTCAAAGTCCTGCACGTCCTCTTGCTTTAGCGGACGACCAGAAAGGATTTCTGTAAACTCAGGCGTGGATATCGATTTCAGGAATATCGAGTGGGTTTGCCGAGCCAGCGTTAATTGTTGCCGGAGGTATTCCCCATCCGACCATTCTGACTCTGCGAGCACCGCTATCCGTTCAGCGAGATCAGCGACATCAACTGAACCAAGAAATTTCGATGGGGTGGGAAGCCACATATTTTGTCACACAGGTTATAGTCTAAGGACAGCTAGAATGATGGACTGACAAAGTCGAGCCGGGCATAATTGTCCGGACAAATTATTGCCTCGGCTTTTTGCATCGTGCATATATGCTGAAAGAGTACACACGCAGGACCCGATAATGACATATGCCGCACCGACAGACGACATTGCCTTCATTCTCCAAAACGTAGCTGGTCTATCCGGGCTGGAGGGCAACTCAGCCTTCGAGGCATATGATCCGGACCTGATCCAACCCATCCTCGAGGAGGCCGGGAAACTGGCCAGCGAAGTGCTGGCGCCATTGAACCAGAGCGGTGACAAGGCCGGCGCACAGCTGTCTGAGTCTGGTGTGCAGGCTGCGCCGGGCTTTGCCGAGGCCTATGCCGCGTTCCGCGATGCGGGTTGGATGGGCCTGTCCGTGCCAGAGGAATGGGGCGGGCAAGGCCTGCCAAAAGCGCTCGGCCTTGCCGTCATGGAAATGTTCCACGGCGCGAATATGGCCTTTGCGCTTTGCCCGATGCTGAGTTTTGGCGCGATCGAGGCACTGATCGAGCACGGAACGGAGGATCAGCAGGCCAAGTATCTTCCGAAACTCGTCTCAGCAGAGTGGACCGGGACGATGAACCTGACGGAGCCGCAGGCTGGCTCTGATGTCGGTGCCCTGAAAACCAAGGCCGTACCGAACGGTGATGGCAGTTACGCGATCACCGGACAGAAAATCTATATCACATGGGGCGATCATGATGTCGCCGAGAACATCATCCATCTCGTTCTGGCGCGCTTGCCGGACGCCCCGGAGGGCTCCCGCGGCGTATCGCTGTTCATCGTGCCCAAGCTATTGGTG
>CAYGKE010000034.1:0-25830 GCA_964350465.1 uncultured Hyphomonas sp.
ACGGTTCCTGGACCGCAACCTGTCAGCGGGTTTCGATCTTTTCTCGAGCCGGTCGAACTTCCTCGATTTCTCGGGCTTCGAAAGTCAGACAACGGGCGGCGGAATATCACTCGCGTCGCCGATCACCGAGAATACAAGCCTTGGCCTACGCTATCGTTTGCAGCAAGACGAGATTAAGATCCGCGAACAAAACGTGCTGATCGACGATATGGGACTTCAGGCGACTGAGATCATTATCAATGACAACGGCACCCCCGATGATGATACCGATGATTTCGAACAGACCGTGCTCATTCCAACGACCCGCGATCCGCTGCCGGCTGGTTCGCAAATCGTCGATCAGTGTAGCACATTATTCCTTCAGCGGCCGCAGATCTGTCGCAGTGCGCGATCAGATATCGCATCTATTCTTGGCTATTCGTTCAACTGGGACCGGCGCAATGACCCGATTGCGCCGACGCGCGGCTTCGATTTCTCGCTCAGTCAGGATTTCGCGGGCGTTGGTGGCGACGTGAACTATTTGCGGACTGAAGTGACCGGAGCCGCCTATCGCGGTATTTTCAAGGGCGTTCGCGCCAGCGTGCGCCTGTCAGGTGGTTATATCGAACCCGTTGGCGATGAGGATGAGGGTGTACGGATCAACAATCGTTTCTTCCGCGGGGGCTCCAATTTCCGTGGCTTTGACGTTGCTGGCCTTGGCCCACGCGAGATTATCATTGAGTATGACAATGCGACGGGCATCGGCGAAATTATCCAGCGTGGTAACTCGCTGGGTGGACGAGCCTATTATCAAGGTACTGCGGAGCTCACACTCCCGAACTATCTACCGGAAGAATACGGCATTGACACCAAACTCTTCGCGGAAGTCGGTAGTGTCGGTATCCTCGACGAAGGGATTGATGTCGATAGGCCAATCATCATTGGACTCAATGATGACTTCACACAAGTTCGAGTCACCCGTGACCCGCTGTCCATGCGGGCCTCTGCGGGCCTCTCGGTGGGCTGGGATTCACCGTTCGGACCTATTCAGTTCGATTTCTCTCAAATCCTTCGCAAGGAAGAATATGACCGGACAGAAACATTCCGGTTCAGTACACAAACCCGTTTCTAGCACAACGTAACAGGAGACTTCCCATGTCCCCCATCAAGTCAATTCTCGCGGCTGTCGCGATTACATTTAGTACGGCAAGCATTGCAGCACCTATCGCCTCCGCGCAGGCGACCAGTGTTGCTGTCATCGACACGGCAAAGGTCATGCGCGATAGCAGCGCTGGCAAAGATATTCGCACCAAGATCCAGGCCATCGGTACCACGATGGATAATGAAATTGCGCCCAAACGTACGCAATATCAGACGGCGAACCAAACGTTTGTGGCCAAGTTCGAAGGCATGACCGAGGCTCAGATCAACGCCAAGGTGAATGCCGAAGAGCCGCTTAAGCAGGAATATATCGGCCTCATGCAGCAGGAGCAGGCACTTGTTCAGGCCGCACAGATTGCCGGCCGTGATCTGCAATACACACAGAATGTTGCCTGGCGAGATTTCAACAATTCTCTGCGCGATGTCCTGAAAGAGGTCGTCGCTGAGCGCGGCGCTGATATCCTTCTGGATAAGTCCAGCCTGGTTTTTTCCGGCCCATCAGTTGACGTCACCGCACTTGTGATCACAAAGCTCGATGCCAAGACGCCAACGATCAATGTCGTGCGTCAAAGCCCACCGGCACAGGCTGCGCCTGCGCAATAGCCTTTAGGAGTGAGGCGGAATGCCTGTAGATCCGCGATTTTTCGAGCCGTTAGGACAAAAGACGCTTCGAGATATCGCGGACTTGACGGGCGCTGTTCTAAACGGTGACGTAGATCAACTGATTGAGGGTATCGCGGCGAGTGCTGAGGCGCGCTCTGGCGATATCTGCTTTCATGAAGGCAATGCCAAAACGGCTGCGAATGTCAGCCCGCATGCCGGTGCCTGCTTTGTCAGGGAAGAGGCCGCAAGCGGCCTGCCTCAGGATGTTACGGCACTGATCTGCCCGAGGCCGAGATGGTCGCATATTCAGACTTCAAACGCACTGTTTCGCCTGCGTGACTGGATGGATGATGGCGTTGAAGCCCATATTCATCAGAGCGCAAAACTAAGCCCCGGTATTGTCGTTTCACCTGGCGCTGCAATTGGCCGAAATGCCAGAATTGGTCCCAATACTGTCATCGGACCGGGCGTTCAGATCGGGGCCAATGCGTCGATAGGCGCAAATGTCTCGATCCGCTGCGCCCTGATCGGCGACAATGTTTCAATCCTGTCCGGGGCAAGGATTGGTGAAAACGGATTTGGGGTAACTGCAGGGCCGCAGGGCGCTGAGGAAGTTCCACAATGGGGGCGGGTGATCATTCAGGATCATGTCAGCATTGGTGCCAATACCTGCATTGATCGCGGAGCGTTCTCGGACACGATTATCGGCGAACGCTCGCGCATCGATAATCTCTGCCAGATCGGACATAACGTTATCATCGGACGCAATGTCCTGATTGCCAGTTTCGCTGGTCTGTCAGGAACGGTGACAGTTGAAGATGGCGTCATCATGGGGGGACGGGTTGGTATTGCCGATCACGTGACAATTGGTGCCGGTGCCAAGTTAGCGGCTGCAGCGGGTATTTTTCGTGATATTCCGGCGGGCGAAGCTTGGGGCGGTACACCAGCGAAGCCATTACGTCAGTATTTGCGTGAAACAGCCTGGCTGCAAAAGCAGACCGCACCCAAAAAGAAGGGCACTTCATGAGCGTTTCCATCCATCCGACAGCCATCGTTGAGGACGGAGCGCAACTCGGCGCGGATGTAACGATTGGAGCTTATGCTTTTGTCGGTGCGCAGGTCCAACTCGGCGACGGCGTAACGGTATTTCAAAAAGGCACAGTCATCGGTCGCACTATCCTTGGCGAAAAGGTCGAAGTTCATTCCGGCTCGGTGCTGGGCGGCACGCCCCAGGTGCTCGGCTATGTCGATAGCGAGGAGTCTCGGCTGGAAGTTGGCGCAGGTACGATCATGCGCGAACACACCACACTGCATAGCGGATCACCCAGCCATGGCGGCCTCACACGTGTCGGCGAGGACTGCCTGTTCATGGTTCACACTCATGCCGCTCATGATTGCCAGATCGGCAATAAATGCGTGATTGCCAACAACACGCATATTGGCGGGCATGTGACGGTAGGTGATCAGGTCTGGATGGGCGGTGCTTGCGCCGTTCACCAATGGTGCCGGATCGGCGACCACGCCTTTGTCGGTGGCGGCTCAATCCTGGTCGCAGATGTCATTCCGTACGGATCTGTCGTCGGCAACCACGCTCATCTGGCCGGGTTGAATGTGGTTGGTCTGAAGCGCCGTGGTTTTGGCCGCAAGACCATCCATGATCTGCGGGCTGCTTACCGCTTGCTTTATGCCAAAGAGGGCACCTTTACAGAGCGGCTCGAAGATACAGCCGAAACCTTCGCGGAAGTACCGGAAGTCATGGAGATCGTCGACTTCATCCGCTCCAGCAAGAACCGGGCTTTGTGCCTGCCGCGCTGATGACTGAGGCAAGAGAAACATTCGGATTGATCGCCGGGCGAGGCCAGCTGCCAGTGCAAGTCGCAAAAGCGGTTCAGGCGCGTGGGCAGAAGATCTATGTGCTTCGTCTCAAGGGGTTTGAAGAGCCAGCACTGGCTGATTTTCCGGGCGAGACAGTAGGGATTGCCGAGTTCGGTAAAGTCGTGAAGGCCTTCAAGACGGCTGGCTGCAAGCAGCTATGCTTTGCCGGGATTGTTACAAGGCCAGATTTTTCTGCGCTCAAGCCTGACATCAAAGGCATGTTGCTACTGCCGAAAGTGCTAGCCGCGGCGCGCAAGGGTGATGATGCGCTACTGACCTTGATGGTAACAACATTTGAAGAAGAAGGCTTCCGTGTTGTCGGCGCAGATGAAGCCAGTGATCGCCTGCTAGCCGGTGAAGGCCTGCTTGCGGGTCGCGCCCCCGGTCATTTGGAAATGCAAGACATCGAGAAAGCGGCACAGATTGCTGCCCGGATGGGCGTGCTTGATATCGGTCAGGGCGCAATCGTGTGCGACGGTCTGGTCTTGTGTGTTGAGGCGCAAGAAGGCACGGACCGGATGTTGGCTCGATGCGCTGAGCTGGATCCGACCCTGCGCGGTTCACCCAAGGCCAGACGCGGCGTCCTGGTCAAGCGGCCAAAGCCTCAGCAGGAGCGGCGTATCGACCTGCCGACAATCGGGGTTGCAACGATCGAAGGCGCAGCAAAGGCCGGGCTCGCTGGCATCGCTGTCGAGGCGGGTGGCGCGCTGCTGCTTGATGCGGCCGCCATCAAGGCAGCTACTGAGCAGAATGGCATGTTCCTCTACGCATTTCCAAAGACATGGCCGGGATGAAGCCACAACGTATCTATATGGTTGCTGCTGAGCCGTCCGGTGACGTTCTGGCACGTGAAACAGTGGAAGCACTTCGGGCGCAGCGCCCGGACATTGAGATCGCCGGTATTGGCGGCTCTGAACTGCTCAAGGTTGGTATTCCGTCTCCCATCAATATCGGGCCACTTTCAGTCCTCGGATTGTTTGAGGGCCTCAAGGCCTATGGCACTGTCATCAAGCTTGCGGATGAAGCGGCAGATGCGATCATCAAGTGGCAGCCGGACGCTGTCGTTTTGGTCGACTCATGGGGATTTATGCTTCGCGTCGCGCAGCGTCTGCGCAAGCGGGCACCGCACATCAAGCTGGTGAAACTGGTCGGGCCTCAAGTCTGGGCGACCCGCGCGGGTCGTGCAAAAACGCTGGCTCAGTCCGTCGATCATCTCATCTGCCTGCATCAGATGGAAGTTCCCTATTACGAGCCGTTTGGACTGGACGTAACGGTGATGGGCAATCCAGCCCTGAGCCGCACCCGGCCCGGTGACGGTGCAGCCTTTCGGCAATTGATGGGGTTCCAGCCGAGTGATGAGGTCGTCCTGGTGCTGCCTGGCAGTCGGCGCAGCGAAATTGACCGGGTCGCTCCGGTATTGGTTGAAGCAGCGCGTCTGATCAAACGAGACCGGCCTGACGCGCAGATTGTCTTCGCGCCAGCCTTGTCCATTCGCCAGCTCTTTGAGGAACGGTTCGCAGATGTATCAACATTTGCGACACTGGCGCCTGCGACGGCGGTGGGTGAGGATGTCATGGCCTCTGCAAATCTTGCTCTGGCTTGTTCTGGTACTGTGACCAGTGAATTGGCCGTGCAGGGCACGCCGTTTCTTGTCGGCTACAAGACCGGCTGGATCACCTGGGCGCTGGCGCGCTTCCTGTTGTTCAAGCCGAACCATATCACACTGTTGAACATCGCTGCAGACGACGCCGAAGTGGCCCCGGAATATGTCCAAACCAGATTTACGTCGGACGCGATCGCTTCGAAGGCGCTGGAGCTTTTGTCGGACCCTTCCGCGCTTGCCGGACAGGTTAAAGCGCAAAACAAAGCCCTCACCCGGATGGGTGAGGGCGATGGCAAGGCCCCGGACATTGCTGCTGAGGCGATATTGGCGGTGTTGGATTAACGCTCGCTGATCGGAAGGTAATCGCGTTTCGCAGCGCCGGTATAGATTTGACGCGGGCGGCCAATGCGCTGGGTTGGATCTTCGATCATTTCATTCAGCTGTGAACACCAGCCCGCGGTCCTTGCAAGGGCAAACAGGACAGTGAACATCTCGGTCGGGAAACCCATCGCATCGAGAATAATACCAGAATAGAAATCAACGTTGGGGTAGAGTTTCTTTTCGCGGAAATACTCGTCCTCGAGGGCAATTTTTTCCAGCTCCCGGGCCACTTGCAGGATCGGTGTGTCGACGCCGAGTTCATCCAGCACTTCGTGAGCGGTCTTCTGCATGACCATCGCGCGTGGGTCATAATTTTTGTAAACGCGGTGACCAAAGCCCATCAGGCGGAACGGATCATCCTTGTCCTTGGCGCGTTGGACATATTCCTTGATCCGGCTTGTCGTTCCGATCTCGCGCAACATGTTCAAGCAGGCTTCATTGGCGCCGCCATGGCTTGGGCCCCAAAGACTCGCGACACCCGCTGCAACAGCAGCATAGGGGTGTGCCCCCGATGAGCCAGCGAGCCGGACAGTCGATGTTGATGCATTTTGCTCATGGTCTGCATGGAGGATGAATATCTTGTCCATTGCGCGTGCCAGTGTCTGACTGACTTTGTATTTCTCCGCAGGTATTGAGAAACACATGCGCAGGAAATTTTCGCCATAGGACAGCTCATTCAGTGGATCCACAAAGGGCTGACCAACAGAATACTTGTAGATACGCCCTGCCAGTGTCGGCATTTTTGCAATCAGGCGAATATAGGCGAGGTTACGCTCTTCAGGGTCAGAACTGTCCATGGCACCCGGATAGAACGCCGAAAGTGCTCCGACGGTGCCTGTCAGCATGGCCATCGGATGGCTGTCGCGCCTGAACCCGTCAAAGAACCGGTCCATCTGCGTGTGCAGCATGGTGTGCTGTGTAATGCGATTGGCAAATTCCCGAAATTGTCCACCATCTGGAAGCTCGCCATTGAGAAGAAGGTAACTGACTTCCAGAAAGCCGGAACTTTCGGCCAATTGGTCAATCGGGTAGCCGCGATGTAGCAGAATGCCCTTTTCGCCGTCAATGAAGGTAATTTGCGATTCACAAGACCCGGTCGACGTGAAGCCTGGATCAAGTGTGAAGACGCCAGCCTCGCTATAGAGGCGTTTGACATCAACAACGTCAGGACCATGCGTGCCGCTCAGCACTGGCAGCTCCAGTGTCTTGCCCTTGATTTCAAGTTTCGCCGTATCGGTTTGCTTGGTCTTGTTGATCATCTCAGCCCTCACGTCGTCCTCATCTCATTCTCTGCCAGTCGTCCCGGCAAGTGTGTGTCAATACGCGCCAACACGTCATCGCGACCCAGCCACGACATGACTGGGGCCAAATCCGGTGCTGGCAGCCCGCCTGTCAGCGCTGCCCTTAATGGCGGGCCGACCTGCCCCATACCTAGTGTGTGCGCCGCACAAAACGACTCCAGCGCCGCCTGTAGCCCCTCAATAGACCAGATTTCGACTTGGTCTAGTGCCTCGCGCAATTGTGCGAGCCGTGTGAGGCCTTCATCGCGCAGGGCCTTGCGGGCATTTTTAGTCAGGTTTTCGCTGTTACTATCCCACAAGAAGCGGCAGGCTTCAGCCAGTTCGTGCAATGTGGATCCGCGCTCGCGAACCTTGTCCAGAGCCAGTTTCAGCCGCCCTTCCAGCACCTCTGACCATGCTGTTCGGGTCTCAATTTCAGGCCTTAGCAGATGCAGCAAACTCGCCGGCTCGGCGGTGCGGATAAAGTGAGCGTTGACGGTATTCAGCTTGTCGAAATCCAATCGTGCAGGCGCTTTGTTAAGCCCGCCTAGCGAGAATACTGCGGTGGCCTCTTGCATGGTGAAGATTTCCTGGTCGCCATGGCTCCAGCCAAGACGCAGCAGATAGGCATTCATTGCCTCGGGGAGGTAGCCCATCTCACGATATTCCAGCGTTGACTGCGCGCCGTGGCGTTTGGACAGTTTTGCGCCATCTGGTCCGTGGATCAGCGGAACATGCGCGTAAGTCGGGCGCTGCCACCCCATCGCCTCGATGATCGGGACCTGACGGAACGTGTTGCGGAAGTGATCATCACCGCGGATGACATGGGTTACGCCCATGTCTTGATCATCGACAACCACCGCGAGCATATATGTGGGTGAGCCATCGGCTCGCAGTAGGATCAGGTCATCTATTTCCTGCGCGCTTATCGAAACTGTGCCCTGAACTTCATCCTCTACAGTGATGCGACCATCGTCGGGGGCGCGGAGGCGCACGGTAAAAGGCGCATCAGAGCTGCTTGGCTCGCCGCCGTCCCGCCATGGAGAGCGGAAAGGTGCCAGTAGAGCATCGGCCTCGGCGCGAAGGGCAGCCCGTCTGTTTTCACTGAGTGCCTCATCCTTGGCCTCGGCGCGTTTAGCCTCGCCTAGCTCGCGGCGAGTCTGCAACTGTTCCTGCGTGGTATAGCAGCGAAAGGCGCGGCCCTGCGCCACCATTTCTTCGGCAACTGCGACATGCCGGGCGCTGTTTTCGCTCTGAAACACGGGCGGCTCATCCGGGGACAGCCCAAGCCAGTCCATACCCTCCAGAATCGCGTCGATGGCCTCACGCGTTGAGCGCGCCTTGTCGGTATCTTCGATACGCAGAAGGAACTTTCCCTTGTGCCGGCGCGCCAGAAGCGCATTGAATAGCGCTGTACGGGCACCGCCAATATGCAGCATGCCAGTCGGGGAGGGGGCAAATCGGGTGACGATACTCATGACGCGGCGGCGCGGTCCTTTTGCGGTGGGGTATTGTGGTGTTTGAGGTGCATCAACACGCTGACGAGGCGTTTCGCAAGAGCCGGGCCATGCGACGATCTGGATTTGTACAGCGTTTTCTGAGCTGGGATGGGGGTGGCCGCAAGCCATTGCTGTTCGCGCTCGCCATGTGCGCGGGTGCGGGCGGCTATGTTTCGGTCTGGCACGAGCCAGCCCTTTGGCCGCTGGTTGCGGCCTTTGGAGCAGCGTCTTTGCTGTGGGTTTGGGCGATGCGATCGGCTACGCCTCCCGTTTTGGCAGTTATTCTACTGGCCTGCATGGGCGTTGCAGGTGGCGGCCTGGCCGGAAAGCTGGCGACGCTACGCGTCTCTCACCCTATCGTAACCGCGCCAATGGGGCCGGTTATGGTCGAGGGATGGGTAGAAGATGTCGAACCTGCCAAGCGAGGGGTGCGCTTGCGGTTGATGGTTCACGCGATTGATAATGTCGCGCCAGAACTTTTGCCTCAGCGCATTCGCTTGACCCATACGACCCGGCTTGCGGTTGAGAGTGGCCGGTTTGTGCGGTGCTGGGGCGTGTTGAGGCCGCCACCTGCGCCGATCATTCGCGGCGATTACATGTTTCACCGGCAAGCCTATTATGAGGGTCTGGGCGCGGTCGGCTATGTGCAGGGACGGTGCCGCGGCGGTAGTCTTGGCGCGCCATCGGGCAGACTGGAAGCCTTACAGCTGGAAGTGGCCAAGGCCCGCAGGCGTCTCGCGCATTATGTCAACGCCACGTCAGGGGAGCGGGCAGGCGGCTTCGCCGCGGCGCTGGCATCCGGTGATCGTAGTTTTATGCGGGCAGAAGACCAAGCCGCGCTTCGTGGGTCTGGCCTTGCGCACTTGCTGGCGATCTCCGGCTTGCACATGGGGATTGTCGGCGGTCTCGTCTATTTGATCGTCTGGCGCGGACTTGCATTGATTGAGCCGCTGGCGCTGCGCATAGCGGTTCAGAAACCGGCGGCGCTTGCGGCGCTTTCTGCAAGTTCGGTGTATCTTGTCCTTTCGGGGGCGAGCGTCTCAACGCAGCGCGCTTTCATCATGGCGGCCATCCTCTTTGGTGCGGTCCTGTTTGACCGCGCTGCCCTCAGCCTTCGGTCGCTGTCTATTGCCATGATCATTGTGGTGATCCTTGCCCCCTGGAGCGTGTTGACGCCAGGTTTTCAGATGTCCTTTGCCGCCACGGGCGCGCTGATCGCGACCTATGAGGCGTGGCAAAGACGTCGCCGGGGAAGTGCTGTGCGCAGCCGAGGTGCGATGTTCTGAATCAAGTCGCTTTTCGTCACGTCACTTGTGTCCGGGCTGGCGACTGCGCCCTTCGCACTCTATCACTTTGATCGATTTGCGGGCCTTGGCCTGTTAGCCAATCTGATGGCGATGCCGATCGTCTCATTGATCAGTGCGCCGCTGGCAGGCGCCTCTTTGGTGCTTGCGCCATTTGGCGGCAGCGAGCTGGCGCTTCGGGCATTCGGAGCGAGTCTTGAGTGGATTCTTGTCATTGCGGCCTGGTTCGATGGTATTGCGCCTGGCGGTGTAGGCCCGAGTAAAGCGATGCCACCTGAAGCGCTCATCGCCATGACAACAGGTATGATCCTCGCCATGATCTGCCGAGGCTGGCATGTGCGCCTGATAATAGGTAGCGCCATGCTTGCGACTGGGGCCGCATTATGGTGGGCGCATCCTGCTGCGGCCATCCACTGGGGCCCGTCAGGCGACGTCTATCTGGTGGCGCAGGATGGCGCGGTTGAGCCTGACCGATGGCGAGGGCCTGAAGCCGCTGCGCTATGTTGATCTTGAGGCGAGCGGCAATTGCAGCCAATCCATTTGCCAGCGCCGGGTCGCGGACGCGCAAATTCTAATCCTCGGCGACACCGCAATTAGCGATTGCCAGGTCATTGCTGCAGCCGATCTGATTTTGGTTTCAACCGCCACGTCGCTGCCTGAAGGTTGCAGCCACGCCAATGTCATCTACTGGCCTGCGATTGTGTCGCAAGGTGGCCTGAGTTGGCGCATCAAGCGTGGCGAACTATCGCCGATCTCAAAACCGCCCTGTAATGTCAGGCCCTGGCACCCGTGCGTGATACCTGACCCTAGTCGTAGCGACGAATAAGCGCGACGAGCCGACCCTGCACACGTACGCGGTCTGGCCCGAAAATCCGAGTTTCATAAGCGGTATTGGCCGCCTCCAAAGCAATAGACGCCCCCTTTTTGCGCAAGCGCTTCAAGGTCGCTTCTTCCTCGTCAATAAGCGCAACGACAATGTCGCCGGAATTGGCGCTGTCTGTGCGCTTCAGGATGACAACATCACCATCATGAATGCCAGCATCGATCATCGAGTCGCCTTTGACTTCGAGCGCATAGTGGGTATCGCTGTCGGCATATTCTTCAGGCGGGGTGACACGGTCGACCTCCTGCTGGATCGCCTCGATAGGCACACCCGCGGCGATCCGACCGAGGATTGGGATCGAATTTCCACCCATTCGCGGCTTGCTTGAGCCAACAACACTTGGCCGGAAGGCCTGACGACCGCGCGGCGGCGCTGTTGGGGTCACGGCATCTGGCATCTTGAGGACTTCAAGCGCACGTGCACGATTAGGCAAGCGGCGGATGAACCCGCGCTCTTCCAGGGCGACAATCAGGCGGTGAATCCCGGACTTGGACGCCAGATTCAGCGCTTCTTTCATTTCATCAAATGACGGTGACACGCCATCGGCTTTGATCCGTTCATGGATGAACAATAAAAGCTCTTTCTGCTTGGATGTCAGCACGGAATCCCTCCAGTCATATTGATTCTGTTCTTGGTTTGTTTATTCTTGTTCTGTTCTATTGTCAAATGATTTCAATCTCAACGGGCAATACGCAGTGCCGCACAGTGATCGCGCCGGTCAGCGCGCTTCATCAGGCTCTCGCCAATCAGGAAACGCCGCGCGCCCGCCAGTCTCAGTCTTGAAACATCGGCAGTTTCTGAAACGCCGCTTTCCGACACAAACGCGCACTCTGGCGGCAGCAGCTCGGCCAGTCTTTCTGTCGTGGCGAGATCTGTGACCATGGCTTTCAGGTCGCGATTGTTGATCCCGATCAAACAGTCAGCCCGCCCCGCCTGCAAGCCAATGGCGCGTTTTATCTCATCGGCATCATGGGTCTCGATCAGCACATCCATACCGAGGCTGAGGCTGGTATCGATAAGCGCCCTGGCTGTTTCGTCCCCGGTGCAGGAGAGGATCACCAGGACAGCATCAGCGCCATGCGCGCGCGCCTCAAGGACCTGGATCGGGTCGATCATGAAATCCTTGCGGAGCATGGGCAGGGAGACCGCTGCCCGGATCACGGCAAAGTCATCCAGGCTACCACCAAAACTTGGCCCATCGGTCAGTACGGACAGGCAGGCAGCGCCGCCGTCCTGATATTGCTGCGCGATCTCGGCCGGATCAGCCCCCGGCAATATATCCCCCGCTGAAGGCGATTTTCGCTTCATTTCGCAAATCAGCGCATTCTCGCCGGTCTCCACAATACTCGTCAGGGCAGAAACGAAGCCGCGCGGTGGACTTGCGCGCTCTGCGGTGTCCAGCAGTGCGCCGTGCGAATGGGCCTTCTTTAAGGCTTCAACCTCGCCCTGCTTATAGGCAATGATCTTGTCGAGGGCGGTGGTCACGCGCCTTGCCCCTTTGACGCGGCGATGAGCGTGCTCAGCGCTTTCAGGGCAGCGCCGCTGTCGAGCGCAGTCGCAGCCTTTTCGGCGCCAGCTTTGAGGTCATTTGCCAGCCCCAGGACGTGCAGGCCTGCGGCGGCGTTCAATACAACCGCATCGCGGAACGGTCCAGTTCGTCCCTCTAATAGTTCGCGGATCGCGAGGGCATTTTCGTCCGGCTTGCCTCCTTGCAGCGCCGAGAGCGGGGAGACATTCAGCCCGGCATCCTCCGGGACAATGGTCAGCTCTGTCAGCGCGCCGTCCTTGACCTCAATGACTTGCGTCTCTCCGGCGATGGAAAGCTCATCGATTGCAATCCCATCCGGGCCTGCCTTGCCATGCACGACCCAGGCTCGCGTGATACCAAGATCGCGCAACGCCTCAGCCATTGGATGTAGCCAGCGTGGCTCATACACACCAAGGATCTGATGCGTTGCATTGGCCGGGTTGGATAGTGGACCCAGCAAATTGAAGATCGTGCGAATACCAAGGCTTGAACGAACCGGCGCGACGTGGCGCATCGCGCTATGATGGCTGCGGGCGAACAGGAAGCCGACGCCAGCTTGCTCAATACAGTCACGGAACCGGTCCTCGGTGAGGTCGAGTTCCACGCCTAGCGCTTCCAGCACATCTGCGCTGCCTGTTTTCGGCGGCACTGAGCGATTGCCATGCTTGGCGACCTTGCCGCCGCAAGCTGCAATCACAATCGCTGATGCCGTCGACGTATTCAGGCTGGTCCAGCCTAGGCCGCCAGTGCCACATGTGTCGAGGGTCGGCCCGTCTAGCGCGATGGTCCTCGCATTCGCGCGCATCGTTTTTGCCCCGGCCAGCAGCTCCGCGCCGGTCTCACCGCGCACGGCGAGGCCGGTAAGAAACGCCCCAATCTGTTCCGGTGCTGCCTCGCCCGCCAGCAAGTCGGCAAAGGCCGCTTCAAGCAGGTCAGCTGGCAGGGCTTCATTGCGGGCAATTGCCTTGATCGCGGCAGCGAGGGAGAGGTCGGTCATTGGGCACTTTTTCTGTTTTGAGCGCGCAGCGATACGCGGCAAATAGAACTCGATCAACCGTCAATTGCTCGGTCAATTTTTTGCGACAGACCGAGCCCGCGCGTGACAGTGTTCTGAATAAGGAATACAATCTTCCAAGGTGAAGAGGGTGAGAAGATGGAAAACGAGGCGCTCGCTGACTGGCAGCTTGGCACGAGTATGGCGGTCGCCGCCTTTTGGGTGATCCTGTGGTATCTTGGGCGACCCCTCTTGCGCCTGATGAAGATTATCGGGCGTTTCATTGCCCGTATTGCTGCCGCGATCCGGCGCTTCTTTCAACCGATTTTCGAGTTTCTCTATCGATCCGGCTATATCATTTTTCACATAATTACCGTGGCGGCGCTGGGGTTTATCGCCCTGATGCCGCTTGTTACGGGTGATCAGATGGACATGCTCTTGCACGCAGAGGCCGGTCTTGCCGCCATTATCGTTGCGGGCCTGACCTATATCGTTTTTCGTCACTTCCTGAAATACCCGTTACGCGCCGGACAAGCCCAGCATGCGGGCAATGCCCTCGGAGAAGCGGATGCCGACGCACTGGAGGAGGAATTCGAATTCGACATCGAAATCTAGTCATGGAAGTTCTGACAGACAGCACCTGACTGTCACATCCCTGTGACAGGATTGCCCTTTGGTGCGGGTGAAAGCCGTGTTAACCATTCACCTATGGAGGGAATATCATGAAAACTACAATGACCATTCTGGCATCGGTTAGCGTCTTCGCGCTGGCTGGATGCGAAACCTATCCTTGGCAAACGGCGGATACTACAGCGAGCATCGACGCTGCAGAGGCGACGGTCACAGAAGAAGTTGAAACCGTAGAAATGACGGCGGTTGAGCCGGTCGAACAGGCCACTGAAACGGTTGACATGCCAAGCGCTGAGGAAAAGCTACAGGCGATTCTTGCTGCTCAACCTGATGAAGTACAAGCCCGCTATGATGCGCGCCACCCGGCCGAAACACTTGCCTTTTTCGGGATTGAGCCAGGCATGAAAGTCATGGAAGCGCTGCCCGGCGGCGGCTGGTACACCAAGATCCTGATGCCTTATATCGGATCAGAAGGCGCAATTGTGGGTGCACATTATCCAGATGAGATATGGGTCAAGATTATCCCGAACGCCGATGAAGAGCGCATTGCAGGCTTTGTTGAGCGGACCGCGACCTGGGGCGATACAGCCAAGGAATGGGTCGGCGAAGATGGTCCTGAGGTTGGCTCCTATCAGATGACGAAGCTGCCGGAAGACAAAGCCGATAAAGTTGACGCTGCTTTGTTCATCCGCGCTCTGCACAACCTGCACCGCACCGAGGCTTCAGATCACTATATGTCCAAGACGATTGCCGAGACCTATCGTATCGTGAAACCAGGCGGCATTGTTGGCGTCGTCCAGCACCGGGCTCCGGAAAGCAACTCGGATGAGTGGGCCGACGGAAATGCCGGTTATCTCAAGCAAAGTCTGGTCATCGCTGCCTTCGAAGACGCTGGCTTCATCTTCAAGGGCAGCAGCGAAATCAACGCCAATGCCAATGATCTGCCGAGCGAAGAAGACATTGTCTGGCGCCTGCCACCAACCCGCGCGGGCGCTGATACTGAAGAAAAACGCGCTGTCGTGGACGCAATTGGTGAGTCTGACCGGATGACGCTGAAATTCGTCAAGCCGAAGCTGGCGACCCAGGCAGTGATGCAGAAAACCGCCTATGAGGCAGAAACGGAAGCAACCATGGTTCAGGCAGAGGCCGCCCTGGTTGAAGCTAAAGCCGCGAAAGGCGAGGCTGAAGTTGCCATGAAAAAAGCCGAGAAGGCGATGGATGCAGCCGAGCAACTCGCGGAAGATGCTGCCGAAGCGACTGAATAGGCGGGTTCCAACCGTACGAAAGAGGGGGCCGAAAGGTCCCCTTTTTTATGGGACTTGCCAGAGACCGTATTCAATGCCTGCCATGATATATATCGCGATCGTCCCGCGCCCCTCGATTGTCATTGTCGGCAAAGCGATTTCGGCGCCGGCCAGCCGGGCGAGCTCAACGGCAGCATCAAGATCCTCAACGCGTGAATAGGGGCGGACAATAGGGGCCTCGTCCGTGCGCAGGGGTGCGCGGATCCCAATTAGCCCACCTCCAGACAGTTCAGTTATTCGCGCGCCGCCTAACTCTGGCTGTGGCTCGCTAAACGAAACGGAGTGCTGTTTCTCATATAAAGCGCAAGCTGCTTCAACATCCGCCACGACGATTTCAAGATAATGGATTTGCATAATTGATAGCCTCCCGTTGCCTTTATAGCGCTAAACGTGAGCTAACCAATTCCCAAGTAGTGCGTGGCCATGCTCGGTCAGGATGCTTTCCGGATGGAATTGCACGCCATAGACCGGGCGTGAGACATGCCGCACCGACATGATCTCTCCATCTGCGGTAAAGCTGTCGGCAATCAGCGTGTCAGGCAGGTCCGTGTCGCGGATCGACAAGGAGTGATAGCGCACAACATCGAACGTTTCAGGTAGGCCCTCAAACAGTTGGCCTCCTTTATGCGTCACTTGGCTGATCTTGCCATGACGGATTTCGCGTGAGGTGATGATCTTGCCACCCTCAGCCTGCCCAATGCTTTGATGACCGAGGCAAACACCCAGGATTGGCAGGTCGTGCGGCGCGCGCTGCACCAGTTCGACACAGATACCGGCTTCATTGGGCGTGCAGGGGCCGGGCGAGAGGACGATGCCGTCCGGGTTCGTTGCAAGTGCTTCCTCAACGCTCAGCTCGTCATTGCGGATGACCTGCGTGCTTGCGCCGATCTCCTCAAGGTAATGGACGAGGTTCCAGGTGAAACTGTCATAATTATCGACAACAAGGATATTCTTCCGGCTCATTGGTCGAACTCGTACCGCCCGGCCAGAGCCGCCGCTTTCTTAAGCGCATTGGCCTTGTGCAAGGTTTCATCGAACTCGTATTGCGGGTCACTGTCGAGGACCACACCGCCGCCAGCCTGAATATGAATCTGGCCGTCCTTCAGCACTGCTGTGCGCAGGGCGATACAGGTATCAAGATCGCCGTTCCAGCCGAAATAACCGACCGCGCCGCCATAGATCCCTCGTGCTTCTTGCTCCAGTTCGTCAATGATCTGCATGGCGCGTATCTTCGGCGCCCCCGATACCGTTCCAGCCGGCAAGCCAGCCAGTAGCGCATCAACTGCGGTGATGCCTTCGCGCAGGTTGCCCTCGACATGGGAGACGATGTGCATGACGTGGCTGTAGCGCTCGACGATAAAGCGCTCTGTGACCTCGACACTGCCATAGGCGGCGACCCGGCCAACGTCATTTCGGCCGAGGTCGAGCAGCATCAGATGTTCTGCGACCTCTTTCTTGTCAGCCAGCAGGTCGGCGGCGCGGCGCGCATCTTCAGCAGCGTCGCCAGAGCGGGGCCGGGTTCCGGCAATCGGCCTGATCGCAACCCGGCCATCACGCACCCGCACCAGGATTTCCGGGCTCGATCCAACCAGCCTTACATCGCCAAGATTCATGTGGAACATGAAGGCGGATGGATTAAGCCGCCGCAGCGCGCGGTAGAAGCTGATCGACTTGCGTTTATAGGCGGCACTGAACCGCTGGCTGGGGACAACCTGAAAGATGTCGCCCGCCTTGATATAATCGCGGGCCGTATCGACCATGTCGAAATACTGGGCCTTGGTCGTATTGGAAGTAAAGTCCAGCTCATCATCGCGGCCATCACGCGGGGCGATCGGCGGCGGGCTTTCCAGCGCCGTTTCAACCTGATCCAGCAGCATCTCAGCGCCGGTTCGGTCACCATCGAAGACCCGCGCGACCAGTACCATTTCCTGATACAGGTGATCGAATATTATCACGATGGCGGGGATCATCAGCAGCACGTCCGGCACATTCAGAACGTCCGGCTTGGTGATTGCAACCGGCTCGACATACTGGATGGCATCATAGCCGATATAGCCAAACGCCCCTGAGGCCATGGGCGGCAGATCCTCGCCGCCCGCATCAGCGCGCGCCTCATCGGCAAAACGGCGCAAGCTGGCAACCGGGTCGCCTTCTTCTGCCGCGGCAAGCAAGTCATCAAATAAGTGCGAGGTGCTGGTCTCGCTGCGGCCATCCTGAATCCGGAACCAGCGATGTGGGTGGAGACCAATAAAGGAATAGCGCCCGAGCCGTTCGCCGCCGAGGATCGATTCAAACAGGAATGTCCCCGGCGTATCCGCGCCGAGCTTCATCATCGCCGAGACAGGTGTCTCCAGGTCGCCTGGCCGACGCCGGACAATCAGCTGATCGCGGCTCATTGTTCAGGCGCAATCCGGGATTTGTAAGCAGCCAGCGCTGAAGGGTTCTCTTCCAGCTCGATCTCGCCCTGGATTTCAGTGAAGAAGGCCTGGAACAGGTCTTCGTTAAGCTGCTGCTGTACCGCGGCAATATTCGACTGTGCCAGCAGGTCCAGAGTCTCCGGTTCCGGACGATCGACTGTATCAAGACGCAGGATCATGATCTCGTCGACCTGGCTGGGCACCGAAAGCACCTCGCCGTCGCGATTGGCTGTGAACAATGTGCCGAGCAATTGCGGCGGCAACTCTGTGCCAGGCGCTGCGCGTGATACAGGCCGGGTCATCGATTGCGCAATGGTGCCATAGCGTCCTGCCTCTTCGGCCAGCGTGCTTTCCCCGGAATTGATCCGCGCAGAAATTTCACCGGCAACAGTCTGTAGCTGCTCAAATTCATTTTGCTGGGTCCAGGCTTCCGCCAGCAAGTCCCTGACCTCGTCAATTGGCGGCAGGCGTTCTGGAATGATGGCATCAACGCGCGCAAGGTAAGTCACCTCGTCGGTTCCGATCCGGTCGGTCAGGCTGCCGGCCTGCGTGTTGAACAGGCTGTCCAGCAAGCCTTCCGCCTCAAGCAGGGGTCGGTAATAGGCGCCCGTCTCAGAGATGCCGCGCTGGTCTATCGCGGCGAAGCTGAGCACCGGTGTGCCAAGATCGGCTGCAATGACTTCCAAGGATGCGCCAGTCCCGATCAGGTCGTCAAACCGTGGCAACACTTCATAGAAAAACCCGATGGCCTGCTCAAGCGCGAGCTCTTCTGCAATCGCGTCGCGGACGGTTTCGAAGGGAATGCTTTCACCGGGTGTAATTGCTTCAAGCCGGATGACGATCCAGACCTCGCCATTCTCCACTGGGCCATGCAATGATCCAGGCCGCGAACCGCCGGCGAACACCTGCTGCGACAAGCGTTGACTGGTTATGCTTCCGCTACGCCCTGTGCGCACGGCAGAAGACGCCGCGCTGTCAACCGCATCTGCCGCCGCGCCGCCGGCGATTTGGCCGAGTGAGGCCCGTGCGGTCTCTTCAGTAGTGAAGTTGAATTCGGTGAAAGTGCGCGTGTCAGGCCCGGTATAGCGCTCTGGCTTGTAGGCTTCGTAGAAATTCTCGATGTCACTTTCGGCGACCTCGGCGCGAGCAACAAAGTCGTCTGCTTTCAATTGCAGTAAGCTGACGCGGCGGCGCTCAGGTTCTCTCAGCGCATCCTGACGATCATCATACAGTTTTTGCAGATCTTCGTCCGTCGGGGCCTCAAGTGCTGGCAATGCCGATTTGGCGAGCCTGAACCAGGATCCAGAGCGCAGCTCGCCAGCATAGGCCGCTTCGATCCGCGCCAGGACTCCAGGCGCCTTCAGGCCAGCTGCGGGGATTTGCTGCAAGCGGCCTATGGTCAGGCCAACTTCGATTTCGTCCTCGAAGGTTTTTTGCGTATAGCCCTCCTGGCGCAAATAAGAGTCCAGCAGGACCGGATCGAATACATCTGTCGTGTCCCTGAAGGCCGGGATCGACGTAATTGTATCTTTGATCTCGGCTTGCGTGGCCGTAATCCCGAGCTTGTCGGCATAGGCACGGAGCAGGATGTCGAATCTCTGACGGCCATAAATCTGGTCGATGATGCCTTGCTCAAGCGCCTGTTCCTTGCTGATGGCGCGGCCCCGATCATCCGTCGCGGTGCGTAACTGGCGTTCCACGGCATTGTCGAACTGCTGGTCGGTCAAGGCTCGGTCACCGGCGACAACCAGATTGTTACCAAGGCCGCCGCCAAAGATGTCGGTCACCCCCCATGCCGCCATCGCCACGATCAGGAGGATGAACAGGCCGCCCGCTGCAGGAGAACGGAGCATATTGCGCATCATGGTCAGCATGGATATTGCCTTATATCTTGGTGTCGCTTGTTGGCGTGATCTGTGCTTGCTAGGCGAGGGTGAAGCTATGATCAAGACTTGGGAGTGAGCGAGATGGTGCGGACACTGATTGCCGGAAACTGGAAAATGAACGGCCTGCGTGAGGCATTGCAGGAGGTTGATGCCGTAAACGCCTGTCTTGATACGCTTCCAGATGACGCAGACTGCTTGATTTGCCCACCAGCGACACTGCTTGCCGGGATGAGCGCCGCAGCGAGCGCCCGGCTCAAAACGGGTGGCCAGTCCTGCCATTCAGAACCATCTGGAGCGCATACCGGCGATGTTTCAGCGGAAATGCTGGTCGACGCTGGGGCGTCATACGTCATTGTTGGACATTCCGAGCGCCGCGCCGACCATGGCGAAAGCGATGCAAGTGTGCAGGCACAAGCCATGGCTGGCCTGCGGGCCGGTCTGACGCCGATCATTTGCTGCGGCGAAAGCCTTGAGCAACGCAAAGCCGGTGAGACACTTTCGGTGATTACCAGCCAGCTAAAGGGGTCGCTTCCATCATCACCAGTCGATGGATCGGTGTTCGTCGTTGCCTATGAACCGATCTGGGCCATTGGCACTGGCGAAGTCGCCACGCCTGAGCAGATCGGTGAGGTCCATACGGCTATTCGCGCGCATCTGACTGACGGATACGGCGCTGCGGGCGCTGTCACGCCGATTCTCTATGGCGGCTCAATGAAGCCCGGCAACGCCGCTGAGATTCTGGGTGTCGACAACGTCAATGGCGGCTTGATTGGCGGTGCCAGCTTGAAGGCTGACGACTTCATGGCCATCTACGCTGCTGCTGTCGCATAAGACTGGTCCGCAGGGGTTGGCCTGAAGCTGTATTCGGCTTAATGGCCAGCGATTGAATTTTGGAAACCCGCCATGACGAATGTTATTCTTGTTGCCCACATACTTGTATCGATCGTTCTGATCATTGTTGTTCTGATGCAGCGCTCTGAGGGCGGGGCGTTGGGGATCGGCGGCGGCGGTGGCGGCGGAGGTGCTGGCGGCGGCCTGATGTCAGGGCGCGGTGTCGCTGGCGCACTGGTCCGAACCACAATGATTTTCGGTGCTATCTTCTTTATCACCAGCCTTGGCTTGACCACGCTCGCGACCCGCAACTCTGATGGGCGCACGAATATTGAGCGCAGTCTGGACGAGGAATTCCAGCCCAGCACAGTCGATGACGAGCTGGGTCTCGGCGATGTCGAGGATATTCTCAGTATTGATGGCAGCCTGATCGATGATCCTCTGGCGGCTGAGCCAACCTCACCTGTCACCCCGCCAGTGGCCAGCGAGCCTGAAACAGACGCCGTTGCGGATGATCCACTGGCAGACCCTGTGGAAAACGAGCCTCAGCCGTAATTCCCTATCGGGACAATGACCGAATCAGGCAAACTGCATTTCCATGACTCGCTATATTTTCATAACTGGCGGCGTGGTGTCCTCATTGGGCAAGGGAATTGCGTCCGCAGCGCTTGGTGCGCTGTTGCAAGCGCGCGGCTATAAGGTTCGCCTGCGCAAGCTTGATCCCTATCTGAACGTTGATCCTGGTACGATGAGCCCGCGTCAGCATGGCGAAGTCTTTGTCACCGATGACGGGGCTGAGACCGATCTTGACCTCGGCCACTATGAGCGGTTCACAGGCGTGTCAGCGCGTCAGTCGGACAATATCACCACCGGGCGGATCTATCAGGCCATTATCGAGAAGGAGCGGCGCGGCGATTATCTCGGCGCGACAATCCAGGTTATCCCGCACGTCACCAATGAAATCAAAGAGTTCGTCCTGTCCGAGGCAGGCGAGGGCGTAGATTTTGTCCTGTGTGAGATTGGCGGCACAGTCGGCGATATCGAGGGTCTGCCCTTTTTCGAAGCGATCCGCCAACTCGGCCAGGAACTCGGCCCTGAGCGCGCCTGTTTTATCCACCTCACCCTGCTGCCCTACATTCCAGCTGCCGGAGAGATGAAAACCAAACCGACACAGCACTCTGTCAAGGAACTGCGCTCGATCGGTATCCAGCCGCAGGTTCTGCTCTGTCGCTGCGACCGGCCAATTCCTGAAACTGAGAAAGCCAAGATTGCCAGTTTCTGTAATGTCCGCCCATCAAGTGTGATCGAAGCGCGCGATGTCGGTCATATCTATGATGTGCCGACGGCTTATCACGAAGAGGGTCTGGACACTGAAGTGCTCCGCCACTTCCGCATTGAAGATGCTGCCGAGCCGGATCTGACGCGCTGGAACACGATCGCTCACAAGGTCCACAACCCGGACGGCGAAGTTAGCATCGGCCTGGTTGGCAAATATGTCGATGTGCCAGATGCCTACAAGTCTGTAGCTGAAGCTCTGGTGCATGGCGGCCTCGCCAATAATGTGAAGGTCAATGTCGAGTTGATCGACAGCGAAGCCTTTGATGATGACCACCAGCCACTCGATATTCTCGAAGGCATTCACGGCATCATCCTGCCCGGCGGCTTTGGTGAGCGCGGCGCGCGCGGCAAGATGCGTGCGGCGCGATTTGCCCGGGAGCGAAACGTGCCTTGCTTTGGCATTTGCTATGGCATGCAGCTCTCCGTGGTTGAGGCGGCAATAAATCTCGCCGGCATCGAGCAGGCGGGCACGACCGAGTTCGGCCCGACGCCGCAGCCAATTGTTGGCCTGATGTCGGAATGGACCAAAGGCAATGAGAAAGTCACCCGCGACGAAACCACCGATATGGGCGGTACGATGCGGCTTGGTGCTTATCCAGCGCGGCTCAAGGAAGGCTCGCTGGTCGCAGAAATCTATGGCCAACAGGATATTTCAGAGCGCCACCGTCACCGTTACGAGGTCAACGCCGCCTATATTCCGGCCCTCGAAGACAAGGGCATGATCTTCTCCGGCCTGTCGCCTGATGGCACATTGCCAGAGATTGTCGAGCTGAAAGACCATCCCTGGTTCGTTGGTGTCCAATTCCATCCCGAACTTAAATCCCGGCCATTTCAACCGCATCCGCTGTTCACCAGCTTTATCGGCGCAGCGCTGGTGCAAAGCCGCCTGGTTTAGCTTACAATCCCCCCTTGCACGCCCGCGCTGCCGCCTGTATACGCGCGGTTTGATTTCAACGGGGCCACGGCCTCATGACCGATCCGGAACAAGACAATGGCTGTCCCTAAGAGTAAAATCTCCAAGTCCCGCCGTGGTATGCGCCGCGCCCATGACCGTCTGGCTGGCAATACCTTTATCGAGGATGCAGACTCAGGTGAGCTGCGCCGTCCGCACCATATCGACCTGAAGACCGGCGTTTATCGCGGCAAGCAGATCCTCGAACCAAAAGACGACCTCTAAGGTTTTCCGGTTTTCTCCGATTTTGAAACCCTCGCCGCCAAGCGAGGGTTTTTTATGCCGCATGGTCAGACCTTGAGGGCTTTGGCTGAGCGCGTGCATTCACGAAAGCGAGCGCCGACGCGTTGAGGAAGCTGAGTTTCAGGAAAACCGGGGCGGGCTAGCCGCTATCGTCGATCACGGGCAGGGCGCGCACAACACGCCGCCCGGACACCCAGCGGATGAAACAGCCAAACCGCTGCATCGCCTTGCCGACATAAACGGCAATCGCGCTGGCATCGAGCGCGCCATCAGCATTGTCCATATAGCCGAGATGTGGCCGCGCCGCCTGGGTCTGCCGCGCCATCCAGGCGCGCAGGTCCTGCGGGTCATCACTGACCAGAAGGACAGCGACATGACCGCAGGGAAGGACTTCATAGATCACCTCGCGCTGATGCAGCCATGTCCACCACCAGAGTTGCCACAGACGCAGGAAGACCACCGGCCAGAGCAGCGGGTGAACATAGGCATAATGCAGCGGGTTGAAGCGAATTTCCATACCTGCCCATTATGCGCCAAGGGACAAGGGGTAGGACAGATTTGCTGTTTGCCTTGTGTGATGGGACGCACGGCAAGGATAGAAGGCGGGTCAGAAAGGGGTCAGGAGAGGGTCAGCGCGGAGCACGTAGGACGAAATTTTTTGGGCAGTGTCCTTTCGAGTCAAAATTGGATTTGACGCGCCGCAGATGGTGTTTGAGCCTGGAACTGGAGCTTTCCTCCCAGATTACGCTCCTCGAAACTGCAGGCCTTGAAGTTCCCGCACAAGTTTTTCTGAGTCTCGTTCTCGACAGTCAGACATATTGATAACCTGAAGCCATAAATCCATTTCCTCTTGCGTCGATCTCCAATAGACTGGAAACAGCCGTGCTCCCCCTTCACGTTTGTGTCGAAGGCGCGCTTGCGCCAATTCTTCTTGGCACTCTGGCGAAGCAAAATAGTCCGGGCTAGTTATTGCTACGATTGCGTTACTAGATGTGATCGCACGATCGATCTCACGCTGCCATGAAACACCTCGATCAATTTCTAAGCGATAGTCGAAAATGGATTCAACGTCATTTCGAGCTAGAAGTGCGGCCTTGGCTACGTCCGCAGCCTCATGATCCTTGTTGGAAAAACTTAGAAACACGTCGAAAGACTCACTGACCGGAGCCAAACGCTCTTGCTCTGAAAGTTGCATCGACAATAACCGAGTGGCCATTGTTTCGGCCGTGTCGTTGTCAAGGATAACGAGTTTCAGTTCCTCGATTCCCAAGCCACGAGTCATCCAATGGAATGCCGCGCCCACGATAGCATCGAACATCTGTTCAGGGTGATGCCCTTGATCCCCTGCGGCTAGTAAAGGCATCCCGACGATGGAGTTTTTTTCTAGACTCAGAAACGGGAAGAGACCTCGAAACAAGTTTCCAACCAATTCTGGCGGCGAGCCTCTCTAACCACTTTCAAAACAGGCAAGTTGGGATATATTTTTTACTCCGCCTGTATCCTCCAGTCTTCTTGATAACCAGAAATTACATACCTTGCGAAGGTCGTGTAGTTTTTGCTTCGCTAACTGATGAACTGATAGTCCTTTCGATGCTAACGCACCGATCAGGCTCGACGGTGAAGGGCTGTATCCATTCGGAAAAGCTGAGATAATAAGCAAATCCAGAGCATGGTCGTCTGGTATGGTGGTTAGATCACCGCGATAGACAGAGATCTTTTTCGTGTCGACATCCGATTTAACAGGCAGCGTAGCTAATAATTCAAACACGCTTTTTCTCTCTTATAGCTAGGGTAACAAGTTCTTTGGGCCGGTTCACCTCAAATTAGAGTCAATTACTTTTAGTTTGCAAGGGAGAGCAAAATGTTACCTCAAGCTCAGGAACGGCGGGGCTTTCTAAAGGGAACTTGCCACCGAATGCAGTCTCAGCCATCCGACCAGCACCGCAAATCTTCGCTTCGACCGCACAGCATCTGACTGTTGATCGCATACCTATCGCTCGGCCCACCCGTTTCCCCTGCGAAGGCAGGGGTCTATGGCGGCTGGGTCGGCTTCGACAATTCAGCCAGCCGCCATGGGTGCCTGCCTGCGCAGGCAGAACGGAGATGGGTTAGCCTTTGTCTACGGGTCCGAATGGGCCGCCATTTTCTGATGATGCCCAATACGGTAGTGGCGCGCGCCAAGCGGATGAAAGTCTTCACTCAAGTCTCGCCAGCCGGGATTGCCTGCTTCGATCAAGTTGATTTTCCAGTCACGCTTCCAGCGTTTCATTTGTCGCTCGCGCTGCTTCGCATCTTCGCGGCTATCGAAGATGTCGAACCAGACAAGCCGCGTACAACCATATTTGCGACTGAAGCCCGGCATGGCCTTGGTGCGGTGTTGCCAAGCCCGTCGCTCCAGGTCGTCTGTATGACCTAGATAGAGCGTTCCGTTTTTGCAGCTGGTTGTAATGTAGACATAGAACATCTCGCTTCCCTCCCACGCCGCGTTCCTTATATGTTCCGTGGATGTAGTTCAAGAGCGAGCAGTCTTTTGTGCCTGCATTCCAAGGCTGGTCGGTTGCCAAGAGCTGCCTGAAATATCTTCAACCTTGCCCCAGCGGCCACATCGCCCTAGAGGCTTGCGCGAGACATAACGCCTGCCGCAAGGGACCCCGCCATGAGCGAGATTATCGACATTCACGCCCGCCAGATTCTCGACAGCCGGGGCAACCCGACGGTTGAGGTTGATGTGACGCTGGAGGATGGCGCGTTTGGCCGCGCCGCTGTGCCGTCTGGCGCTTCGACCGGAGTGCATGAGGCGCACGAGCTGCGCGATGGCGGCGAGGCCTATAAGGGCAAGGGCGTGATGGGCGCGGTCGATGCCGTCAATGGCGAGATCGCCAATGAGCTGATCGGTCTCTCGGCAATGGAGCAGCGTCTGGTCGATGGCCTGATGCTGGAGCTCGACGGCACCGACAATAAGAAACGCCTCGGCGCGAATGCAATCCTTGGCGTCTCGATGGCGACGGCGAAGGCGGCGGCGGAAAGCTGCGGCCTGCCGCTCTATCGCTATATTGGCGGCACCAATGCGCGCATCCTGCCGACCCCGATGATGAACATCATCAATGGCGGCGAGCATGCGGACAACCCGATCGACATT
>CAYGKE010000035.1:0-2108 GCA_964350465.1 uncultured Hyphomonas sp.
GGGCCTATGTCCGCGACCTACACGCCAATGGCACGACCGTTATACTGACAACGCATTATCTCGAGGAAGCCGAAGAGTTGTGCGACGAGATCGCGATTATCTCTCATGGTGAAGTTCTAGCTCAGGAACCAACACCGCAACTTCTTTCTCGCCTGGATCAGAGGCTCCTCAAGATCACCCCGCGCGAACCGCTCACATCGGTGCCCGCGGCTTTATCTGAACTCGCTGCTGAAATCCGCAGTGATGGCACACTCTGCATTACCTTTCGGAATTCGGAAACGGGCATTGGCCGACTTCTCGAGCAAGTTCGCAATGCGGGGGTCAGTCTAGCAGACCTGTCGACTGAGCAACCAAACCTCGAAGACGTGTTCGTCGCGATGACCACTGAGGCCGCCTAGCCAGCTTTCACCAGACGCAGTTCAATCATCTTCAACTCGCGCAAGACCGCGAGATGGTTCATCCGCATCAAGATCCAGACTTTGATCAAACCGACACCCAGAAACGTGGAGCTGAACAAGGCGAACCACAAGATAGTTTCTTTTGCCGTAGCAGCTTCGAACATCTGGAACAGACTCCATATGGCCACGCCGAACATCACAAAAGACATGATGAAGGCATAGACCGTCCAGAATTTCAGCGGTCCGGAAAACACTGCACCCATTTGCTGGAACAGACCGACATCTTGTTCCAGATCTTTCAGGAACGCCTCATCATCGGCATCTAGACCCTTTTGCAGGCGAGTTTCAAAATCAGTCATCATCTTCTCCTTTCAGAAGCGATTTCAGTTGTTTTCGCGCATGAAAGATGCGCGATTTCGCCGTACCGACGGGGATTTCGGTAACGGCGGCGATCTCGGCAAGGGTCAGTCCCTCACCGAAAAACAGGATGGAAACGACACGGTGCTCTGGGCTGAGCGTTGCAAGCGCCTGATCTATTGCATGGCTAAGTTCAGCGCGCGCCGGTTGGCTCGGCTCTGGTGCAGCATCCAGCGGCGCCGTGCGGGCTCGGCCCGCCTGCTCCAACCTGATCCTGTCAGCACATTTGCGATGCAGTATGGTAAAGGCCCATGCTGGGAATTTCTTGGGATCAGAGAGCTTGATCCACCCTTTGCAAATGCCTGTCCAAGCCTCTTGTACCGCATCGCGCGCCTGCTCCGGATCCCGCAACAGGCGCCGGGCCGTGCGCATCAGGCGTGGCTGCCAACGCGCGGCAAGCCGCTCTGCAGCTCGTCGGTTACCGCCACGCATCAGCGTCAGCAATAGTTCATCATAGACCCGGTCTGTCTCTGTGATGGCCATTGCCGCACAATCCTATCAGCCTGTTTCAATAGGATAGTCTGCCAAAGGCACCAAAAGGTTCAAATGTTCGAGCAGATCAGCTTATTCGACGTCAATCGGTCGTCTTGCCTTGACCACCCGCTCATCGCTGCCAACATGAATGTAGCGAATATCATATTCGCCGGCTTCAGACGGCATCCGTAGCTCCACTGGATTGCTCGACCGCGTATAGGCATAGTGAATGCTATCCTTGGGCAGCTTCTTTCCGCGGGGGACAATGTCGATGAAGTCGCGGTTACTCCCAGGCCCTTCCCAACTTATTTCAAGCACTGCGTCCGGCGACGCCGTGTCGGGGCTCGCAAGCGATGTATCAACGTCCGTGACCGTCAGCGGATTGCGCAGCAATATACGCTCGCCATCACTGGCTTTCAGGATGAACCGAACATCATAGTCGCCTGGCTTAGCAGGCGAGTTGAGTTCGAGAATATCGCCTGATTTTGTATAGGCATAAGAAAGCTGTGTGTTGGTCTTGCGGAAATCACGCTCGACAATGTCGACATAGTCAAGATTACCCTTTGGCCCTGTCCACTCGACCTCCAGCACTTGCCCCAGTGCCATACTGTCAGCATGATCCATTGTGACTTCGGCATCGATCACGGTTAGCGGCTTCGTCAGCAGGACTTTTTCGCCGTCACTTCCCTTTAGGACATAACGCACGTCATACTCCCCAGGTTGGCCCGGCACACTCAGCTCAGATGGATTGCCATAGCGCATATAGGCGTAGGACAGCTGGGTATTGGTTTTGGTAAAGCCGCGTTCGACAATATCGAT
>CAYGKE010000035.1:2208-25721 GCA_964350465.1 uncultured Hyphomonas sp.
AAGCCGCGTTCGACAATATCGATATAATCGTTGCGGGCATCTGGTCCGGTCCAGTCGACCTCCAGTATTGAGCCAAGCTCGGCAGTTGGGTTGAACGCGACCTCGGCCCGAATCTCCTCGATTGTGATCGGCACGGTTTTCAGGACTCGTTCGCCATCAGAGCCGACAGTGACATAGCGTAGTTTCAACTCGCCCGGCGTTCCCGGAGCAGTCATCTCCAAATCCTCGCCATGGCGAGTATAGGCGTAGGTGATCTGGGTATTGGTGGCGTCCTGCTCCGGCGGCACCAGATCGATATAGTCGTTCTGGTTGTCTGGTCCGCGCCACGTCACTTCGAAGACCTGCCCCATGCCGACACGCTCAGGAGCCACAATAGCAACCTCGGCATCGATCACTTCAATCGGCGCTTCAGCGATCACTTCTCGGCCAGCGGCATTCACCCAAATATAGCGAACCTTGTACATACCCGGTTCGGCAGGCGCGCGCAGATCCTGCGGCGCGCCCTTATGGGCATAAACCCAGCTGGAATATCCTCCTGATGTCTTGGTGTAATCAGGTTCAACCAGATCAATATAGTCGCGTTCATCCGTATTTTCGGGGCCGCTCCAGCTGACTTCAAACGTATCACCGATCTCTACCGTTTCCGGCACGGTCAGGGTGGCTTCTGCTGTGCCAACATCAACAGGCTCAACATCTTGTTCAACAGCCTCGGCAACCTGTTCCATAGCCTGGGAAAGCTCGCCCGCATTGGACGCCTCAATGTAACGTCCACCGGTTTCCTCAGCGAGACAGGCAACTTGGCGGCCTTCTCGTTCAGACAGCCCGAAACCGACAATGTGTGTCGTGAAATCCACGCCGCTCTCTTCAAGGCTCGCACCCAGCGCACAAGGGTCCAGGTCGCAAGTTTCAATCCCGTCCGTGATGAGGATTACAGTCGCGCGCTCCTCCTCGTATTTCAGCGTATTGGCTGCAAGCTGCACTGAGGCTGACAAGGGCGTCTTACCGCGCGGTGAGATAGCATCAACAGCGCCGATGATATCTGCCTTGGAGTCTGCGGCCGGACTTTGCAATATTTCGATATCATCGCAATCACCTTTGCGGCGATGGCCATAGGCGATAAGTCCTGTAGGCGCCTCGGATGGCAAGTCGTCGACCAAGGTTCGTAGCGCCGTGCGCGCGATCGACATCTTGGCTTCACCATCGATTTGACCCCACATTGAGCCGGACCCATCCATAACGATCATGATCTTCTCAGGACCCAAAACTGCTGCTTCATTTGCAACGGGCTCTGGTTCAACCTCAGGGCTTTCTATAGCTTCTGTCCCCTGCAAAGTCTCAGCGCTCTCGCCTGGTGCAGCGGCCTCCGCTTCCGCGATGGTCTCGGATTGGGAAGCGGTGGCTATGGATGCGTCCACCTGGGTATCAGCTGGTTGGTCAGTTGTTTCGGATTGCTCAGCTCCGCCACAAGCCCCCAGCACAGCAAGCGCTGCCGCACCTGACATCAATCTTGAAATCATGATCATGGAATGTCCCCTCTCAACAGTCCGGTCCTTTTGACCATTAATATAGACTGTATCACCGGTGACGTCCCGGTCAAAATCGGGCGGTGTCGTAAAGGGCAGCGCTGCCTAGCTCAGCACCCTCCCGGCGACAGCATCGAGCTTGGAGAGAAGCGCCGGGTCACGGGCCTCTGGCGCCGTGATCAAGGCATAGTCTAGGCAGGTCTCAATCCCTTGCGGCGAGGGCGTGCGCGGAACATTCTGCAGCGCACTTGCCAGGTTTTTCAAGGCAGTTTTGGCCCGCGCCGTATTCTGCGCCATCTCCTCCAGCACATTGGTCACCTCAACGGCAGCGGTATTCTCCCGCCAGCAATCATAGTCGGTCACCATGGCGATGGTCGCATAGGGAAGTTCAGCCTCGCGGGCGAGTTTCGCTTCTGGCATATTGGTCATGCCGATGACGTCGCAGCCCCATTGGCGATAAAGGTCGCTCTCAGCCCGTGACGAGAATTGCGGTCCCTCCATCGTGAGGTACGTGCCGCCGCGATGAGTTTTCACACCTGCCGCCTCGGCCGCATCACCCGCCAGCCCGGAGAGACGCGAGCAGACCGGCTGGGCCATAGAAACATGCGCGACCATGCCAGCGCCAAAGAAGCTTTTCTCACGCGCGAAGGTGCGGTCAATGAACTGATCGATTATGACAAAATCGCCAGGCGCATATTGCTCCTGCAATGACCCACAAGCGGAGATCGACAACACGTCAGTACAGCCTGCGCGCTTCAGCGCATCAATATTTGCGCGATACGGCACGTTGGTCGGAGACAAGCGATGCCCCTTGCCATGACGCGGCAGGAACACAAACTCGACATTGCCAACCCTGCCGCGTGTTAGCGGACCGGAGGGCGCGCCCCATGGCGTTTCGGTCACAGCGTCTTGGGCACCCTCAAGGCCATCAATCTGGTACAGGCCCGAGCCCCCGATCACGCCGATTGTCCATTGGGTCATTTGCGACCTCCCGATGCGAAAACCCCGCCCTTGGATCAGTCCAGAGCGGGGCTTGTCAATTCACTTAGATTTGAGAGCGGATCAGTGATCCACATTGCGCCACAGGCGCTTGTAGGAGAACCAGAGCAGGATCGCCAACAAGAAGAGGTAGATCATCACTGGCAGGCCGAGCGACTTGCGCTGCGACTGTTTCGGATCACCCGCCCATTGCAGGAACTGGGCAACATCATAGGCCATCTGCGATGGCGAGGCCTCAGTGCCATCCATGTATTCGATACGGCCCTCAAGCAGCTGCGGTGGCATGGCGAGGAAGCCACCCTTGGGTGTATGGCGCGGATCACCTTGCCACTGCGCCGTAACGTCGCCAGCCATGTAAGGGTTGTAATACTGGCCAAGCGGCTGAACGAGCGTTCCATGCACGTCATCCTGACCATGGAAATGTTCGATATATTTGATCGCCTCGCCATTCGCATCCGTGCCGTCCAGAATATCCTCATCGGCTGGATAGCCGGACATCAGCGAGTAGACATAGGATGCGCCGCTGCCATCTTCACCATGGCCGCGCGCCTTGGTGATCACCGAAAGGTCAGGCGGATAGGCACCATTATTGGCGGCTCTTGCCGCCTGCTCGTTCGCATAAGGTGAGCGGAACCGATCAGACGGGCGCGCCGGGCGGTAGTCATAGTCGCCAGCCTCATTCGGCACCGGGTCAAGAATCTCATCCATCGCCGCGAACTGTTTGACGAGCGGATTATCATTGGCGTTCGGATATTCCGGATCGTAGAATGGCCCGCCCTTTTCACCAAGATTGCGATACGAGAGAAGCTTCAAGCCATGACATGAGGCGCAGACCTCGCGGTAGACTTGGTAGCCACGCTGAACGCTATCCATTTCAAGCTTGCCGAGTGGGCCGGCAAAGGACCAGCCTTCCTCAGGCGCGTGCGCGTGTTTAGCGCCGCCAGCTGCCTGGGCGGAAACTGTCAGAGCCAGAGCGCCGAGACCGGCTGAGAGAAGTCGCAGGAGTTTCATATCCGTCAGAGCCCCTTATTCGGCTGGCGCGGCTGCAGCGCCGCCATGACTGGCCAGCACGGCCTTGTGAATGGATTCCGGTTCTTTCTTCGGCTTTTCGGTCAGGCCGAGCAGCGGCAGAATGATCAGGAAGTATCCGAAATAATAGGCGGTCAGGATCTGGCTGAGGATCTTGAATGTGAAGGCCGGTGCCTTCTCGATCACCATCGAAGCTGTTGCACCAGCGGCCTGTTGTTCAGACCGGAAGGTTGCCGCTTCCTCATACCCTTCAAAGGTCGCAGAACCGGAAATACCCGCTGCATCAGTATAGGTCACAACCAGTTTGTCCTCACCCATCGAGATCAGCGGATCATCCGGGTTGGACGCGCCGCACCAACCAAGAAGGAGGCAGGCAATGACAAAGCCGAAGAAGAACTGGCGCGCAACCGGGCGATACCGCATCGAGCGGACTTTCGATGTGTCGAGCCAGGGCAGGATGAACAGAACCGCAATCGCACCGAACATCGCGATAACGCCGAGGAGCTTGGCATCAATCGGCCCAATATTGAACGTGATCGCACGCAGAATGGCGTAGAATGGCAACAGATACCATTCCGGCACGATGTGCGCCGGGGTCACTAGCGGGTTCGCCTCAATATAGTTGTCAGCATGGCCGAGCACGTTCGGAGCGTAGAAGATGAAGGTCGCGAAGATAAGCAGGAAGACAACAATCGCGAACGCATCCTTGATCGTGTAATATGGATGGAACGGAACGGTCTCTTTCTCCACATCCTGCACTTCAACGCCGGTCGGGTTGTTATTGCCGGGCACGTGCAGCGCCCAGATATGCAGCGCAACAACGCCTGCAATCATGAACGGCAACAGGTAGTGTAGTGAGAAGAAGCGCTGCAAAGTCGGATTGCCAATAGACGGTCCGCCCAGCAGCCAGCTCTGAATGCTCTCACCGACCAGCGGGATCGCGCCGAACAGGTTCACGATCACATTGGCACCGTGCAGAGACATCTGGCCCCATGGCAGCATATAGCCAAGGAAGGCCGTCGCGATCATCAGCAGGAAGATGATACAGCCAAGAATCCACAGGACTTCGCGCGGCGCCTTGTAGGAGCCGTAGTAGAGCCCACGGAACATGTGGATGTAGACCGCGAGGAAGAACATCGAGGCACCAACAGCGTGGGTGTAGCGCAGCAGCCAGCCATAAGGGACATCGCGCATGATCCGTTCGACCGAGGCAAAGGCCTCGCCGACAGTTGCGGTATAGTGCATCGCGAGAACGACGCCGGTCAGAATCTGGATCACCAGACAAACCGCCAATACCGCACCGAACGTGTACCAGTAATTCAGGTTCTTCGGCGTCGGAAAATCGATCGCTGTATCATAGGCAAAACGAATGATCGGCAGGCGCGAGTCGAGCCATTTGGTAAAGCCGGTCTTTGGTTCGTACGAGGACCCGTGTCCGCTCATCGGCCTGTCCTTCCTTAAAGTGAGATTTTGACGACGCTTGCCGTCACATATTCATAATCGGGCACAGGCAGGTTTTTCGGTGCCGGTCCCTTCCGGATACGCCCGGATGTATCATAGTGCGACCCGTGACAGGGGCAGTACCAACCACCATAGTCACCCGTATTGCCCTGCGCAGGCCCTACCGGCACACAGCCTAGATGGGTACAGCTGCCCGAGGTTACCAGGATCGCAGGATTAAGCGTACCATCTGGCAGTGGCACCAGGCGCTCCGCATCGGTTTCCGGGTCCGGACAGTCCGACACGTCGGTATTGACCGCTGCGGCAATCTCTTCGGGCGTGCGGTGACGCAGGAAGAAAGGCTTGCCGCCGATCAGGACGCGGATTTCGCCGCCAACCGGGATCTTGGAGATATCGATTTCTAGGCTGGATGCGGCCTTGGTGTCGCCTGCGGCATTCATCTGGTCGACAAATACATAGGCGACGAGGCCAGCTCCGGCAGCTGCCGTCGCGCCTGTCGCGATATGAATAAAATCCCGGCGCTCTTCGTCGATCACTTCGGGGGCCGTTGTGCTGGGTGCGCTCACGTCATCTCTTCCTTCGGCAAACTATTGCCGCCTAGATACACATATCCGGGTTGCCTCGCTTTGCGGCGCAGCGCCGCAGGCCGCTTGTCCTCAACCCTCAATTATCGCCGCCTAAACTGCTCGCCGCGCCATTGCAAGCGGCCACACGCGGTCGATCCGCGACACCATGCTACGCACATCTTACGGAGTTTCCCCTATAGGGTTAGCAGAAAGCACGTCCTAGCGGCGAAGCGATAAAGTAATTGAGGGCAACCATGAGCGAACTTGAAACCCAGAAATCACGAGCTTCGGACTGGTTCAAAAGCCTGCAGGAGGACATCATTGCGCGCTTTGAAGCGCTCGAGAACGAGGCAGCGCGGCCTCTTTATTCGGGTGACCCTGGTCGGTTCGAGCTAACCGACTGGCGCCGCGGCGACGGCATCGAAGACCTTGGTGGCGGGCGGATGGCGATCATGCGCGGTAAACTATTTGAGAAAGTCGGTGTGCATTTTTCTGAAGTGTACGGATCGTTTTCCGAAGCCTTCCGCGCGCAGATTCCAGGCGCCGACCAGTCTGAAGGACAATTCTGGGCCGCTGGCATTTCCCTCATCGCACACATGGCCAACCCTCGCGTCCCTGCGGTGCATATGAACACGCGCATGCTGGTCACTTCGGAAAGCTGGTTTGGCGGCGGCGGCGACCTGACGCCAGTGCTGGAGTATCAACGCCGGGATGATTTTCCTGACACAATCGACTTCCATGCCGCCATGAAAAAGGCCTGCGACAAGCATGACCCGGCCTACTATCCGGATTTCAAGCAACGCTGCGACGAATATTTCTATCTTCATCATCGCGACGAACCTCGCGGCACAGGCGGCATCTTCTATGACCGCCACAATAGCGGCGACTGGGAAGCCGACTTTGCCTTCACCCAGGATGTCGGCAAGGCCTTTGCGGAAATCTATCCGGTACTGGTACGCCGCCGCATGAACGAAGGCTGGACGCCGCAAGAGCGCGAGGAACAGCTGATCCGGCGTGGGCGCTATGTCGAGTTCAACCTGCTCTATGACCGTGGCACAACCTTTGGCCTGAAGACTGGGGGCAACGTTGCCTCGATCCTGTCCAGCATGCCACCGGTCGTGAAATGGCCTTAGGGGTCTAGGCGCGCCAGCAAAGCCTCGCGGTCCGGCTTGAACTCATTTTCCACCCAGAATTGCTCAAGCCGTCCGAGAACGATCCCTATTTCGGGGCCCTTCAGCCCAACAGCAAGCGCATCATCGCCGTTTAGCGGGAACTCCGGCCTCTGCCACTTGCAAAGATCGGAGTAGAAATACATCGACGTGATCTGCAGGGTGGCAGCGCGGTCCAGAACCGCCTCCTTACCGTGCCAATAAAGGGCCTCGTGCAGACTTTTGCGGCTGTTCAGTGCAAGCGCCTGGACCTCATCGCTGGCCCATGATCTCACCCGCTCAGCCTCCGTATTGGACAGGCGTAACGCCTCAATCATCTCCACAGCCTCGCCGGCATTCGCCTTGTAAAGACCAAGCAAACGACGGATTGGGTCGTCATGCGGCGCGCCGCCCTCCTCGGTCATCAATACGCGGTCGAGACCATCCAAATCTGTCGCGCCGGGTAGCAACTCAGCCATCACACCGGAGCTGACGAGAGAATGCGTGCTGGTGCGCAGGGCTTCGACCTGGTCGGACGCAAACATTTTTCGCACTTCTTTCCAGATTCGCTCACGCGCAATCTTGGCAAGCCCTTGCTTTTGGCGCGTACAGGCGGCGAGCCCCGCAGCGTCAATCTCCGCGCCATACCATGCGTTGAAACGGAAAAAGCGCAGGATACGCAAGTAATCCTCACGCAGGCGCGTGTCGGCATCTCCAATGAATATGACCCGGCCAGCCAGTGCGTCGTCATAGCCACCACCTGTCGGATCAAAAACCTCGCCATCAGGCGCTGCATAGAGCGCATTGAGGCGAAAATCGCGGCGCTCTGCATCCGTGGCCCAGTCCTGGGTAAAAGAGACAACCGCTCGACGCCCATCAGTTTCGACATCCTTGCGCAGACTCGTGATCTCGAAGGCCTCACCATCAATCACAGCCGTGATGGTGCCATGTTCGATCCCGGTCGGAATGGCGCGAACATTGGCGGCTTCCAGGGCGGCGAGGGTTTCATCGGGGGAAAGCTGTGTTGCGATATCAATGTCATCGACGGATCGATTCATTATTGTGTTGCGCACACAACCACCGACGAAACGGATAGAACCGGGCTTGAACGGTTCAAAGGCCGAAAGCACAGCCAGCGTTGACGCCTTAGTCAGCCAGTCAGCCTCAAGCCGTTTATTCATTCGGGATCAGCCGTATCAGGTTCGCCGACGCCGCGAGCAGCACCGCCCGGATCCTCGGAGAGGGGAATGCCGATCTTGGAAACATCCTTGTCGCACGGATAAGACTCCCCCGGAATGATCTCGCCATCCACCATCTGGGCGGGCCGGAAACACTCATTTTCACCGCCGCGATCCATGAAAATGAAAATGAACCATGAGCCGACAGCAAGCACGAGACCGATGCCAAACAGCAGCCGGATCGGCCACGGCTTACGGCCATCTTCCTGTGCTTCGGCAATGGCAATGCGATACACACCAAACAGCAAGAATGGCAGCAGGAAGAAGACTAATTGAAAGACGACGCGTGTGGCCAAGGATCAGACCTCCAATTTCATTTCGATTCGTACAAGGTCTTATATAGATCACGAATTATGCCAGCGGTAACACCCCAGATACGAAAACCTTGCCATGGCATCTCGATAAATCGGCGCTCGCGCCCTTTCCAGAACGCTGTTCCCCGTTGGTGATTGGCTGCCGTCATGATGTATTCGAGCGGCGTTTCGAACACGTCTGCAACCTCTGTCGGGTCCGGAACCGGCTGGAAATCGTGCGGCAGAACGCCAATTACCGGCGTAATGCGAAATGCGGTACCGGTAATATACGGCGCTGATCGGGCGATCAGCTCGACATGGTCCGGCCGGACGCCAACCTCTTCTTCAGCCTCACGAAGGGCCGCCGCGACCGGGTCTGCGTCGCCAGCATCGACCTTGCCGCCAGGAAAAGCCACCTGCCCCGGATGGGCATCCATAGTATCCGGGCGCTGGGTGAGGAGCACAGTTGGCCCCTGCACACGCCGGATAATCGGAACCAGAACAGCAGCCGGGCGCAGGTCTGTAAGATGTTCATCAACCGTATCGAGGTCACCAACCTCGGGCAGGACCTCGTCGCCAGCAACAGGGTCGAGCCGCTTCGCTGCGCGCGCGAGAAAGTCATCAAGGGTTGAATAGGTCATGCGGCGGACGGTCCAAGATCATAAAAAACACCCTGTGACCAGACCCCTAGAAGCGAAGGATCATCTGGATTCTCGGTCGCCATATTTACCAGGTCATAGAAACACGCGCGCGTCAGTTTCGCTTCCAATCCGCATCGCACCATTACATACGGACTGGGTTCCATTGTGTCAGAGTCTATCTCAACACGCAGGGCAACGTCTCGTCCGACCAGGGTGACGTCGCCAAGGTTTGTGGTGAAGGCGAGCGTCTGATCCGGTCCAGGCTCTCCAGCTCGGTCAACACGCACAGCGAGAAATGGCGCGTCCTCGACATGCACGATGATTTTTTCATACGGCGTGACGAGATATATCTCCCCGTCATCATCCTTGCGCAGAATGCGCGAAAACAGCTTCACCAGGCGTTCACGTCCAATCCGGGTTCCTTCATGCCACCACGAACCATCAGCGCGAATTTCCATCTGAATGTCGCCGCAATAATCTGGCTCCCAAAGATGAACGGGCGGCAAATCGGTATCGACACCATCCGGCGCGATGGCCGACAGCACACTTTCCAGCGAAATTGCTGTATTTGCATTTGATTTCATGTCGCGCTCCGCCATGATCTTGCCTAGAGGTAGGGCTAACCACACTTGTAGTGAAGATGGAGACGACATGGCGGACGATAATCAGGCGATTGTCACTGCGGCTGAAACAGCGGGCAAAACGCTGGAAAAGGTCAGAGCCGAAATTGCCAAAGCGATTTTCGGACAGGAACGCGTGGTCGAATTATCGCTCGCGGCGATTCTGGCTGGCGGACATGCTCTACTGATTGGTGCGCCGGGCCTTGCCAAGACACGCCTGGTCGAAGCCATGGGCACGGCGCTCGGCCTCGACAATGCGCGCATTCAGTTCACACCGGACCTGATGCCGGGCGATATTCTTGGCTCCGAAGTGCTTGACGAGAGCGCGGACGGCAAACGTGCGTTTCGCTTTGTCAAAGGCCCGATCTTTACCAGCCTGCTAATGGCAGACGAGATCAACCGCGCAAGTCCGCGCACCCAATCTGCGCTGCTACAAGCGATGCAGGAAAAGCATGTGACAGTGGCCGGTGTCCGCTATGATCTGCCCGCGCCCTTCCATGTCCTGGCGACACAAAACCCAATCGAGCAGGAAGGGACCTATCCCCTTCCGGAAGCGCAACTTGATCGTTTTCTGCTAAAGGTAGATGTATCCTATCCCGATCTTGATACAGAGCGCCGTATCCTGATTGAAACGACAAGCGGCGACGAGAAGCCTGTCGAAACAGCCCTCTCGGCGCAGGAACTGATCGGCCTGCAACAACTCGTGCGGCAAATGCCAGTTGGCGAAAACGTCCTCAACGCGATCCTGGCGCTGGTTCGCGAAGCCCGGCCTGAGCAGAGCCAGGATGATCATGTTCGCCGCTTTGTCGATTGGGGCCCAAGCCCGCGAGCAGGACAGGCCCTGATGCTGGCCTGCCGCGCCCGGGCGCTGCTGAGGGGCCGCCTCGCACCAAGCCTTGAAGATGTCGAGGCCCTTGCCGAGCCATGCCTCGCTCACCGTATGGGCCTGCGCTATGACCCAACCGGCGAAGCGCCGAGCCTTGAAGGCCTCATCGAAACCCTGGTGAAGAAGGCGGCTTAGGTCATTCGTGTGCCTCAGTTGACCAGTGAACCTGCCTCATGACCCCTCTCGCCTCTCTTCGCGCCGATGCTGAAGCGCTCGCCCGGCAGCTGCCGGATGCTTCGCTAAGCGCCGAGGCAGCCGATGTCATACACCCGGGTGCAGCAGGTCGCCGGCGCGCCGGGTCAGGCGAGCAATTCTGGCAATATCGCCACTATGCCCAGACCGATGCTGCCGACCGGATTGATTGGCGGCGCAGTGCTCGCGGCGACGACTATTTTGTGCGTGAGACCGAGCTTGAAACCGCCCGCACAGTCCTGTTCTGGGCCGACCCGCATGCCGGGTTTGACTGGGCTGGCGAGATCGGTCGCAAAACCAAGGCGGAAGCCGCACGGACTCACATGCTGGCCGTCGCCATCCTGCTGGCCAAGGCGGGCGAACGGGTCGGTGTGCTGAATAGCGGGCGTTCACCAAGCCTTGGCAAGTCAGCCGCAGACCGCTTGGCCGAAGACTTGGCGAATACCAAATCTGACGCGCTCACCCCGCCCAAAGGTCGGTCACTCGCGGTTATCGCAAGCGACTTCTACGACGGCGCTGAGGCCTGGGCGAAACGCCTCGAGCCGCTCGCATCAAAATGCGAACATGGCGTCCTTTACTGCATCACTGATCCTGTTGAACATTCTTTCCCATATACCGGACGAACCCGCTTCAAACGGCCGGGCACCGCAATCTCGCGCATCTTTGGCCGCGCCGAAACGGTTCGTGAGGACTATCTGAACCGCCTGCGCAAGCATATGAGGGAACTCGAACAGCTTGCCGGACAGATGGGCTGGGCACTTGTTCGCCACCGCACAGATCAAGACCCGCTACGCGGCGCAGCGGCGCTTCAATTCGCAATTGAACGGTTTGGAGCGCGACTATGAGCCTCGGTCCATTTCTGTTCGGTGCGCCGCTCGCCCTGTTCGGCCTGATCGCGCTGCCAGTCATCTGGTTCATCCTGCGCGCGACACCGCCAAGCCCGAAAGAGGCGGAATTGCCGTCGCTGCGTCTGCTTGATGATGTCGATCCGCGCGAGGAAACCCCGGCCCGAACGCCGTGGTGGGTGTTGCTCCTTCGGTTTGCTGCGGCAACCGCGGCGATCATTGGCCTTGCGCTGCCAGTCTATGCCCCGGGCGCGCAGCCTGGTGAAGCGACAAGTGGACCGGTCATGATTGTGATCGACAATGGTTGGGAAAGCGCCGAGCGGTGGAGCGAGCTGCGCAATGCCGCTGCAAGCACAATGGACGGCGAAGCGCGTGACACCGCCGCGCATATTTTGCTCACCGCGCCGCGCATCCTGAACGTTGATCCTGCCGAGCGCCTGACCCGCAGTGAAGTCGAGGCCCGTATTCGTTCGCTGGAGCCCTTGCCATGGCCGGTCGACCGGGACGATGCCCTACAGCGATTGCAGGCAAGCGGGGTCGCGCCTGGCCGTATTGTCTGGTTGTCCAACGGCCTTGATCCGCAGAGCGCGGGGGATTTCGCTCGCGCCCTGATGTCTAAGGCACCTCTTACAATCTATGCCGCGCCGCCGCGCGGACCTGCCACGATCTCAGGTCTGTCCGCCGATGCCGAAGGTGTCGAGCTGCGCCTGCACCGAGCGAGCGCTGCCGAACCGTCCAGCAACTATGTCTCGGCCCTCACGCTTGATGGCTCAGCCCTGGCAACCGCAGATGCTGTGTTCGCAGCGGGCGAAACCGAGACGCAGGCGCGATTCAGCCTGCCGCCCGCTGCCTTGTCGCGCATTTCGCGCTTCCGGGTGACAGGCGCCGCAACGGCTGGCACTGTTTGGCTCTGGGATAGCGCTGATCGCTCGCGCCGTGTCGGCTTGGTCAGCGGCGACGCAACAGCCCAGCCGCTGCTTTCCGACATGCACTATATTCGCAAGGCATTGGAGCCGTTCGCGACAATCACCGAGAGCGACCTGTCACGGTTGATCGAAGATGATCCCGACGCCATCATCCTGACCGATATTGGCCAGATTGATAGCGACGTTCGCGGCGACCTGATCACCTGGATTGAGGAAGGCGGCGCTCTGATCCGGTTCGCCGGCCCACGCATGGCTGGACAGCAAGGTGATGGCCTTGTGCCAGCGCCGCTGCGCCGCGCCACCCGCGCTATTGGCGGTGCCCTGACCTGGGAAGAACCACAACCGCTCGGCACCTTCCCGGATGCTTCGCCATTTGCCGGTCTCAGCCCACCTGAGGGAGTAACGGTGCGCCAGCAGGTTCTGGCGCGGCCCGGCCCGGAACTGGCCCGCCGCACGTGGGCAAGACTGACCGATGGCAGCCCCCTGGTGACCGCTGATCGGCGCGGCAATGGAATGCTGATCCTGTTTCACGTCACCGCAGGACCAGACTGGTCAGACCTGCCTTATTCGGGCGTCTTCGTCGATATGCTGCGCCGTGCAATCGCGGCTGGACAGGGTGAAACTGTGCCAGACGAAGACGGCCTCTACACACCCGCCCTGATATTGAACGGCTTTGGCCGACTGATCCAGCCGGGGGCAAGCGCAACACCAATGCAAGCCAGCGATTTTGCCGCAACGGTTCCGTCGGAAACCGCACCGCCGGGCCTCTATCAAGGACCATCCGGCAGCCGCGCATTGAACATTGGTGCCTCGCAACGCCCAATCGCTGTAAGCGAATGGCCAGCCGGCGCGAGATTGCTAGGTGACGCTGAAGCCCGAACGCTTCGCCTCGGTGGCCTGTTGCTCAGCCTTGCCGCTATCCTGCTGGCCATTGATTTGATTGTTGCTCTAGCTCTGGCCGGACGTCTGCCGAGGTTCAGTACCAAGGCCGCTGCCATATTTATCGTGGTGACTGCAATGACAGCCCTGACGCCGCACAACGCTTTGGCGCAGGGCTCGTTCATCAATCGGCCAGATCTGACTGAGCAGTTCGACAAGGCCACCGCGGCTGCGCTTGATATGCGTCTGGCTTATATTGAGACCGGAGACGCACGCACTGATCGAACCGCACGCGCGGGTCTGAACGGACTGAGCCTAATTCTATATGGCAGGTCCAGTGTGGAACCAGCCGAACCACATGCTGTCGACCCTGAAACCGACGCACTCGACGTCTATCCGATCCTGTTTCTGTCTCTGCCCGATGACCCTGAACCACTGACCTCGCTCGCCGTTGCACGGCTGAACGATTATATGCGCTCCGGCGGCGCTCTGTTCGTCGACACGCGGCAAGGCGGGGCAATCGGCGCCGGGACGAGTTTTGACGGCCTCGATAGCGTGCTTGCCGGACTGGACCGACCACCGCTCGCACCAGTGACCGACGATCACGTCCTCGCCCGAAGCTTCTATCTGTTGGATGGCTTTCCAGGCCGCTATTCTGGTCGTCGGCTCTGGATCGAAGCGACCGGCGGCGAAAAGAAAGAGCGACGCGGCGATGGTGTCAGCCGGCTCTTTGTCGGCGATGCAGACTATCTTGCCGCCTGGGCCATCGATGAACGTCGCCAGCCACTCTTCTCAGTTGATGGCGGCGATCAGGCCCGAGAAATGGCCAGACGCTTTGGCATCAATCTCGTAATCTACGTCCTGACTGGAAATTATAAGGAGGATCAGGTTCACCTCCCCGCTCTGCTGGAACGGCTAAGCGACGTGGAAGAAGACTTCGAGTTTGAACCTGGCAATGGGGTCATCCCATGATCGAGGCATCCCGGCTCGCCTTTGATCCTCTGATCGCCTGGCCCTGGTTGTGGACGCTGGCGGGCCTCTGCGTGCTGGCTTTTTTGCTCTATGCATTTTGGCGCGGCCGCGCCTGGCTAACCCGTGCGCTCGGCCTTGCGGTTGTTTTTGGAGCCATATCCAACCCTTCCTTTGTCAAGGAAGAGCGGGAACCCCTGCCCTCTGTCGCTGCGCTGGTTCTCGATACATCCGACAGCATGGAATTTGGCGAGCGCTCGGCAATTGCGCGCGCCACCTATGACGAGTTGCGAGAAGAGCTCGAAGCTGACCCTCTGATTGACCTTCGAGTGATCGAAACGGACACCAGCAATGGCGGAACACGCTTGATCGGAGCGCTTGAGGGTCTGATGGCCGATGTCCCGCGCGATCGGATCGCCGGATCGATCCTGATCACTGACGGCCAGGTCCATGACGTACCTGCAGATGCCAGCCGCCTAACCCAGCTTGGCCCAGTGCACAGCCTGATCGCAGGCGACCCGGACGCACGTGATCGGCGCATCACGCTCGTCGAGTCACCTGATTTCGGGATTGTCGGTGAAGATGCCCAATTCGTGGTTCGCATTGATGACCCTGAAGGCGGCCCCGTTGCGCTGACCTATTCCACGAATGGCGGACGCGAACGTACCATCCGGATAGACGCTGGCGAAGACACCGAAGTGCCAATCGCGGTTGAGCGGCGCGGCAACAACATTGTCGTTTTCGAAACCCCCGAGGGCGCCCACGAACTTACCCTTGCAAACAATCGTACTGCGGCGAGCTTTTCTGGTGTCCGCGATGGCCTGAGAGTTCTTCTGGTGACTGGTCGCCCGAACTCGGCGGGCCGGGTCTGGCGCGACTTGCTCAAATCCGATCCGAGCGTGGACCTTGTCCATTTCACGATCCTGCGACCACCCTACAAACAGGACATCACACCGCTGGAAGAAATGGCGCTGATTGCCTTCCCAACGCAGGAATTGTTCGAAGACAAACTGACGAGTTTCGACCTGATCATTTTCGATCAGTATGAACGACGCGGCGTGATTACGATGGCCTATCTCGCTGATGTGGCGCGCTATGTTGACGAAGGCGGCGCGCTGCTGATCGTCGCGGGTGAAGATTATGCAGGCCCCGCAAGCTTGGCGCGCACCCCTCTCGCTGGTGTCCTGCCTGCCTTGCCCACCGGTCGCATTGTGACGCGCAAGACCGTACCTGAGCGAACCGATGAAGGCCGACGCCATACGATCACGGAGGACTTGCAGGATGGTGGTTGGGGCGCATGGCTGCGATTCATCGAGGCACGCTCCGAAGCCGGGGACGTCCTGCTTGCCGCGCCGAATGGCAGCCCTCTTCTCGCCGTTGACCGGGTTGGTGATGGCCGTGTTGGCTTGCTCCTTTCCGATCAGATTTGGCTCTGGGCGCGTGGTTATGATGGCGGCGGACCGTTCTCGGAACTCATGCGCCGTATGGTCCACTGGTTGATGAAAGAACCGGAACTCGAAGAGCGCCAGATCGAACTGATTGCCCAGGGCGATACCGTTCGAGCTGAGCTGCGTACGCTCTCTGATCAAGCCGCACCGCTCTTTGTCGAAACACCAGACGGCGCCTTCCTGGAGCCGGTATGGCAGCGTGATGGACCGGGCAGTTATAGCGCAGAAGTGCCCGTGGATCAGCTCGGCCTCTACCGCGCGCGCTCAGGCGGGCTTGAGGCCGTGGCCCTGAACGGGCCAGCAAACCCACTCGAATTCTCAGCACTTGAAGCAACCCGCGAAATCTTGCGCCCCCTCAGCGAGGCAACCGGCGGCGGCGTCTTTACGGTCGAAACCGCAAACACCGCACCCAACATCCGCATGGTTTCAAGACGAGCCGATGCCAGTGGCAATAACTGGTTGGGCCTGCGTGAACGCGGCGCTTATGCGGTTCGAAGCTCAACCAGCTTGCCGCTGCTGCCCGGCTGGATCGCCATGTTATTGGTGCTGGGGCTGGTGATCTGGGCCTGGCGGCGCGAAGGGCGCTAGGCGTAGGATTTCGGATCAACGGGAACCCGAACCAGGCCAGACAGTGCCTCTGCGTCTCCCGCCAGATCTCTGATCATAATCCGGTCAGCCTCCTGCGGTCCCGGAAAGGCCAAGGTGCCAGCCGCCACCTGCTTGAAACCCAGTTCGCCAAAATAGGCAGGTGCGCCAATGATCACCGCCGCTTGCCAGCCCGCCCGGGTCGCCGCCTCCAGGGCCTCACCCGTGATGCTGAGGCCGATGCGTTGCCCTTGGAAGTCCGGGTCGACCGCTACGGGACCGACAAAGACAGCCGCCTGTCGCGTGGTACCAATCTCCACCGGCCATAACCGGGTCACCCCGATCACTCTGCCCTCTTTCAGTCCAACCCGGCTCAGCTTGGGCAAGGACATTGTCCCTTCGCGCAAGCGCTCGGCGGTCTTGGCAAAGTGGCCGGGGCCAAACGTGCGATCATATAGCGCTTCAATCGCAACAGCATGTTCGGCTGGGATTTCTGGGACGATTTCAATCATGGCGCGCGTGACTAGGCAGGCTTGCTGCGAAAGGCAAACTGAATCTTTGCGCTAGCTTGGCGACGATGCCAGAGTTTGCAGCATCAAGACATCTGCATTTGCTGCGATATGCGCGACGACGGGGACCAGGATAGAGCCGCTGAGCAGGCGGAGCACAGCCAAGCCCACGCCCGTCACAAACACCACGGCCATCGCCACCAAACTATATTGCAGATGGATCAGTGCAAAGGCAGCACTGGACAGAATTGCGGCCAAAACCGGCCCGCCCCCGCGCGAGATAATCGCGCCGAGCGCAACCCCTCGAAAGGTAACCTCCTCCACTACAGGCGCGATAAGGATACCAAAAACGAGATAGCCGAACGTCCAGTTCTCCCGCGCGAAGACCGCTTTATTGACCTCGCTGGCAAACTGCCAGTCCTCCTGCCCGGCCATGATAGTGTTGGCGATAACATTCGGCACAATAAGAAAAAGCGGCCCGAGGATCAGTGCAGCGATGAGCCAGTTTGCAGAGGTCCGCATGGATCCGGCAAACGATCCGGCGCCGATATGTTCCGACCAGAAACTAAGGGCTGCGAATTGGAGGGCGCCTCCAATACAGGTGATCAGCCAGAATAGGCGCAACTGCTCAGAATTGGGTGTTTCCGCTCCCAATACGGATGCGACCGGTAGGATGCTACTTGCGAGAACCATCACCACGACCGGGAATAGAAGCGGAGCGCACAACGCCCAGAACGCTGCGGTCAGCGGTTCGCGGCCAAGCGCGATCGGCGTATTGTAGTGTCCAGTGAACATCTATACCGCCTAGCCCGCGCCGGATCGGCTGGCAACGCGCATTGCAGGTCGTGATCTTTGCATGCAGGCGCGCATCTGGCATATCAGCGCCATGACAGAGTATCGCGTCACCGCTCTTTACAAGTTTGTTCGTTTTGACGCCCCGGCGGCTCTGCGGGAGCCGCTCTATGCGCAGCTGAACGCGCTGGGCATTAAGGGTACAATCTTGCTGGCTGAAGAAGGGATCAATGGCACGATCGCTGGCACAGATGAAGCGATAAGCGCCGCCTTGCAGACCCTGCAAGCCCTGCCCGATTGTACTGATCTGGAGTGGAAAGACTCAAGCGCCAGCGAAATGCCATTCTTGCGTCTGAAAGTGCGCCTGAAAAGGGAAATCGTCGCCATGGGCATCGACGGCACCGACCCGACCTGCCTGGTTGGCACCTATGTTAAGCCAGAGGATTGGAATGACTTGATCCAGGATCCCGATACGGTGGTGATCGATACGCGCAATGACTATGAAGTGGCCATTGGTACATTTGAGCGCGCCATCGATCCGGAGACTGCCACTTTTAAGCAATTCCCATCCTGGTTCGATGCCTATAAGGCCCAGCTCGAACAACAGGGGCGCAAGCCAAAGGTTGCGATGTTCTGCACCGGCGGCATACGCTGTGAAAAGGCGACCGCCTATGTCAAAGCCGTTGGTGTTGAGGATGTTTTCCACTTGCAAGGCGGCATTCTGAAATACCTCGAGACAGTGCCCGAGAAGGAGAGCCTGTGGCGCGGCCAGTGTTTCGTTTTTGATGACCGGGTATCTGTGGGTCATGGACTGGAACAAGGCGATTATCGTCTCTGCCACGGTTGCCGCATGCCGATTGACGCGGCAGATCGCGAACATGCCAAATATGAAGCAGGCGTATCCTGCCCGCATTGCTATGACGGGCTCAGTGACGCCAAACGCGCCGCGCTGCGTGAACGCCAGAAACAGGTTCGACTTGCGGCAGAGCGCGGCGAAAAACATATCGGCGACGAAGTTGTTATGAAGCCGCGCCAAAAGGCAGATGTTTAAGTCTACTTCTTGGCGCTTAACGCGTAACTTTCATCAAGCCAGCGGCGCCAAATCGCCTCGGGTAACGGATCGTCATCACTGAAGCGGGCCGTCACCCAGGGGCTTGACCCGATTTGGAAATCTTTTGGCCGTGCGGTCGCCAGCTCTTGCGCTTCTGCACGCGAGGCTTTCAGTTTGAACATGGCCTTGTGGCGCCCGCCTTGTTCGCCGATAAAAGGGAACGCTGTCTTGCCAACCTTAAAAGAGGCTTGGGTACAGGCTGTACCTTCCGCAACGCCAGCATACTTACCCGCTTTGATCCGTATTTTCTGAGATGCATCCATGCCTTATGCTGCCTTCTTCTTCGGGAAGAGGTTTTCCAACTTATCCGTTGCCGCAGTCCAGCCGGCACGAATAATGTCGCAAAGGTCCTCGCCGCCTTCAACCTTGATATCCGGGATATTGGCATGGACAAGGTAGACTTCTGTGCCGCCCTCAACGGCTTTGAACGTCACCGTGATCACCATCGGATCCGCCTCATCGTTTGATGTATATGCGAGCCTGTAAGGCGGATCATATTCAATCAGCGTGGCGAACCCTGGCGCTTCGTGAACTCCTTGCGGCGTCTCGATCTTCATATGGTGATTGTACTTGACGCCCAGGCGCGGTTCAACTTCCGAGCAGACATCAACGCACTCTGCGCACCCCCACCATTGCTTGATCTTACTGGTTTCAATCCACGCATCAAACACAGCCTCAATCGGTGCGGGATAGATCCGCCTGACATGGAGCGTGCCGTCTTCAACTTTAATATCCGTACCCATGAGCTCTACGCTCCTATTCCACCATACGTTTGTTATTCTTGAGATACTGCTCAACTTCATCGAACTGCACACGCCAAAACCGGGCGTATCGCTCAATCCACCCTGTCGCCTCATCCATGGGGCGAGGATCAACACGCAAGAGGTATTCCCGGCCCCGCTTTGTCCGCGTGATCAGGCCGGCACGCTCGAGGGTTCGCACGTGCTTGGATATCGCCGGTTGCGACATGTCATAGCGCGTCGCTAAATCTGAGATATTCGCCTCACCATTGGCAAGTTGGGCAAGCATTCCGCGCCGTGTTGGATCGGACAACGCGGAGAAGACATGGTCGAGTTGGTTCTTATTCATAACCTTTTGGTTATGTTTTATCATATCCCATGTCAAGCATGAGCGTTGACGCTTACACTTGAACGCACCAAATCTCCGTCATGACAGAGCAGCCCATCCTGTATTCCTTCCGGCGGTGTCCGTATGCCATGCGGGCGCGACTGGCGCTCACCGTCGCCGGGATCACCTGTCGCCTTCGGGAGGTGGTTTTACGTGAGAAACCGCCCGAAATGCTTGCCGCCTCGCCCAAGGGAACTGTCCCCGTTTTGGTCCTGCCTGATGGCAATGTCATCGAGGAAAGTCTGGCCATCATGGAGTGGGCGCTTGGACAGTCTGACCCACAGGCTTGGCTGTCACCGCAGCAAGGCAATGAGGCGGATTTGCGCGCCCTGATCGCCGCCTGTGATGGCCCATTCAAGCAGCACCTTGATCGCTACAAATATCCAAATCGTTATGGCGACATAGACCCGACTGAGCATCGCTCACAGGGGCACGCGTTTCTGACGCAGCTCAATGATCGGCTGAGAGCCGGGCAACAATTGTTCGGTGACAGGATCAGTCTGGCCGATATCGCAATTTTCCCGTTCGTTCGGCAATTTGCCAATACTGACCGCGACTGGTTCGACGCTCAGGCCCTGCCTGGTTTGCAAGGCTGGCTTACAGCGCATTTGGGCAGTGCCTTGTTCACCGGCATCATGCACAAATACGCGCAATGGCAGTCCGGGGATGCCGAGCCAGATTTTCCGCCAGACGCGGTCTTGGCCTAAGCCGCCAAGGCGCCCCGCACGGCATCAAGGGCCGCTTCAGCTTTGCTGCCATCGGGGCCGCCCGCCGCCGCCTTTGCCGCCAACTTGTTCAGCCGCGACACGAACCAGCTCCACGGCCGAAAAGCGATCTAATAGGTCGCTGGAAACCCCCACGGCGACGGCCGCCTTGCCGTCATTGACGCCGATAAAGACAACAACACCTGATCCAATCTGCGATTTTGCCTCATCTACCAGTGCCCGCAAATCCTTTCCGCCAACGCCCTCGGCGACGCGCGCAATCAGGTTCACATCGCCAATCGTTTCCGGTCCAGACGGCGCGCCGCTTTCGCCGGCCAATGCGAGCGCACGCTTGGCGTCGCCAAGTTGGCGCTCAAGTGTGCGCCGCTCTTCATTCAGAGCGGCAACCTTGCGTGGGACGTCTTTTAGCGGGACTTTCAATTGCTCGGAAAGGTCGACCGAGACCTGGGCGCGGCTACGCAGGAAGGAAAGCGCCTCGGCGCCCGTCGCCGCCTCGATACGGCGCACCCCGGCAGAGACACCGCCTTCAGAGGTGATCACAAAAGCCGCAATATCGCCGGTGCGCGAGACATGCGTGCCGCCGCACAGTTCAACGGAGTACGGCGTATCTGCATCGTCGAGCGTCTGACCCATGGTGAGCACGCGAACTTCGTCGCCATACTTTTCACCAAACAAAGCCAGCGCCCCTGCCTCGATCGCTTCGTCTGGCGTGCTGTGCTTGATGTCGACGGCCTGGTTCTGACGGATCACGGCATTGACTTGGTCTTCGATCGCTTCGATCTCGGCGGCTGACACCGGCGCATTATGGGAGAAGTCAAAGCGAAACCGATCTTCTTCAACCAGTGAGCCTTTTTGCGTCACGTGATTGCCAAGAATATCGCGCAATGCGGCATGCAGCAGGTGTGTCGCAGAATGGTTCGCCATGATGCGGGTGCGGCGTCCTGCGTCCACTTGCAAATTTGCGGCATCGCCGACTCGCGCCGTCCCGTCCAGAACCTCGGCCCGGTGAACGTGCAGATCACCGGCTTTTTTCTGAACATCACGGACCAGTAACCGGGCTCCGTTCGCAAGGCGAATTTCGCCATGATCGCCCGCTTGCCCACCACTTTCGGCATAGAAGGGCGATTGCGTGAAGATCACGTCGCCAACCTCTCCTTTGGACAGGCTGTCCACCTTGACACCGTCCAAAAGCATGGCCGCAATCGGGGCTTCCGCAGCAAGCGCAGTATAGCCGAGGAACTCGGTTGCGCCGACCTCATCGCGGATTTTGAACCAGATCTCATCAGACGCGGCGTCACCTGAGACAAAACCGGCAGCTTTCGAGCCTTCTTTCTGGCGCGCCATCGCCTTGTCAAACCCGTCCTCATCTACCTGCATGCCCCGCCCGCGAAGGATGTCCTGCGTCAGGTCGATTGGAAATCCAAACGTGTCATAGAGTTTGAATGCTGTCTCGCCGGGCAATGTACCACCTTCCGGTAGGCCGGCGGTCGCGTCTTCAAGCAGGGATAATCCGCGCCCCAACGTGCGCTGGAACCGGCCTTCCTCGTCTTCCAAAGCGCTTTCAATAACCGGTTGTGCGCGCCTGAGCTCAGGATAAGCGGGCCCCATTTCATCGCTGAGTGTGCTCACCAGTTTGAAAAGGCTCGGCTCACGCGCGCCCAATATGTGCGCGTGTCGCATCGCACGGCGCATGATCCGGCGCAGGACATAACCGCGTCCTTCATTTGACGGCGTTACCCCATCAGCGACCAAGAAGGATGAGGCGCGCAAGTGATCCGCGATCACGCGGAAACTTGCCAATTGATCTCCCACCGCCTTGACCTTGAAGACATCTTCTTCAGCCTTGATCAGGGTCTGGAACAGGTCCGTATCGTAATTGTTGTGAACGCCCTGAAGCACAGCGGCGACCCGCTCCAAACCCATTCCAGTATCGATGCTTGGTTTGGGTAAGGGTCTGCGATCACCGCCCGAGCTCTGATCGAACTGCATAAAGACCAGGTTCCAGATCTCGATGAAGCGGTCGCCGTCTTCTCCGGGTGAACCGGGTGGTCCGCCCGCCACATCCGGGCCATGGTCGAAAAATATCTCGGAACATGGACCGCAAGGGCCAGTATCGCCCATTGACCAGAAATTGTCCGATGTCCCGATCTGAATAATCCGGTCATCGGATAGACCCGCCACTTTTTTCCAGATCGACGCGGCCTCGTCATCCTCGGCATAGACGGTGACCAATAGGCGATCCGGCGAGAGACCAAGCTCCTTTGTGACCAGCTGCCATGCCAGGGTGATCGCTTCTTCTTTGAAATAATCACCGAAGGAAAAATTCCCAAGCATTTCAAAGAAGGTATGATGGCGCGCGGTATAGCCGACATTGTCGAGATCATTATGCTTGCCGCCTGCCCGGACACATTTTTGCGAGCTTGTTACGCGCGCAGATGGCGGGGTTTCGGCGCCGGTGAAGATATTCTTGAACGGCACCATGCCGGCATTGACGAAGAGCAGGGTTGGGTCGCTGTCCGGCACCAGCGGGGCGGACGGGCGGCGCACATGGTCCTGGCTCTCAAAATAGGAGAGAAATGCTTCGCGTAATGCATTGACGCTTGTCATGAGTGACCCTTCGAGCAGCCCGCCAGCTTAATGCCAGAGATTCGCCGCTCGATATATGGCCGATAAGCCAGCGCGCCAAGCCATGGCCTGCGCACTGGCTAAAGTCATGACAGGATCAGCTTGCTTCTGCTTTCGGGTCTTCATCCGCTTCTTGAGCTGGACCGCCGCCTTCGGTTAGCAGAACTTCAGACAAGAGCCCGGAGCGTTTGCGAATTTCAAGCTCGATCTCTTCTGCAATCTCTGGATTTTCTTTCAGGAAACTGCGGGTCTTTTCACGGCCCTGCCCAATTCGTTCCGGGCCATAGGAATACCAGGAGCCGGATTTATCGATGACTTCGCATTTCACGCCGAGGTCAATGATCTCGCCAGTCTTGGAAATACCCTCGCCATAAA
>CAYGKE010000036.1:0-7163 GCA_964350465.1 uncultured Hyphomonas sp.
CTTCTTCATCAAGATTGTGAATGAAGCTGACAGGCAGAAAATCCACATCGTGATGTTGAGCGAAATCGAAAGAGGAGTAGCCAGTAATCGAAGTGAGGGTAAAGTTATCGAACTCCCATTCTGCCTTCACAGATCCGCTCAATGATTCGGTTGTCTCCGTGTCGGAGATTGGAGGATCGCCGACACGGAATGCGGGATTGCCGCTGAAGCTGACATAAGCGGTATCGCCAGTAGAAACTCCAAAGTCTGGATGAAGCATTTGTGAGAGCGCTATCGTGCTAGGCGTCGGCAGGCGATCATCAATCGCATTAATGGTAAGCTCCTTACCGACCCCGTCCATTTCAAGATAGCTCAGTTTCGTCTCAACGTTTAAACTCTCCGTTGGGTGCCAGGCGAGCGTCGCCCGGGCGAACATGTCTTCGCGCTCGGCTTCGTCGCGATCAAAGACACGGTTCTCAACATATCCGTCAGTTGTCGTATAACGAATTGCCAACCGGCCTGCCAAATTATCCGCCAAGCCCGCGGAAAAGACGCCCGAGTAGCTTTGCGTATTGAATTCTGGTTCCCAGGTGACACCGACCCAACCATTGAGTTCCTCTCCGACTTCTGGCGAGGCCGTTTCAAGCTTGATCGCGCCAGCAACCGTGTTCTTACCGAATAGAACGCCTTGGGGCCCACGCAGAACCTCGACTTGCTGCAGGTCGAACTGGGACTGTGAGAATTGGCGGCTGCGCGGCTGATAAACGCCATCCACATAAAGGCCAACCGAGTGCTCGAATCCCTTGTTGATACCAGATCCGACACCTCGGATAAAGATGTTCGAGGTTTGCGCTCCCCGACCGACCTGCAGGCCCGGCACGCGCGCGGAAATCTGCTCAAGGTTCGTGACCCCTTGCGCTTCCAGCTCTGCTCCGGAAACGGCGGTCACGGCCACCGGCGCATTGATCAGCGTCTCGTCCCGTTTACGTGCCGTAACAGTCACTGTTGTCAGTCTTGCTTCCCGCTCCGCTTCTGTTTCGGCAGGGACATCTGCCACTTGCCCATAGGCCGGCGTGGCAAGGGCAATGGCGATCGGCAAAATTGCTGCGCCGCTCAAATTGAGTCTAAACTTCTGGTTCATATATATCCTCCCAAGAGCCCTTTTGTGCTCCGTGTTTCCGTTCCCGCTATGATGCACAAGGACGCGAAAGTAGATTATGAACTCTGGTGAAAGATGGCTCTGTTAGAGTCATACCAGTTCACGCCAACAGATCGTCATTCCGCGATACGAGAGGGCCTTATCCTGCTCAAATCCTTCCATGCCCGACATCCGCGATCGTCCGACCAGATGACCTAGCCCCCTGAACAGCCTAGTTCTATAACTAAAACATGGCTGCAGTTCAGGGGGCTAGGTCACTCGGATATGGCGATATCACCCCTCAAGGGCATTACCCTCAAGCCGCCGCCGCGTTCGAGGCGGTCATTGGTGTTCTGTATACGGTAATATTGTTGTCTCGGTTGGTGGGCATGTACGGAACTCGCACCGCAACGAAACCATCGAGCCAGCGCCTGCTCGTGTGAAATGTATCCATACTTCCGAATCAAGACTTCTGAACCGAGAATTATGATGGGTCCATTTCTCCCGTCTAGGCGGCCGGCTCAGGCGCGGCAGACATTTTGCTGCTCACCTGCTCATTGAAATACTCCAATCGCCTCTGCCCCAGCGCATGCGCGATATCACGCTCCCCCTCAGGAATAGGTTCGGTCCGCGTAAGCCAATAGTACACAAAGTGCGACAGCGTGGCGTAAGTGTAGGCTAGGTCCTTTTCCATATCCGCCTGATGCTGATCGAAGGCGTCCATGCGGGCGAGCAAACGCTCTTCCAGCACTGAACGCGCTTCTGGATCGAACCATGCTCTCAGTGCGTCTTCAACGATCGCCGTTTTTGTCACCCCTGGCTTGTCAGCTGCCTCACACAGTTGCGCATAGAGCTTTGTCGAAATCCGTATGTTGACGCGCGGCTTTCCCATCCACTCAGAACCCCGGAAGGACGTCAGGGTCGCCGCGATCCGCAGCAACGGCGCGTCTTACGGCTTCGAGGTTTTGATCGCTGGTCGGATCAACCTCATCGTCGATGTCGGCATCAACGCTTGGCTCGGCAGTGCGTTTTTCCGGCAGATCATCATTCGTGTGCTCAGGTTCTCGAGTCCGTTTCAGCGACACACTATCAGGATGTTCCCTATCCTCAGCCTCCGGCTCCTTGAAGGGCGGCGCTGCAACAATGGATGTCCACTCTGCGTCACACGCGGCGTCGTCCCATTCGACGGGCGCTGGCGACAAGACTCGTTTCGTAAAATTTGCGTCTTTGAAATAACAAAGCTTCCTGGCGAGCACGGGCGGCGCTCCGGACACCATGATAATTTCATCACTGGCAGAAAGTTGCATGACCTCGCCGGGCGTTATAAGCGCGCGCTGAGTTTCCTGGCGTGAAACCATCAAGTGAGAGAGCCAGGGCGCAAGCCGGTGACCGGTATAGTTCTTCTGCGAGCGGAGTTCCGTTGTTGTTCCGAGCGCATCAGAGACGCGCTTGGCGGTGCGTTCATCATTGGTCGCGAAAGCAATGCGCACATGACAATTATCCAGGATCGAATTATTGGGCCCGTAAGCCTTTTCGATCTGGTTCAGGGATTGAGCGATCAGATAGGCGCGGATGCCATAGCCTGCCATGAAGGCGAGTGCACTTTCAAAGAAGTCCAGCCGCCCGAGCGCAGGAAACTCATCCAGCATGAAGAGCAGTTTCCGGCGGTTCTTTTCGGGCAAATCTTCCGTCAGCCTGCGTCCAATCTGGTTAAGGATCAGCCGGATCAGCGGCTTCGTCCGAGACAGGTCGGATGGCGGGACGACCAGATAGAGCGAAAGCGGGCTCTCCCCTTCAACCAGGTCCTCGATGCGCCAGTCTGATCGGCTGGTGACTTCCGCGATGACTGGGTCACGATAAAGCGACAGGAAACTCATGGCCGTGGACAGAACCCCGGAGCGCTCATTTTCAGACTTGTTCAAAAGCTCGCGTGCGGCTTGCGCGACAATCGGGTGAACGCCTCTATCTCCCAGATGCGGCGTCGTCATCATGATACGGAGTGTGACGGCAAAGGAGCGTTTCGGATCGGATAGGAACCGCACGCAGCCGCTGAGCGTCTTGTCTTCTTCGGCATAAAGCACGTGCAGGATAATGCCGACCAGCAAGGCATGTCCGGTTTTCTCCCAATGATTACGGCGCTCGAGTGAGCCTTCTGGATCAACCAGAATGTCTGCAATGTTCTGAACATCGCGCACTTCGCGCTCGCCGCAGCGCACAGCTATAAGCGGATTGTATTTCGGCGAGCGCCTGTCGGTCGGATCAAACCGAATGCAGCGCGAAAAACTTGAGCGCCAGCCAGAAGTGAGTTCCCAGTTTTCGCCTTTGATGTCGTGGATGACGGCGCTGCCGGTCCAGGACAGCAAGGTCGGCACCACAAGCCCCACGCCCTTGCCTGAGCGTGTTGGCGCAAACGCCATGACATGTTCAGGGCCATCATGACGCAGATAGCGCTTTTGCCAACGTCCCAGGAACACGCCCTTGTCCGCAAACAGTCCGGCGCGTTTCAAATCGGGTGCGCTGGCCCACCGCGCCGAGCCGTAAGTGGTGACATGGCGCTCGTGGCGACTGCGCAAGACAGAACCAATGATCGCGGCCAGAAATCCGAGCGCCGAACCGGAGACCGCGATCAGGCCGCCACGTGCGAACACTTCCGGCGCATAGGCTTCATAGGCGTACCACCATTGGAACAGCCGCCAGGGTTTATAGATTGGTGTCTCGCCTGCAATGAACCAAGGCGCGCCGAGCGCAGCCTGATGGCCAAGCGCGTCAGCGGTAATTTGTGTGGCCAGCCAGACCGCGCCAATGATCAGTGCGAATACCACCATGATCTGGCCAATGAGTATCTTTGTGCCGGTCACGGCGCGCCTCCTTGAAAAAGCAATTTGTCTTCTCCCAAGGATGATTGCTGAGACTGGTCCTGGACCAGCGGGATTCTGCGCCATTTCCTGCATCGCTCTGCAAAGCCATCCAAACCGTCTAGCGGGACAGCCCTCTGGAACGCCCTATATCCACGCTCCAACCAATACCTGACGCGGTGCGCTTGATGGTCATCTCGCGCCCCATTTGCCGACCAATACTGCCACGCCATGGCACCAGTGCGAATTCCTTTGCGTTGCCAATGATCGCCATACGCCCTGCTGCAAGATCGACATGACCTTCGAGTTTTCCGTCAAAACGGTCGCCTTTCGCTAGCTGAACAGGGGTTCGGCCTGAGGCCGCCCCGATCGCGTCCCGCTCGCGCTGCAGTTCCAGAGCGCGCAGCTGGCTTCTCTGCTCTTCCATGAGTTCTGGTTGGTTGGAACCCAGATAGCCTTGTTCGCGGAGCCAGATCTCCCGACGTGCTTTCAAGTCCTTCAAGGTTTGCTGCTGCGCTGCTGCACCCTCTGACAGGTCGTCGATCCAGGTTGCGCCAAAGCGGTCGATCTGCATCTCCGGTGAAAGCCAGGACAGGACACTCATTTTGACGCCGCCGGATCCGCGCGCCTCATATGCCGCTGCGCGCTCCAGAAACTCTTCGCCGACGTGCCACTCGCCGGTCGCAAGGCGCTCCCCAATTCCTGCCCGTCGCAAGGCTTCGAGCCGCCGCTTCAAGCTGAGATGATAGGCCGGTTTTGATCCAGGATCATGGCGGGCGTGCAAGTCTTCCGACCAGATACCGCCGGTTTGCTCTGCGACCTTGGCAATAGCCTTGTCCGAGGCACGCGCCATGGCTCTTGCTTCGGAGAGCTCCACCACAGCGCCTTGCGGCGGTCGGGCGTGAACATCGACCGTTGCAGCGGGTACATGCCAGATACCGCCATCAAAATCTTCAACGAGCAGATAGCGCGTATCGCGAAGTTCATCCTCCGGGCCATAAGCCTTCACGATCCCACGAATGGGAGCGGCATCTTTTGCGCGGTCCTGAACAAATCGAATGTCGGGCTCACGCTCCCCGAATTCAGCGGCAAGTGTGCGGATGATATCACCGCGCCGCGCCCGGCGTTTCAGCTGTTCTTGCCAGTCCTGTTTCATTCGCCAGGAGAGCGTTCTGTCCCGTTCAGCAAGTCCAAGGGATTCAAGGTGCCTGATGCGCGCGAGTCGCAAGGACCGATCAAACCGCTCTTTACTTGAGCTTGCACCACCTGGACCGAATACGCCGTTCTCCAATCTCGTTTCGATCTCATGATCGAGCCCGGTCCAGCGGTCCTGATCCACCTGCTTCTGGCGCGCACCCGCAATCTCCAGAGTACGTCTTGGTCCGAGCCTTTGGGTGGCAAGCTCTTCGGCAGCTTCGCGAAGGCCCTTTGTGAGATAGTCCCGCGCGATGACGACATCCTTCATCCGGGCGTCGCGACCCCGCACAACAATATGGGTATGCGGATGACCTGTATTGTGATGATCGACGGCGACCCAATCGAGACGTCGCCCGACATCGCGTTCCATTTTGCCCATGAGCTCGCGGGTTGACTGTTTGAGGTCACCCATACGCGCACCATCCTCCGGCGAAACGATGATCCGGAACTGGTGGCGGTCATGCTCGCTGCGTTCCAGAAAGTCGCGGGGGCTGATCCCCTCCTGGTCGCGGTCATAAAGCACGCCGCCTTCTCCCTCGCGATCGACACCGTCGCGCTGCAGATAGCTGACATGGGCGCGAAAGAGGCCCGGACCTGCGCCGCGCGCTCTTGCGATATGCACTTTGACAATGACGCGGCGCATTTGCTGGCGGGACAAATGCCTGTAGCGAGAACCGCCGGTTCGGGCCGCGCCACCCGTGCCATAACGTGCGCCGGTAAAGGCAGACTTCCGAGAGACTTTAGAAAGTCTCGCTCCGGTCTTGTTCAACTGTCGTGATAGACGCTTGCCTGCAGGCGCGCCTTGATCGCGTATGCGTCCGAGTCGCGGCGTGAAAGGTCTTTCCTCGCTCATTGCAGGCCGCTCAATCCGCACACCATGGAATTCGTAGTAATTTCAACGCGTTTCCAGAAACACATGCACCACAATGCTGTGCAAAGGGCGCCAAAAAACAGATGTGCAGACAAGGGGTTAGGCGCCATGTGGTGCCATAGCTTCAATCTTGCCCTACCGGGTTCGCTTGTTCTGTCCTTGCCTATGCTTGTATCGCTTTGCATACGCTTGCAGCCTGTCAGTCCTGAGATGTCATGAGGGGGATGGCGGTGCCATCCAGGTCTGATTGTTTTATAGGGCCGAAATATCGGCCATCGAGCGATGCTGGATGCGCTGTAAGCACGAAGACTTCATCGCTCTGGAGCACGCTACAGCCTTCCCAGACCGGCAGCATTCGCCCCGATGAATCGACGATTTTGGCGATTGCAACAGGCTCACTATTGATCCGAATCTCATGGCCATTGCGGCAAATTTCATCGCCTGGCATGCCTGCAATCTGCTTCAAAAAGGGCCAATCTTTTCCAACATATCCGCGTGTTTCTGCCCATTCAACTACAGCGCTCTGGCTAGAGACGACGACCCATCTGCCATGGATGAATGGCTCGTCGCTCAGCCAGTAAATTCCTGTCGGCGCACTTGCTGTGCGGTTCCAGATCAGGCGATCCAGCGGATCAAAAATCGATCCGAAAGTCACCAGAGAGATGCCCGAAAGTGTCAGCCAGAAACTGAGCTTTTTCATTTGGGATCACGCAAGCGTTCAGACGTGGAGGCATAGGAATTTCGCTCTGACCAACGAATGAGATCGGGCTTTGGATAGAAGACGCGCGCGCCATGTTTGCGATAGATGGGACCGCGCCCTTCACAACGATAATGATCGAGCGTGGAGCGCTTGAGGCGCAGAAACTTTGCGGCCTCTTCGACGCTTAGAAGCTCTGGCCAATTGTCTCCATACGAATTTTTCTTGCGGTTTCTTGTCATTGTACAGTCTTCCTTTCTCCTGTTTGTGCTGGGAAAGGATTGGCCAGACGTGCGGGCGTTTGCAGGGTTAAAATTCGCATGATGCATTTTCTCCCCGGCCTTTAACCAAGGAATACACGCAAAAAAACGCCCCGGAGATGAACTCCGAGGCGGTCTTTACTTGCGTTAGTTTCTGATCTAATCG
>CAYGKE010000036.1:7173-25570 GCA_964350465.1 uncultured Hyphomonas sp.
ATCTAATCGCGCGGATTCCAGAGGATCACGTGGCGACCTTTCTTGCCTTTGACGGGCGCAAGGTTAGCGTAGATCTTGCGCGGCCCAATTTGTGGATCTGCGAGTGTGATAGAGACATATTCGCGGCCTGATGCTTTGGCTTTCCTGAGCCATCCACCGCCGATTTCGGTTGAGGTTTCGCCTGCATAGATGCGGTAATCGGGCTGTCCTTCGGCGGCTTTGTCCGCGTTCTTCTCGATGCGGATTGAGCTCGTAAGGTTCATCATTGCGAGGGCGCCTTCAAAGCCTGATTTGGTTTCGCTGACATATCCGAGTGCGTTAGCCATGGTGTTCTTCCTTTCGTTTCCATGTGTCGAAGAAGACCCCTTGTCCCCGTCGACGCCGGACCGATCGGGCGGCGCAAGACGGGCCTGAACCGGAACGGGCGAAACGGAGTGGAGCACCGGCCCGACGAAGAATTTTGCTTCGCGGTGAATGCGCAAAGCGCAGAGGAAAATTCTTTCAGAGGGCTGGTTTCAAGGCCCGGCAGGCGTCGTCCAGGTCATGAGGCATGAGACGGGAACAAGGGGCTCAAGGCGTACTTTCCGGAAACGGAATAGCACGTCTGGCTGACAGGTCGGCTTGTCCCTTGCGCCCAGATACGATGCGACAATTGGCGTCTCGATACTCAACGAACCCCGCGAGGATCAGAGTTCCGACGACAATAAACGCACAGAATGTCGACTGATCAGCACATTGATCATTCGAGCGGAATAGCCAGTGGATTGATGAAGACCTGCCAGGCATCGCGCGCGAGGGCCATCTTCCATTTGAGCGCATCGTCGGCATTTGCCGCCAGATGGCTCCTGGTTGTTCCATCACCATAAAGGGCCGTGACCAGAAACATGTGTCTGAGCCTCCCTATCGTGACCAGAAAATATGGACTTCATCGAACCCGGTCTGAAAGACCATGATCTCACCATTCAGCGCCATGTCGCGGGCGAGCGCTTCCCAGTCGATATAGTAGCGAAGGTTCTGCGGAATCTGTGTGCCGGTGTCCTCGCGAAACTGTTCCGCGAAGTCTGCAGCGCTGCGATACTCGCCAGCATATTCGTCAAAGGCAGCACGCGCGTCAGCGAGATCATCGCCAAAATGACTGAGGAGCTTAGCGCCCAGCTCGCCATGGTCCTCGATAAAATCAGCGAGCTCGCACACGGTCTCGAAGCTTGCATATTCGGAGAGGTGTGCCCCTTCAAAGCCTTCATAATCGTGGATCGCCCACTCTTCCGCGTCCGGGATCGGCGAAGCGGCGAGCATGGCGCGCACTTGCGTTCTGATCTCATCCGGGGTGGTCGCCGTGATCCATCGGCCATGCAGGCAGCCATTATTGTAGGCTGCAAGGCAGGCCACGTAGATGCGCGGTCTATCGGGATACGCGGGTGCGGTGCATGTTATCTGCGCGGGGTCCGGGTGGTGTTCGGTCATGTCAGTCTCCTTTGCGCCGCCTCGCATTCTTTCCCGCATCAGGCGGGGGTGGGCGGCGAAAAGGTGCTCCGCCTGAGCGTGCAAGGGCGCGGCGCAAGGGGCGCTGAAGGTAGGACACCTAAAGACGATTGATCCCGAAACAGTCCCGCTCCCTTGCGCGGTGACCGCGCTCTGGCAGACGCACCGTCCGTCCAATCCCGACTGTTTGGAAGAACCCATGAGGCCATTAGAAAACGGACAAAATGTGCCCGAAAGCCAACGATGACCCTGCCGAGAAATATCGGTTGAGCCATTTCCCGATTCTGCCTAATTTTCTCAAATAGGCTGATTTCGGCTCAAGGAGCGGCCATGGAAACTGACATTCTGACCATCAAGGAAGTGGCGGAATATCTGCGATTAACGGAGAAAACCGCCTATCGGTTGGCCTCCGAGCGCAAGATTCCGGGGTTCAAAGTTGGCGGATCGTGGCGGTTTCGCAAAGGTGAGATCGACGAATGGATAGAGGACCAGAAGACAGGTTCAAACAAGGCTGAGAAGCCATAATTAAGGGGGCGAGCATGATCACCGACTATCACTCGAAACTGTTCGCTCACGAGCTGCTGCGCCGTCATTCGGTTGCGGATGCTGAGAAAATGGCGGGTACATTGTTCGATGCGCAAGTCGACTTAAACCCGCACCAGGTTGAGGCCGCCCTATTCGCTTTTAAGTCCCCGCTTTCGAAAGGCGCGATCCTTGCCGATGAGGTTGGTCTCGGCAAAACGATCGAAGCGGGCTTGGTGCTTTCTCAGAAGTGGACTGAGGGAAAACGGCGTATCCTGATTGTGGGCCCTGCGAGCCTTCGCAAGCAATGGGCCCAGGAAATCGAAGAAAAGTTCTTCCTGCCGAGCTTCATTATCGAGTCGCGTAATTACAAGAAGATCATCAAGGACGGCGGACATCGACCATTTGAACAACCCGCCATTGTGATTTGTTCGTTCCAATTTGCCGCGCGCCATGCAGACGAATTGATGGTCACGCCGTGGGACCTGGTCGTTATCGACGAAGCTCACCGCCTCAGAAATGTCTATCGACCTGACAATAAAGTGGGACGTGCGCTGAAGACTGCTTTCGGCAATGTTCCAAAGATCCTGTTAACAGCGACACCACTCCAAAATTCTCTGATGGAGCTCTATGGACTGGTCAGCATCATTGATGATTATGCATTCGGTGATGCCAAAAGTTTTCGCGCGCAATATGCCCGGCTTGGCGATGGTCAGTTTGATGAACTAAAAGCGCGTCTCGAACCGATCTGCCATCGGACACTCCGCCGCCAGGTGCTGGAGTATATTCGCTACACGAACCGTATCCCGATCACCCAAGAATTCGTCCCTGGCCCGGAAGAGCAAAAGCTCTACGATTTCGTCTCAGAGTATCTACAAAGACCGACCCTAGCGGCGCTGCCATCCAGCCAACGCACGCTCATGACGCTTATTCTGCGCAAGCTGCTGGCGTCATCGACTTTCGCCATTGCGGGCGCGTTGAATTCACTAGCGAATAAGCTCGAGCGTCAGTTGAAAGATGATGCGGCGCTTAAGAACAATCTCGAAGACCTCATCCCTGACGATATTGAAGAAGATTATGATGGGTTTGAGGAAACGGCAGAAGAATGGGTGGATGACGAGACGCCGCCCGAATTGCTGTCTGAGGATGACATTGCCGTTATTGAAGAAGAGATTGCAGAGCTTCGACGCTTTAAAGACCTAGCTGTTTCGATTACCGAAAACGCCAAAGGCAAATCGCTTCTGACAGCATTGGCGGCTGGTTTTGACAAAGCCGACGAGCTGGGAGCCGCACAGAAGACGATCATCTTCACTGAGTCCCGGCGCACTCAGGATTATCTCCTCCGTCTGTTGTCAGAGAATGGCTATGCGGGCGACATCGTCCTCTTCAATGGCTCGAACGCCGATGAGCAGTCGAAAGCCATTTACGAGCAATGGAAGGCAACCCATGCCGGGACCGACAAGGTCACCGGCTCACGCACAGCAGATATGCGTGCGGCGCTGGTCGATCATTTCCGCAACCACGCAAAAATCATGATCGCAACAGAGGCGGCAGCGGAAGGCATCAATTTGCAGTTCTGTTCCATGGTTGTGAACTATGACCTGCCTTGGAACCCGCAACGGATCGAACAACGCATAGGCCGCTGCCACCGGTATGGTCAGAAGCATGATGTGGTGGTGGTCAACTTCCTTAACCGGAACAATGCCGCAGACCAGCGTGTGTTCGAACTCCTTTCAGAGAAGTTCCAACTGTTCAATGGTGTCTTCGGCGCGAGCGACGAGGTGCTTGGATCAATCGAATCCGGCGTCGATTTTGAGCGCCGCATTTCAAAGATCTATCAAAGCTGTCGAACGCCTGATGAAATCGAAACCGCCTTTGAGACGCTGCGCACAGAAATGGATGAGCAGATCGCGGAAACCATGGACAATACGCGCCAAAAACTGCTCGAGCATTTCGACGCTGAGGTGCATGACCGTCTTAAGATGAATATGGAGAAGGCAAGCGCCTATCTCGACCGCTACACGACATTGCTCTGGGCGCTGACCAAGCATGAGCTTGGCAAGCGGGCGAGCTTCGACGATGGCCACCACACCTTCACGCTGAAGCAGGCGATTGATGGCGTCGAAGCGCCTGTCGGCGGCTACTTCCTGCGCAAGGAAGGGCTGGAAGGCCACCGCTACCGGCTCGGACACCCCCTAGCCCAACACGTACTTGAGCGCGCGGCTGATCGCCCCCTCATTGGCGCATCGCTCACTCTCGATTACACAAACTGGCCCGCCAAGGCCGCCGCGCTAGAGCCTTTTGTCGGCACCAGCGGAACGGCTCTCGTACACAAATTGTCAGTACGTGGCTCAGATGACCAGGACCACATCATTATCGTCGCCCGCACTGATGACGGACAAGAATTGCCCGAGAGTGCCGCGCGGCGGCTGTTCGACCTACCAGTCGATGACGTAACTGATAAGGCAGTGGCGACGCCAGACAGTATGCAAGCCGCAATTTCGGAAGCCGAGGAAGCTATCCTCGCAGATGTGCAAAAACGAAAATCTGAATGGATGATCGAGGAATCAAAAAAGCTCGATGGCTGGGCAGATGACCTCGTCGCGCAGGCCGAGAAAGAGCTGGTCGATGCCAAGAGCCGCGAACGAGACCTGAAGCGCGAGATGCGCGCATCTAACGATCCTCAGCGCCAGCATGAAATCCAAACCGAAATTCATGAGATTGAAAAATCCAAACGCCGACTTCGTCAGAATATTTTTGAGGTCGAGGACAAGATTTACGAAAAACGCGACGCCATGATCGCTGAGATCGAAGCCCGCCTTCAACAAGAAGTGGGGCGAAAAGTACTATTCGCTATAAGTTGGACTATAAGATGAGTGACGGTTTTGCATTTAAAGCAGCTGGCCAGGAAGATGCTTCTAATGAGATCGTGGTCTCATTTTCAGCTCACTGGCGCGGAAGTTTGTTGAACGCGGATATCAAGCACGTGTTTCGAAAGCGCGTACCAAAGTCATTTGAACCCAGACTTATGTATATTTATGTCGGCTCTCCGCATTCAGAGATAATTGGTCGTGCAGAAATAAACTCAATCGAACTTTTGGATTTTGATAGCGCAGTTTCACTATTAGAATCAGCCAAACTCACGAAACAGGAGCTATCTTCTTATTTCGGGAACGATCCAGTTGTCGGTTGCTATGATATTGCAAACATCGAATTGGCGGCAGAACCGCTTTCGCTGAATAGCCTCTTTCATCACAGCGGCTTTCACCCTCCACAATCATTTGTTCGCGCTTCAATTGGTGCAAGCAGCTGGCTGAAAACGCAGACATGGACCACGAAATGATAGCAGCAACACAACGCGCGCGGCTAATTCAACTCCTGAAAGAGCTGTTCCAGCTTGATCAGCCCGATCTTGATTTTGGGCTTTATCGGATCATGCATGCCAAGGCCGGTCAGGTGACGCAGTTTCTTGAGGAAGACCTACTTGAGATCATTCAGGCCGCATTTGGCGAAGCCGATGAAGCCAAGCTAAACGAAGCACAGACAGCCTATGAAGCTGCTAAGAAGCAGGCTGCCGACTATGGTGCGCCTGACCCGGATATGACCCCGCCGGTCATGAAGGCCAAGGCGGCGCTCGATGCTGTCCGCAATGCTGAGACGCATGAGGGCGATGTCTATGACCATCTCTATCGCTTCTTCGAGCGCTATTACGACGCTGGGGATTTCATGTCGCGCCGCTATTTCGCACGCGAGACCGATGGGAAGGCCGCGCCCTATGCCGTGCCCTACGATGGCCGCGAAGTTTATATGCACTGGGCGAACCGCGACCAATATTACATCAAGACGTCAGAGTATCTGACCAATTTCACTTTCGATCCGACCAAGGCGCCGGAGCACCCAAAGCTCGACACCGCCAGGTCGATGAAAGTGCATTGCCGCATCGTGTCGGCCAGCGAAGGCGAGCACAACAATGTCAAAGCAAGCGAACAGACCGAGCGCTTCTTCCTGATCTATGAGGCCGAGCCAGTAAAGCTCGAAACCAGCGAAGTCGGCGAGCCAGAGCTTGTGCTGCAGTTCGAATATCGCGCCGATCCAAAGAAGTCCGGTCAGTCCGGCGCATGGGCGAAGAAGCGGCTGGAAGAAGCCGCCGAATTGATCAAGGCCACGCTGCCCAACCTCGCGGGCGCGGAGAGCTTCGCCGCCGCGCTGATGACCCCCGCGCCGACGGAAAAACATAAAGATCGCGCCCTACTGGAGAAATATCTCGCGCAATATACGGCGCGCAACACGATGGATTATTTTATCCATAAGGACCTTGGCGGCTTCCTGCGCCGCGAGCTCGATTTCTATATCAAGAATGAAATCATGCGCCTTGACGATATCGAGGCGGCAGACGCGCTGCAGGTGGAAGGCTATCTGGCGCGTGTGAAAGTGCTGCGCCGCATTGCGCGCCATTTGATCGACTTCCTTGCCCAGCTGGAGGACTTCCAAAAAAAGCTCTGGCTAAAGAAGAAATTCGTTTCCGACACGCAATATTGCATCACGCTCGATCGTATCCCGGAACGCTTCTATCCTGAAATAGCCGCCAATGAGGCTCAACACGAGGAATGGGTCCGCCTCTTCGCGATTGACGATCTGGACGGCTATTCCACGCCGCTGTCGGTCCAATTTCTTGAAGCCAATGACAAACTGTCCGTCGACACATCGCATTTTAAACTGAGTTTCCGTGACGAGCTCGTTTCAACCATTCAAGGCTTAGACAAGGACTTGGCAGGCGTAGCCGTCTGCGCGGAAAACGGTCAAGCGCTTCGAACAATCCGCAGCAAGGCTAGGGATATTGTAGACGCTATATACATCGACCCTCCTTATAATACTGACGCCTCATCAATCATTTACAAGAATGGTTACAAGAGTTCGTCGTGGCTTAGTCTGATACAGGAACGACTCCTGGAAGCCTCTACACTTCTATCAAACAAAGGTATCATTTGCGCAGCTATCGATGATGAGCAGATGCCGCAACTCTCTGAGGTCATGGGAAGTATCTTCTCCACAGACTTAGGGAAGGCAGTAGTGCGGTCTAATCCTCAGAGCAGAAAATCGAAGACCACACTATCACCATCTCACGAGTACGCGCTGTTTTATGGTCGCTCTAGCTTATCGAAACCTGCCAGTCTGGGCTTAACTGATAAACGTTTGGCTCGTTATCCTTTGCGTGATGAACGGGGACATTACTCGTGGATGAGCTTCATTCGTACTGGGACAAATGAGCTGCGGTCGGATAGGCCGAAAATGCACTATCCGATTGTGGTTGACTTGGATGACCGATTACGGGTCCCAAAAATGTCATGGCATGCTGATCGAGGTGAGCATGGGGAATATGAAATTGAAGAGGAAATTAGTGACGGGGAAGTCTCAGTTTATCCAATTTCGGAGAAAAACGGTGAAAGGATTGAGAAACGTTGGCATCGCGGCTGGGAACGCGTGTTGGACGACTTAACCGAGTACAGGGTTCGCAGAAACAAGGACAACGAGCCTCAAATAGACTTTAAAACACGAATTGATGAAAATTCAACACCGTCAACTTGGTGGGATAAATCTGAATACGCTTCAGCAAATTATGGCGCAATCGAACTTAAGGAATTATTCTCAGACAAACCATTCGATTTTCCAAAGGCAGTGGTATTGGTTGAGGATTGCATCCAAACAAGCGCCAATAATCTTGATGCTGAAATTTTGGACTTCTTTGCTGGCTCGGGAACCACAGCACATGCTGTAATAAATTTGAATAGGAAAGATGGAGGGAAAAGAAGGTTCACCGTTATCGAAATGGGCGCCCATTTTGATTCAGTTTTACTTCCACGCACAAAAAAGGCGATGAACTCCTCAGACTGGAAAGATGGCAAACCCATCTCCCGCGACGGCCTTTCCCATACTTTCAAATATCTCCGCCTCGAATCCTATGAAGACGCGCTGAACAATCTCGCTCTGCGGACCTCACCCGACCTAAGCGCCACTGGCGAGGATTTCCGCCGGGACTATATGCTGAAATACTGGCTCGATTTTGAGACCAAGGGCAGCCCGTCGCTTCTCAATATCGAGACCTTTGACGATCCGACCGATTATCGCCTCAACATCAAGACGCCGGGTACGGATGAATATACGGATCGCGCGGTTGATCTGGTGGAAACCTTTAACTGGCTGATCGGCCTGCATGTGGAGCATCTCGACCGCTGGCGCAGCTTTGACGCCAAGTTCAAGCGCGAGCCTGACCCCGAGCTGCCCAAGGATGAGACCACGCGCCTCATCCTCGAGGGCAAGCTGACCGAAAGCGATGCCGGTAAATGGCGCTTCCGCAAGGTGGAGGGCTATACGCTAACCACGCCCGGCGATGACACATCGCGCGAAAAGACACTGGTCATCTGGCGCGCGCTCACCGGCAATCTCGAAGAAGACAATCTGATGCTCGACGAGTGGTTCCGCAAATATCGCCTCTCGACGCAGGACAGCGAGTTTGACGTCATCTATGTCAACGGCTCGAACAACCTGCCGAACCTGCGCCAGGAAGGCGAAAGCTGGAAAGTCCGCCTCCTCGAAGAGGCCTTCCACCAGGCCATGTGGGATGTGGAGGGATAGATCGTGGCCAAAGCGAAAAAACCTAAACAGCTCCCTTTCGGCCACAAGCTCGTCCTCAATCAATGGATCGTGAGCCTGTTCGGCTATGATCCGCTCCTACAGCACAAGCGCGGCCATAAAAGCCTCAAGCCCTTCAAGCCGTTTGCAGATATGCTTTCGACGAAAGCGGACGGGCTCGATGCGGACAATCTCCACCGCTTCTACAAGCATCTCGACCTGGAGCTTCAGGAAGGCGCGGCGATCACCAAGGGCGACCTACTGCGCTATGAGCAGAACATTGTCAGCCATACGCTGGCGATCAATGAGAAACGCCAGCGCCCGATTGTCTGGAAGTATTATCAGTGGCTGTCACTGCTGTTTGCGGAGATTTACCTCGACCGCTATTTCGCCGACATCCACGCCCTGCGCCGTGATCTCAATACCTATGTGATGACATTCAACGCCTATTGGGAAGGCGAAGGCTATGAGACCGGTATCACGCCTTTCACCCTCGATGAGCTGAACAAGGTCTGCCTGCAGAACGCCACCGGTTCGGGCAAGACGCTTCTTATGCACGTCAATTTCCTGCAGTTCAGGCACTATGCAGGCAAGTCAGCGCTAAAAGATGATCTGACACGGACGATTCTAATCACGCCGAACGAAGGCCTTTCGCGGCAACATGCGGGCGAATTGAAAGCGAGCGGCATCATCGCTGAGCGACTTATAACAGACAGCGGAGACCTTCTCTCAATGGGTCGCAACGGTCTGCGGCAGGTTGATTTTACTGAGGTTACGAAACTCGCCGAACAAGATGGTCCCAACATCATCGCAGTGCGGAACTTAGGTGACCAGAACCTGTTACTGGTAGACGAAGCACATCGCGGTATGGGGAGCACGGAGGAACGCGGCTGGTTCGCTAACCGCGCCAAGCTAGCTGAGCGCGGCTTTGTGTTTGAGTATTCCGCTACTTTTAAGGAAGCGACGACTGCGGCAAAGCGAGACACGATCACCGAAGCCTATGCCAAATCGGTCCTGTTTGATTATTCGTACCGCTATTTTTATGAAGACGGCTACGGCAAGGATTACCGGATTTTCAACCTGCCGCGCACATTCGACGAGCTACAATTTTCTTATCTGACAGCCTGCCTGCTCGCCTATTACCAACAGCTGCGCCTTTATGAAGACAAAAAAATAGAGTTCGCAGACTACAATATGGAGAAGCCCCTATGGGTCTTTGTTGGCGCGAGCGTTACTGGCGGTAAGAAGACAAAAATCGAAGAAGGTACGATTTCTGATGTCGGCAAAATCATCGCTTTTCTAGCGAGATTTTTGAGTGACAGTTCAGCCGCCGAAAATGAAATTCAGAATATCATCTCGGGGAATGGCGAGAAAACCGGCCTCCTCGATGCGGGCGGCAACGACATTTTTTCTGGAGGCTTCGCTTATCTGAACACACAGATGACATCGGAAGGAATGACTGCGCGAGATTTTCTCAAAGACATTCACCAGCGTGTTTTTCAGTCATCGGCAGGCGGACAATTGGCGATCGCCCGCATCAAAGGCGATGACAATGAGATTATGCTGCGAGTCGGGCAGTCAGAAACGCCCTTTGGCCTTATAAATGTTGGCGACGCCTCAGGCCTGTCCAGCCATATCGCGGATCGAGGTTTCGATAACGTGACCGTCTTAGACAGTGAGTTCTCAGACACTCTTTTCGGTCAGATCAATGAATCATCGTCGCCACTCAATCTACTGATCGGGTCAAAAAGATTTGTCGAAGGTTGGGATTGCTGGCGCGTTAGCACGCTCGGCCTTATGCATGTCGGGAAGTCTGAAGGCTCACAGATCATCCAACTCTTTGGTCGCGGTGTGCGTCTGAAAGGCCATGATTGGTCATTGCAGCGGAGCGGTTTTTCTACCCCCTCATATCAGCCAGACTTTATCCAATATGCAGAAACGCTGAACGTGTTTGGCGTTGAAGCAGATTTTATGGAGCGCTTTCGGGCCTTTCTGGAAGAGGAAGAGCTGCCTTCAAATGACAAGAAGGAAGTCTTCCAGATTCCTCTCAATGTCACCTATGATTTCGGCCAGAACCTTATGGTCCTCCGACCTCGTCGAAAGAAAGCAAACGGCAAAGAGTACGACTTCAAACGCGATGCAGCTGTGCCGATGTTCGGCGAGGTTCCAGATAAATTGCGGGAGAAGATAATCGCAATTGATTGGTATCCAAGAATCCAATCATTGGAGTCACGTCGCGGCGACACGATCGGCTTGAAGAACGAGCAAACATTCTCAAGTTTGCATGCTGCATTCCTCGATGAACACGATCTTTTCTTCCGCTTAGAGCGCTTCAAACGCGAGAGAACCTGGCACAACTTCAACATTCAAAAAGATCAGCTCAAGCCGCTTCTTGCCGATGGCTCTTGGTACAAGATCATCGTGCCGTCGGGGCGCATGACTTTTGACGATCCATCAAACATTGCACTGTGGCATGAAATGGCGGCAGAGCTCCTGCAGAAGTATGCTGAGGAATATTACAATTATCGCAAAGCGGCCTTTATCGAACCGCGGCTGGAATTGCGACCGCTCGCCCATGATGATCAAAATATCCCTACGTCAGACTTCTATCAGCTGCTTGTCGATTCAAGTGAGAGCAAACTGATCTCAGACATAGAGGCTCTTTCAAAAGAACTCGCCGCCAAGAAAAAAGGTGTGCTGACTGCGGGCGATCTTAAAGGCTGCCTTCTTTCGAACCATCTCTACGAACCCGTCTTGCATGTGCGCAAAGGCGGAAAAGTTCAGGTCACACCTGTCTCGTTAAACGAGAGTGAAATTCAGTTTGTTGAAGATCTGGTCTCTTACCTCGATCTCTCGCAGGCCAATTTCAATCAAGATGGCATAGAGGCATTTCTGCTGCGCAATGAAAGTCGCGGTCGAGGCATGGGTTTCTTTGAAGCTGGTAATTTTTATCCGGACTTTTTGCTTTGGCTGGTTAAAGGTGATCTTCAGAGCTTAGCATTCATTGAGCCGCACGGGCTTCAACACGAAGGTCCAGGGCATAAGAAAATTGCCTTCCATCAAACGATAAAAGACATCGAACAGCGTCTCGGTAATCCGAATGTCTCGCTCAACAGTTTCATTATAACGCCTTCGCGGCATTCGAAGCTCAATTGGGGGCTCTCGATTGATGAGTTGAACGACCTCAATGTCTATTTCATGGAGGATCAAGCTGAAACTTACGTGCCATCTATCTTTGACGCACTTTTAGCGAGCGGTGTTTTAGCCGCCGCTTGATCCCAGGAAGTGGAACTCGCCTGATTAAGATGAGATCGATTGGTATTTAGAGCCGAGAGCGCTCAACCAAGTTTCAATATCCGCCGCAATCGCTTCGCCATCTTCAAGGCCCCGCACTTCCGAGAGCTCCTCAATCGCCTGTGGAATGGTGCGCCAGAGACCCGGATCGGCATCGTCATCGTGAAGCCTGCCTGCAATGGCCTCAGCCATGCGCTTTCGGTCTACTTCACTGAGTGCGTCAGGCGCGGACGCAAAGACGATGCGCTGGGCTAATTGCTGCAATCGCTCGTCTTCAAAAGACCGGATCAAGGCGGCTTTTCCAGACCAGTCTGCACGATGAAACTCTTTCATGCGTGCGGAATCTTCTCGAGACGGAAAGCCTTCAAATATCCGCTGCTCAAGATGCTCTGCTTCCGGCCAGGGTTCTTTCAGCGCTGCGGCCGTCTGGAGAAGCTTCGCGCACGCTTCCTCACTTGAAGCCAGGAACTCGCTCTGTGAGAGGATGTCGGTTTCTGGCGCGTAACCGATACGGCTTGCTGTAGTCTGATCGAGAACGATCGGTGCCTTATTGAGCGCGATGTCTCTGAGCGGCTTTGGCGACGCGGTGAGCCGTTTCTCAAGCGCCTCGTCATCCAGGGTGAAGATATCGTTCCAGTTAGCATCGAGGCGCAGGCAGCTCGCGGCACTAGTTGACGTGCCATGTTGATCAACGCGCTGCCCCCACCAGACACTTGGACCACTGATAAAGTATTCAACAAAAAGGAATGGCTCACCGGGTACGAGCCTTGAGGCCAAATCGGATTTCCGGGTGGAAGCCACATTGGATGTCCATAGTTCGGAACATTTCTCCGCCAGGATACGGGCAATAAAAATGGTGGCTTCGACATCGGCCAGCGCGTCATGGGCGTTTTGATGGTCAAAGCCATTCAGAGGCGCGAGCTGATCAAGCTTGAAGCCGGTCCGGCCTCTTGGTGTTGTCGGATAGTTAAAGACACCTTCGTAGAGATGTGACGCGGCTTGCACGAGCGGAAGAATATCCATGCGCGCATTATCGTTCGTGACCGTGAGGTATGGAGGATGAAGCGCTTGCCAGAAAGCCCGCTGCATGAGCGGCTCGTCGAAGCGCATGGAATTATAGCCTGCATAGATGGCCGGTCCCCAGCATTCGAGCTTTGTCCGTATGGCCGACATCATATCGTAAAAGCTCGGAAGGCTCTGGTCGTCCAGCATGTCTGGCGTCACGCCCGTGACCTTCAGGGCCATGGGGGCAGGAACAATCCAGGGCAGACACCGACACCGGATTTCGAAGCGGTCGACTTCTTCCAGTTGATCATTGGTCAGAATGGCTGCGAACTGCAGGACCTGATCGAACACCGTATTGGTGCCGCTCGTCTCGGTGTCGTAAAATACAAACAGGCGGTTGTCCCTCCAGATATTGAATACACCATCGTGGCGCGATTCAGGTTCTGACGCTGTTATATCAGCGATTTATGGGGCTTTGCCAATTTGGCGGATGTCTTCGCCTGTTGGCTCAGGCGGCTTGCGTATCCGGTCCGAGCCTCGCGCCGAGAAGTTCGACAAGATATCCGCCGTCGCGAAGACCTTCTGCCTTGCGGATGACATAGCGCAGCTGGTTCCTGAGGGCGCTGCAATCATCGCCCCAGTCTGAGGCGACGGCCTCTTCACCGTAGATGACGGCAGCGATTTCACGCTGTTTCATGCCAAGGTACTGGCAGTCGAGCGCGATCAGACCATTGCGAAGAATCTGCGTTTTCTTTGTCCAGAGGGCTTCCGACGTATCCGGACCATCTCCGTAAAGCTTCATGGCCTCTTTCTGTACTTTGAGCTTTTGCTCGTAGGCTTCCATGTCAGAGATTTGGAGCTTCATGCGCACCGGTTCCAGGCTGAGTAGAGACATGCCGGTGCAGCGGATCTGCGCGACGCATCCTTTGCCGCGCACCAGTAGATATTCTCGCGCTGAACGATCGGTGATGTGCGTGATCTGGCAATGCGGGACCGTGCGATCCCAGATATCGCAATTCTGGCCGGGCTTTCGCGGTGTGCAATTGACCTCGACCTGATCCGGAAAAACGTAATGGCTCCAGACGGCGTTTGCATCAAATCCGTTCAGCTCAGGATCGGGCATGAACAAGAGGCCCCAGCGTTCAGCGAGGGTTTGTGTGACACGCGGTCGAATAATACGAATGGTTTCCGGACATGGCGCAGGCATTTCCGACACATCATCGGGTGATCGTGTTGCTGCGTCGCGTCTGAATTCCCGGTTGCGTCTCAGAAATTCCCAGGCCCATCGATCCGGCGAAAGCCGTGAGAGATAGTCATAACGCGCCAATGCGCCATCGGAATTCAAGGTAAAAGTCTTCATATACGCCTCCCCGTATGGGGGAAATCGAGCAAGAAGAATGCCAGACTATATTTAGCCGCCGATCACAAAGAGTTGAAAAGACTGAAATCATTACAGTCCTTTGATTGAATAATTTGAGCGAAAGCTCACTGACTTAAATCGCTTAAAACGAGAACTCCGAATTTCTGTTCTGCAGCGATCGCTACAGAACTGGTTTTGTATTGATCTGCATTTTTACGCAGCGTCTTGCCTATGTTGGCCTCCAATCCAACTCCCGAAAACCAGACCCACCTGCCAAGCTTCAATCACTCACAAACGCCAAGTGACAGGAGCAAATTCGATGGGCCAGACCCCGCACCACTCAGAAACAGATGCCCGGCGCACCACTATGCTGCGCACGGCCTTCTGCCCGGTGGTGCGGGAAGCGCTTGAAGCGCCTGAAACAATCGAGATCATGGCTAATCCGGATGGATCGGTCTGGATTGAGAAAGCCGGAATCGGCCTCATAATTTCTGAACAGACTCTCCAACCCTCCGACCGCGAGCGCGTCATCCGCCTTGTGGCCTCCGGGGTGGGAGAAGCGACAGACCGCAATTCCCCAATCGTCTCTGCCGAACTCCCCGGCAGCGGCGAGCGGTTTGAAGGGCTTCTCCCGCCTGTTTCGACAGCGCCATGCTTCTCGATACGCAAACCCGCCAGCACGCCATTTGAACTTGGTGACTATGTTGATCAGGGCGCGCTCGCGCCAGCGCTCGCCGAAGCGCTGAAAGACTCCATCAGAACCCATTCCAATATTCTGATTGCGGGTGGGACATCATCCGGCAAGACGACTTTCACCAATGCGCTGCTTGCCGAGCAGAGCCTCAATGATGACCGTATCGTCATTCTGGAAGATACGCGTGAGCTGAAATGCACTGCGCCCAATACAGTGCAGCTCAGAACCCATCGCGGCAGCACCAGTTTACAGGACCTCGTCCGGTCAACGCTGCGCCTGAGACCTGACCGGATCGTGGTGGGTGAAGTACGCGGACCTGAAGCCCTCGATCTTCTGAAAGCCTGGAACACGGGTCATCCCGGCGGCATCACGACATTGCATGCAAATTCTGCACACGGCGCACTCACCCGTCTTGAGCAACTGACTCTGGAAGCAACGCCGCGCGCACCGTTCGATCTGATCGCAGAGGCGATTGATGTGGTTGTCTTCATGAGCCGCGCTGGCGGTCAGCGCCGTATCGAAGAGGCGCTCAGGGTCACCGGTTTCAATGGTGAGGGCTATGACACGGCCCCACTCGTCTCCCGCTGCCTTTCACTCGTCACAGAAGGAACCTCTTCATGATTGTCTATAATCAAACTCACGCCGTGAACCGGACGGTTCAGGTCGCTGCCGCTATCGGCATCGGACTGTTAATCGCTGGACCCGCCCATGCAGCTGGCTCAGGCATGCCCTGGGAAGGCCCGCTTGATCAGATCCTGCAATCGATCGAAGGCCCGGTTGCCCGAATTGTCGCGGTGATCATCATTACCCTGACGGGTCTGACGCTGGCTTTTGGTGAAACGTCTGGCGGCATGCGCAAACTGATCCAGATCGTCTTCGGACTTTCGATTGCCTTTGCCGCAACCTCTTTCTTCCTGACCTTCTTCAGCTTTGGCGGGGGCGCGTTGATCTAATGGCTGACGGCTATGAAATCCCCCTTCATCGCTCGTTGACTGAGCCGATCCTGATGGCAGGCGCACCGCGAAGTGCAGCCATCGCTATCGGGACGTTGGCCGCTGCCCTCGCGCTCGGTCTTCGGCTCTGGATACCTGGGCTCCTTCTCTGGGTGTTGGGTCACTCAGCAGCGGTGTTCATGGCGCGGAGCGATCCAGATTTCATGGCGGTCGCCTCACGCTCCACCCGGCACAAGGAGCATCTGACATGCTGAACCTCAAAGAATACGCAGATACGCCCACGCTTCTTGCCGATTATCTGCCCTGGGCCTGCATCGTCGCACCGGGCGTCGTTCTGAACAAGGACGGAAGCTTCCAGACCACGTTCCGCTATCGAGGGCCCGATCTAGAAAGCTCGACACAAGAAGAACTCGTCTCAGTCATGGCGCGGGTCAATAATGTGCTGCGCCGGTTCGGCTCGGGTTGGGCGCTGTTCTTTGAGGCGCAGCGCCATGAGGTGCATGACTATCCGGAAGCGGACTTTCCTGACGCCCTGTCCTGGCTCGTCGATCAGGAACGCGCGCTACAGGCTGAAGAAAGCGGCACCCGTTTCGAGAGCTCTTACTTCCTGACTCTTCTCTGGCTCCCGCCTGCTGATGCCACGGGCCGGGCCGAAAAGGCCCTGATCCAGCGTGCCGAAACCGAAGATACGGCGACCTGGCGACACCGGTTGGAGACCTTCCAGCAACACGCGGACCGCGTCTTCGATCTCCTTTCCACCTGTCTCGCGGAAATCGCAAAGCTCTCAGACGATGAAACGCTGACTTATCTGCACTCGACCATCTCGACCAAACGTCATCCGGTCGTGACCCCCGAACTTCCCGTCTTCCTTGACGCGGTGCTCGCAGACGAGCCCTTCGCTGGTGGGCTTGAGCCGATGATCGGTGACGCGCATTTGCGCACCCTGACCATTCTTGGCTTTCCGGCCTCCACCTTACCTGGCATTCTGGATGAGCTGAACCGTCAGGGCTTTGCCTATCGCTGGGCAACACGGTTTATCGCCATGGACAAGGCGGAAGCGGAAAAGGTCCTTGGCAAGAAACGCCGTCACTGGTTCGCCAAGCGAAAGTCGATCGGCGCGGTGTTGCGCGAGACGATGTTCAATGAACAGGCAGCGCTCGTCGACAATGACGCCGACAACAAGGCGGGTGATGCCGATGCAGCGCTGCAAGAGCTTGGCAGCGATCTCGTTTCATACGGGTACGTCACGACAACGATCACTGTCTCGGACCCAGACCGTCGCGCTGTCGATGAGCATATCCGCATCGCAGAGCGCATCGTAAATGGCCGTGGTTTCACGGCGATCAGGGAAACACTGAATGCCGTGGACGCCTGGCTCGGCTCTTTACCGGGTCATCCGTACGCCAATGTCCGCCAACCGATCCTGCACACGCTGAACCTGGCCCATATGGTGCCGCTATCTGCGGTCTGGGCCGGCGAAGAGACGAACCACCACTTCAATGCTCCAGCGCTCATTCAGGCGCAGACCGATGGCACGACGCCGTTCCGGCTCAATCTGCACATTGGCGATGTTGGCCACACGCTCGTCGTCGGCCCGACCGGCGCGGGCAAGTCGGTTCTTCTTTCGCTCTTTGCCTTGCAATGGAAGCGCTACACAGACGCTCAGATTTTCATTTTCGACAAGGGCCGCTCAGCCCGCACGGCAGCACTTTGTATGGGCGGCGCGCATGTCGATCTCGGAAGCTCCAATGCTCCGAGTCTTCAGCCCCTGAAGGACATCGATACCGAGACCGGCGCGAGCTTTGCGGCAGACTGGCTGGCTGACCTTTGCGCCAATGAAGGCGTGACGATGACGCCGGACCTTAAGGCGAGGCTATGGGAAGGCATCCAGTCACTTGCCAGCGCCCCCGAAGCTGAACGCACTCTGACAGGCCTGTCGCTGATGCTACAAGACGAGACCCTCAAATCAGCCCTGCACCCTTTCACGCTGGAAGGCCCGCATGGACGGCTTCTCGATGCTGATCAGGAAAGCCTCAGCCTCGCCGACACAGTTTGCTTCGAGATGGAAGAGCTGATGCACACCAAGGGCGCGGCCCTCCCAGTTCTCACCTATCTCTTTCATCGGCTTGAAGCGCGGTTCGATGGCAAGCCAACACTACTCATCCTCGATGAGGCCTGGCTTTTCCTCGATGATCCCATGTTCGCAGCGCGCACCCGCGAATGGCTGAAGACCCTGCGCAAGAAGAACGTGTCCGTTGTATTTGCGACGCAAAGCCTCGCCGACATTGCAAATTCAAGCATCGCGCCCGCTCTGGTCGAATCCTGCCCGACACGCATCTTTCTGCCGAATGAGCGGGCCCAAGAACCGCAATCGAAAGAAACCTATGAGCGGTTCGGCCTTAACGCCCGCCAGATTGAGCTGATCTCAAGGGCGACGCCGAAGCGCGACTATTACTA
>CAYGKE010000037.1:0-24606 GCA_964350465.1 uncultured Hyphomonas sp.
CAGTTCTTCATCTCGTATGCCCACAAGGACAAGGCACTGGTTGACGAATTCGAAGCCCGTTTGCGGCGCTTCATGCTGCCTGGCATCCTCGAAGGCGCTTGGACGAATTTCGGACCGCCGCCCAAGACCCTGAAACGCTATTTTCGTGATCGCCGGAATGCCGGCTCGCATCACAGCATTGACGAAGTTATCCAGTCGGCGCTGAAAGACGCCGCCGCGCTGGTCGTCTTCTGCTCACCAAATTCCGTCGCATCCGCAGCGGTGAATTCTGAAATCACCATGTTCCGGCAGTTGCACCAGAAGGATGGCATTGCCTCCCGCATTTTCCCGATCATTCTGCATGGTGAGCCGGGCGACCCGGATAATGAATGTTTTCCCGAGGCCCTGCGCCAGAAGGTAACCGCTGACGGCCAGGTTATACCCGGCGAGATTGTCGAGCCGATTGCCGCTGATTCCAGACCGCAGGGTGACGGACCTGAAAAGGCCTTCTACAAAGTCATTGCCGGGCTGCTCGGTCTCGATGCCAATGTCGTCTCCCGCGAGGACATCAAACGCGAACGCGCAGAGCGATTTCGCCGTACGTTCTACACGATTGGCGCAGTAGCGATGGCCGGCGCCCTCGCCATCGGCACCTATATCTATATGTCCAAGGATACTGAGCGGTGGCGCTCGCAGGACGAAATGCTAGCGACACAGGCAAAGCAGGATTTCATCGCCGGTGATCGCCGCGGCGCATTGACCACGGCTTTGCTGGCAACACCAGACGCACGCGGTATTATCCTGCCAGGCTTGCATCCGGTCTCGGAACAGATCGAAGAGACGCTTGAGGTGATCCTCGACGTCGACCAGTATGAGCGGGTTGAGATGACATTATGGGATCAACCTGTTGATCCGATCAGCCTGGACAATGACGCCGCCCCCCAAAATGCTTATGTCGACGAGGATGACGGCTCAACGTCGCTGACAGGGATTCATCACGGCGGTGAGTTGATGGCACTCGGCTTGAACGGCGCGTATCGCGATATCGCTCTCAGATTGACCGTTCCCCCGAATGAGCGCGTGCTTGCAGTGTCGGGCCAGAGCCGCCTGATTACACTCGCCGATCTGCCAGCGACAGGCCAATCCATCATGGTCCGCAAAGTGACCGGCGGCGAGAGCGACGCCGGACTTGAACAAGTTTCACGTGCAGTTGATGTGAACTGGACCGAGCCTGATGCTGCGATTCTGGCAGAGTTTGCGCCGGACCCCGCAACTGGCGATCCGGATCCGGAATTGATGCTGATCGCTTCCGGCGATCTCGCCCAGATCGTCAACATCGTGCATGATGGCGAAGACAATCAGCGCGCTTCGGTCTCCCTGTTCGAGGTTCTCAAACTTGATGATTTGTGGGCGCAGGAAGCCCTCGCACCGCGGCCGGTCAGTCTTTCCTTTAGCCCTGACGGACTGAACGCTGCCGTTTTGTTTGCGACACTTGATGGGGCCTATCTGGTCATGTTCGACAGCGGCAGCGGCGAAAGGATCAGTCTTCACTATCTGGGGCGCGGCCCTGCCGAGCGGACCATTGACCCGGCAGCAACCTATACAGGCAATGACCGGATCGCCATCCTGACACCGCGCGGCGATATTATTGAAGGCCCGATCTCTTCACTTCTGGATACAGCGACTGAAAGTAACAGGGATACAGTGCGCGGCCTCGGTGACCTTGCCGGGCGTAACGGTGTCACCCAACTCGCCAGCAATCAGAAACAGCTCGTTGTCACAGCGACGCTTGATGAGACCTGGATTGCAGCGCTGGGCGAGGACAATGCCATTCGCGAGTGGACCCTCGAAACTGATGATGAGGGCAATACCGAACCTTCACTGCGACGCCTGCTGCCCAGTCCCGGCGCCGAACAGCAATTGTCGCAAATGCGGGCAGCCCCACCGCGTTACCGGGATGAGGCAACAGGTGCCGGGCCGCTTTACTATGTCGCAAGCTCGGCCAGCCTGGCAGAGGCGAGTGATGGCGCGGCGCAATGTACCTCACCTTATAGTAATCCAGGACAATCAGACAGCGAGCTCGGGCTCTGCCTGACCCTGATCAACCTGAATGAAACAGAAATTGTGACAGACGAACCGATCAATATAGTCCAGCAGGCTTGTGGGGAGTTAAGCAAATTCGGCGTACCGGATATCGAGGCACAGCGCGCCAAGCGTCGCCAGCTCGGATTAGAAGCTGCGATTGGCAAGCCGTTTAGCGGCCCACCGCAAATCTGTCCTGAACTGGCCAGCGCCAATCTCGAAACCTCTGATCTGTCCGATGTTCAGGACAATCCCAACTTCATCCTTGATGAGTTTCAGGTGCCGCAGGGCGAGCGCCTCGCGCAATTGAAACAACTCCACAATATCAGCGCTGATGACGTCGAGTTTCCGCGCGAATTACGCCCCTATGTTGATGCCGTTGCGCGCCTCAATCTCTCGCGCCGGGACTTCAATCCATCCCTTGGACTGGAACCGGATGCCTGTGATGCGATGGTGGCGTTCGCTTACAGCCTGGGCAGCCCGGCAGCCTTCAAGGAAAGCGAAGTCTACCGTTTGCTCGCATCGCGCGCTTCAGAAGAAAGCTATGGTGGGCTAGACCCATTTATGGTGGACCGGATTATCTCGGCCATGCTGGTACGGACCTGGGAAACCCAGTCAGTCCCGGTTAATCTGGAACCAAGCGAGGAAGTAACCGCGCGCCGTGAGGCGCAGATTGATCTGTTTGTGAGCGGCCTGCCAATGCAGTTCGCCGAAATGCAGCAGCAGGTTGCAGCCCCTGTCTTTGAAGCCGAGCCAGTCTTCGAAGCCGAACCGATGTTCGAGGAAGAGCCCGACATGAGCCCGGCCGCGCCGGCAGCTGGGATGCCCGATGACCTTGGGGATATGCCGCCTATAATCGAGCTTCCGCAAGCTGAGGCACCGGTTGAGATGCCGGTTCAGGCACAGCGCCGCATGAGTCGCAGCATTGGTGGCTATGAGCAACAACAGGTCCAGCAGCAGGTCTATCAGGCGACCCTGCCGGATGTCCGCGTCTTCTTCCACATCGTTGATGAGGGTCACAGGCAAGCGGCTTATGACCTGCAAGGCCGGTTGGAAAAGGATGGCAGCCTGCGCGATGGCTCGAGCCTGACCGTGCCTGGCATTGAACGGGTCAGCGTCAAACTCTCAGCGACGGATCTTCGTTTCCTGAATGCCGAGGATGCCGGGCTTGCCGAAGAGGTTGCCGACAAGATCATGGCAGCCGGTCAACCCGGTTGCAGCATTCGTATCCGCGACCTGTCGGATGCCTATGGCGGCAAGGCTGGTGTGAAACCGGGAACCCTGGAACTTTGGCTCCCACCCGATTCCACTTGCCTGCCAGCACCCGTCGCCACCAAGGCAAGTATAGGCAAGCGCGGCTAGGTCTTGTTAGCCCGCGGATCATTCCATTCGCGGGCCACGCCCTGGCCGCCGCGCCGGGTCAACCAGAACATGCCGATTAAGTCGAAAATGCCGGCGCCGAGCCGGCCGAGAAATCCATATTTGGATTTGCCATGCCAGCGCGCGCGGTCATTGACCAGTTCCTCACTGACCTGCCAGCCAGCCCGCTTGATCAGCGCGGGTAGAAACCTGTGCATGCTGGCAAAATAGGGTAGTTCGCGAAACGCTTCGGTACGGATCAGCTTCCAGCCGCAGCCAGTATCGGTTGCATCATCACGCAGGATGAACTTGCGCACGCCATTGGCAATCCGCGATTGTAACCATTTGAAGCCACTATCATTGCGGCTATTGCGCTTGCCAGCGATCAGGCCCAGCGCGCCAGTCTCCTGATCCTTGATCCGCTCCGCCCACAGCCGCGCGGTATCATTGATGTCGTTCTGGCCGTCGCCGTCGATCAATTGTGTCCAGGTGCCACGCACGGCCTTCAGGCCGGTCATCAGCGCGGCTGACTTCCCTGCCCTGTCGATATGCGTGAACACCGTGACGGTCTCAGGCCAACGCTTGGCTGCCTCCGCCAGCTCCGCGCCTGTCTCATCGGCCGAACAATCATTGACGCAGACCACTTCAAATTCGATCCCGGCCAGCACCTCATGCACTTCCTCAAGAAGCGGCAAAACATTGCCTTCCTCATTATAGAACGGGATCAGGACGCTAAGATCAGGCTGGCTCACGTGTCGGTCTCGATCCGGGCGGCCAGCGCCTCTATCCGGGTTGCCGCATCTTCGAGTGCATAGGCGGCGCGGTCGACATCTGGTCCGGTTGCAGCCGCCTGCCCGCGGCGGGCCGCGTCAAGCTCATCCAGCAGCGCCAGAGCTGCAATCAGCAGGATCCGGTCCTGCCCGATATCGCCGACCGCTTCCGAAATCCGGCGCACCCGCGCATCCAATTGCCGAGACAGCGCCGCAAGACGTGTTTCCTGCCCGGGCGCGCAAGCGACCGAATAGGTCCGCCCCTGAAGTGTGATGTCAGCCTTGGCCATCAGCTTCCCCCTGACGTCCAAGTGCCGCGCGAACCTCTTCAATCGCTGAGCCAAGCGCATCTGACGCTTCGTCGGCGAGGGTTTTAAGCTGCTTTTCGCGCGCGAGCGACGCATCCAGCTGTTCGGCCAGCTTGGCCCGATCCGCAACCATGGCCGATAGCTCGCGGCGCAGCAGTGATGGGTCGCCAGAGCGTTCGAACAGGCCTGTTATGGCGCGTTCCAGACGGCTCACCGCCTGATCAAGGCGTTCGGATGCTGTATCAATCGTACTCATCGTCTTCTGGTTAGCAGGGCTTGTGCCAAACACACAAGACTGGCGGGCATCTCGCCTTGACTCGAATCTTTGCCATCGTCATTGCGTTTGCCAAACGAATTTGTGCGCGAGAGGCAGGGCCACTATGACTAAGATCAATCGGGATATGGCAAATGCGATCCGTGCCCTGTCGATGGATGCGGTTGAGGCGGCCCAGTCCGGCCATGTTGGCTTGCCGCTCGGTATGGCCGACGCCGCAACAGTTCTGTGGACCAAGTTCCTCAAGCATCATCCAAAAGACCCGGCCTGGCCTGATCGCGACCGCTTTGTACTGTCGGCTGGTCATGGCTCTATGCTGATCTACTCGCTACTGCATCTGACCGGCTATGACAGCGTGTCCCGCGATGATATCCGCAATTTCCGCCAGCTCGGCGCAAGCACGCCGGGTCATCCGGAAAATTTCGTCACCTCGGGGGTTGAGACGACAACCGGCCCCCTCGGGCAGGGTATCGCAACGGCCGTCGGTATGGCCATGGCCGAGCGCCACTTGAATGCGCGCTTTGGCGACGGTCTTGTAAACCACAAGACCTATGTCATTGCTGGCGATGGCTGCCTGATGGAAGGCATCTCGCAGGAAGCGATTACACTGGCCGGGCATCTTCAGCTCTCCAACCTGATTGTGCTGTTCGATGATAATGCGGTGACGATTGATGGCGGCACCGAGATGTCGGACCGCACCGATCAGTGCGCGCGGTTTGAGGCCTCTGGCTGGGTGACCCGTAAGGTTGATGGCCACAACATGGACGATGTCGAGGCAGCGCTTGAATGGGCGCAGACCCAGGCCAAGCCTGTCATGCTCTCGGTCAAGACAATCATCGGCTATGGCGCCAAGCGCGCCGGCACAGGCCCGGCCCATGGCGGCCCTTATGGCGAAGAAGAGATTGCGCACATTCGGGAGAGCATTGGCTGGTCACATGCCCCGTTCGATATTCCGCCAGAAGTCGGGATGAAATGGGTCGAGGCCGGGCAGCGCAGCCATGGCGACTATGACGCCTGGCAAAGCAGGATCGCAGCCTCCAGCGACAAAGCCGCGTTTGAAACAGCGATGGCGGGCGGCCTTCCTTCGAACCTGTCGGACATTGTCAGCGCGCATAAAAAAGCCGTTGTCGAAGGCGGCAAGGATGATGCAACCCGCAAATGGTCCGGCGCAGCGCTTGAACCGTTAACCGCTGCGATACCTGAAATGATTGGCGGCTCGGCTGACCTGACAGGCTCAAACAATACCAAGACCAGTCACACAGACGTCCTCTCGCCTGCCAACTGGTCCGGGCGCTATGTTCACTATGGCATTCGCGAGCATGGCATGGCCGCCGCGATGAATGGCATGGCGCTGCATGGCGGCGTGATCCCTTACTCTGGCACTTTCCTGGTCTTTGCAGACTATTCCCGCGCGGCGCTGCGCCTTGGCGCGCTAATGGGCGCACGCGTCATTCATGTCATGACCCACGACTCTATCGGCCTCGGCGAAGATGGCCCAACCCACCAACCGGTCGAGCATGTCGCCAGCCTGCGCGCCATGCCGAACATGACCGTGTTCCGGCCCTGCGACGGCGTTGAAGCGGCGGAATGCTGGGAGCTTGCCCTGCGCAACACATCCGGCCCAAGCACAATTGCCCTGACCCGCCAGAAAGTCGCCTCAGCGCGAAAGACCCACACCGATGACAATCTGTCGGCCAGAGGCGGTTATGTTCTGAAAGACATGGACGGTGCAAAAGCGGTGATCATCGCCACCGGTTCAGAGGTTGAGATCGCGCTTGCTGCTCAGGCCAGGCTTGCTGAAGCCGGCACACCGACGCGGGTTGTCTCGATGCCGTCAATGGATCTTTTCGATGCGCGAGACGAGGCTTATCAAACCGAAACGCTGGGCGGCGACCTGCCACGCATTGCTGTCGAGGCTGGCGTCAGGTTCGGTTGGGACCGCTGGATCGGACATGACGGCGGCTTTGTCGGCATGTCTTCGTTCGGCGCATCTGCGCCTTACAAGGATCTCTACAGCAAGTTCAATATCACTGCTGAAGCCGTGATTGCCGAAGTTGAAAAGCGCGTCTGAACAGCGCTGCCGTTAACCAAACTTGCGGTGAGGTTTTTTTCTGTCATGTTGGGCACGGATCAATTCTGATTCGGCTTCGAAATGACGAGGGCTCAATGGGTAAACGAGATGATCTGATCGCGAAGTATGCGAAAGATCTTGAAGAGAAGTGTGGGATGAAACCGGACATGAAATTGCTGACCGAGGTCACCAAGGCATGCGGTCCTTCAATTTACAATAAAGATTCAGCGACTGTTTCTGCATCATCGAAATCTGAGATGGAAACCGTCAAGAATAGTTTCCTGATCAAAAAGCTTGGACTGAAAGATACACCCAAGCTGGACGAGGGGCTTGCTGCAGCAGTTGAAACTTACGGCAAGTCAGTTCGCGCAAAACATCGTGCGGTCTTCTACTATCTTCTTGTCAAACATTTCCGCAAAGGCAGCGTGTTCAAATAGGACAAGGCTTTGCCAAGTACCAATTTGCAGATCGCCGCCTTAACGGGCGGCGGTTTCTTTTGTGCTCGGATGAAGCCGCCAGCGCACGCGGCAAAACCAGTGTCCGCCTACTCCATCTCAACCATGTCCAGCGCCTTGGCGCGCACATCGGCTCGGTCTGCGGGCAGAAGCGGTATCAGCCCCTTTTCGATGAGATAGCCATCAGGGCCCCAGGCGTCTTCCTGCGTGAACTCCGTCACATAGGCGACAAGCCCCGGAACCAGAGGCACATTCTGCTTTTTGACATAGAAATACATGCTGCGCGAAATACCGTAACCGCCACTGGCAATCGCTTCAAATTCCGGCGCCACACCGCCGATCCGCGCCCCTTTGATGCGGTCGAGATTCTGCTCCAGAAATGAATAACCCATGACCCCGATACTATCGTCATTCTTCAGCAGAGTTTGAACAATACTGCTATCATTCTCGCCGCTATCAATCCACGCGCCGTCATTGCGGATATGGTGGGCAAGCCGGCGAAACTCTGTCGGATCATCTGCAGCCAGTTCCGCAAGTTCCGGGATCATCTTGGCGCCGCCCTCCATCGCAATCTCGACAAAGGCATCGCGGGTGCCAGACGTCGGCGGCGGACCGGAAACGAGAATTTGCATATCCGGTAGAGTTGGCGAGACTTCGATCCACCTTTCATATGGGTTGCTTATCCACCCACCGGCGCCATCCGGAATGTCAGCCGCCAGAGCCAGAAAAATCTGCTGCTTGGTCAGATTCAGATCCGGCGCCGACTTGGCATTGGCGAGCACAATACCGTCATAGCCAATTTTTACCTCTACAATCTGAGTGATGCCCGCCGCGTCGCACAGGCTTTTTTCAGACGGCTTGATCTTGCGGGAAGCGTTGGCAATTGACGGCTCGGCTGAACCGATGGCGCGGCAAAAGGCTTTGAAGCCGCCGCCCGTGCCAGTGCTCTCGACAATCGGGGTCGGATAGTTTGAAGCCGCGCCAAACTGCTCAGCGACAGTCGTGGAAAACGGGGCAACCGTGGATGAGCCAACAATCTTGATTTTCTGGTCGCCCGGCGCAGTAAAGACTGGCGGCTGTCCGGGCTGTTCCTCTATGGTCGAGAGATCAATTGAAGGCCCGCAAGCGGCCGCAAAACAGAGCAGCACAGATAGCCATGACATCCGCTTCACTAATACACTCCTGCGCTTCTGCATTCCATATACCTAATTGCTTTTCGTGACAGGTAGATATCGCAATGGCGACAATCTCTAACCCGCTGACAGGCTCTGCGACTGCATAAATCCGAAACGGCGACAAACTTCCAGCAGCCTTGGATGCTCGTTCGCTTCGCTGGTCAGCCAGACCGTTCCGCCAAGCTTTTGCTGCACGGACATACCCGCCTCTGTCAGCACGCGCAGCGTCTGCCGGGCGATGGCCTCGCCGCTATCCACAAAACTCACTGCGTGGGGCACGGTTGCAGCCAACTCGCCGCGGATCAGCGGAAAATGCGTGCAGGCAAGAACAACCGTGTCGATCGCATCGCCGCCCGCCTGTGCGAAGAGCGGTGCCTGTGCTTCGCGAAAAGCCTTGAGGGCAATCGCGCCGCCCGCGGCTTGCGCTTCGGCGAGCTGTACCAGTTCAATGGATCCGTGCATCAGCACGCGAACGTCCTGGGCGAACTGCTTGATCAGCTGCGCGGTATAGGCTCGTCGCACGGTGCCAGGCGTCGCCAGGAGACCAATCGTGCCTGTATGGCTGAGCGCTGCCGCTGGCTTGATCGCAGGAACCGTTCCAACAACCGGAATGTCCAGCACACCGCGCACTGCATCAAGCGCCAGCGTGCTGGCTGTATTGCAGGCAATCACGAAAACGTCTGGCTTGGCGGTGTCAGCAATTGCTTTGGCAACCACAGGCAGGCGCGCCTGCAAGGCCGCATCTGATTTATCACCATATGGGAAGAAACCGCTATCGGCGGCATAATCCACCGCCAGACCCGGCGCCAATGCAGCAATCTCGCGGGCGACCGTCAAGCCGCCCATACCGGAGTCAAACACCAACACCTTGCCGCTCGCACCAGAAGAAAAAGTCTGCACCATTGCGAGAAGCTAGCGCGCTTTGTCTCCTACGGAAATATTGCACCTGCACAGGTGCGATAAACCCTCTAATAATACCTTGTCGCTAGGGAAGAGCCATGTTATTGTGCACTGCAACATAAACCTGGTACCCGATCATGACGAAACAACCCCTTCCTGAATCTCAAACACCGCTATCTCCCTTTGCCTATGTTGAGGAAAGCGTCACTGCCTGGCGCGAATTCAACATCCGCACGAGCGAACTCTGGATGGAGCAGATCACCGGTGCCCTTAGTGGCCTGCCAGCTGAGCCAACGGATACGAGCGACGCGGAAACTCTGACCAGCGAGATTATGCGGTCGGTCTCCGACCTGAATCTGCGTCACTGGCAGAACACAGCCCGCCTGATCGACAATCTGCCGGCCTGGATGCGCCGCCCGCCTTTGTCCTCAGGCGCGGCCCTGACTGATTTCTTCGATCGTTTCCAGCGCGGTGTCGCAGACGTCACGATTGCAGAGGCAGCTGACACGGCATCGCCTGCAAAAGCAACGGCTTCAAAATTCGAACGCCCGGTAATGATGAAAAAGCCCAAGGGCAAGGCGGATGATCTGACCAAGCTCAAAGGTGTCGGTCCGAAGCTTTCAGAAAAGCTGAATGCGGTCGGCGTCTATCACTTCCGCCAGATTGCCAGCTGGAATGACCAGCAGGCCGAATGGGTTGACGATCTCGTCGCCGGTAAGGGCCGCATCAAACGCGACGCCTGGGTCGCTCAGGCGCGCACATTCACCGCCAATGGCAGCGCGCTGCACTAGCAGTAACGCCTTACATTAGGTCCGAATAGAGATCAGGACGCCGGTCACGGAAAAATCCCCAGGCCGCGCGTTCCTGATCAATCTCATCCAGATCAAACACTGCACTGATCACGCCTGCTTCTGTGCGGCCAAGTTCGGCCACCACGTCGCCGGTCTGGTCAGCGATGAAGCTGTTGCCATAGAAAACCTGGCCGTCTTCGTCGCCAATCCGGTTGGCTGCAACGACCGGGATCGTATTGCAAACAGCATGACCCTGCATCGCGCGCCGCCAGCGCGCTGCTGTGTCCAGTCCGGCGTCCTGCGGCTCGCTGCCAATTGCGGTTGGATAGAGCAGCATATCTGCGCCTTGCAGAGCCATGGCGCGGGCCGCTTCCGGGAACCACTGATCCCAGCAGATACCAACCCCGATCCGCCCCTTGACCGTGTCCCAGACGCGAAGCCCGGTATCGCCCGGACGGAAGTAGAACTTCTCCTGATAACCGGGGCCATCCGGAATATGGCTTTTGCGGTAGACGCCAAGCGGGCTACCATCGCCGTCGAGCATCACCACTGAATTGAAATATTCCGGGCCGTCCTTCTCGAAAATCGAGACCGGAATGACGACACCATGTTTGGCGGCAACCGGTGCCAGCGCCATTACTGCCGGATGCGTACGCCAGGCATGCGCCTGCGCAAAGTGGCGTTCGTCCTGTGTCTTGCAGAAATAGGGTCCGCAGAACAGTTCCGGCGGCAGCACGACATCAGCGCCTTCTCCGGCCGCCTGTTCCACGAACCCTGCCACTTTCGCGATATTGGCGGACACATCCTCGGCAAACGCCGCCTGGATCGCCGCCAGTCTGATCTTTCGTGTCATCTCATCACCTTGATTGGAAAGCGCGGCACCTCGCGTGTCATACAATGAAAGCTGCCGCCGCCGAAAAGAATATTGTTGGCTTGTAGCGCAACCACATCGCGGTCAGGAAACAAGGCCTGCAAGATTGCGGCAGCTTCAGTGCTGAACCTCGCCTCATAGGTCGGCAGAATAACCGCGCCATTGATCAGCACATAATTCATGTGACTTGCAGGCATCGCCTCACCGATCAGGCCCGGCGACGGCAAGGTTGTGACTTTCAAACCCGCCGCCCGCAGCGCTGCCTCTGCTGCCGCATAGGCGTTCGCGTTCGGGTCATCACGCCCACTTGCCGTCTGGCACAGCACATGACCCGGCCCGATAAAGCGCGCCAGATTGTCGATATGGCCATCGGTGTGATCATTGGCGAGGCCATCCTCCAGCCAGATCACGTCGCTGATGCCGAGCGCCGCTTTCAGCGTCTGCTCTGCAAGCTGCTCGCCCCAGCCCGGATTACGATTGCGGTTGAGAAGACATTGCCGCGTTGTCAAGAGCCGCCCTGCGCCGTCTACATCAATCGCCCCGCCCTCGAGGACAAACTCAAAGTGTTGCACCGGCACGTCATGATGCGCAGCGATCGCCCCTGCCGTCTCGGTATCGCCAGGCATGGCATATTTGCCGCCCCAGCCATTGAACTCAAAACACAGCGCACCCGGCAAACCATCGACCTCGGCCATAACCGGCCCGGTATCGCGCAGCCAGATATCGCCGGTCGGTATCTCGACCTGATGCAGGTGACTGACATGGCTGCCTGTCGCCTGGAACGCGCTATAGCGGGCCTCGTCTGAGCCGCAGGCGACATAGACGGGTAGGTGCTTTCGCGCCGCCTGGATGAAGGCAGCGATTTCCGCCCGTGCACCCTCAAACGCCTCGCCCCATTCCTCGCGCAGGTGTGGCCAGCCGACCCATAGGCCAGCTTGCTCGGCCCATTCAGGCGGCACATAGATGTCGGATCTATTCATCGCGCGGCTCCTGCCACAAAGCCGAGGCAAAGCAAAGCGGTCTTGCGTCTGGCTGATGTGAGGATAACGCCCGAGACGCAACCCGCCAAACAAAGCAGCCTTGAGCGCGATCCATGTGAGCGAAGCGATACGGGATCAATAAAAAAGGGCGGCCTGTTCTAGGCCGCCCTTTCCCAATCTCAGATCAGAGGCCTGATCTTAGAAGTCGTAACGAACGCCGAGGCGCACTTGCCAGAGTGAGGCGTCACCCACGCGCGACTGCGCGTCGATTGGCGGGAAGCCAGGCTCGACCAGAACACCCCAGTCATCGTTGATGAGGTTCGTCAGGTTGTCGACAACGACAAAGGCCGACGAGCGATCATTTGGACGCAGACCCGGGAATTCCTGCTCGACGCGCAGGTCAACCTTGGTCCACCAGTCGCTCTCCTCGCTATTACGCTCGACACCTGGCTGCAGAACTTCAATTTCGTTGAAGAAGCCAAAGTCAGCGCTACCGCCAGCCAGTGAGTATGGCAGTCCAGAACGCGCCGTTGCGAAGGTCGAGAACGTTGTCAGATAGTCACCGAAGAACGCTTTTTCATAGCTCGTCAAAAGCGTGAAGCGATGCTTGATGTTGTAATCCGACGTCGCCAGAGTTTGACCCTGAGGATCGAACGCAGCACGGTTGTTGTAGTTTGAGAACGCAACAGCGTTGGTCATTGGCTGGATTTCCTTGGCATCGTTCCAGGCATACCCGAAGGCCCAGTCGAAACCATTGTCATAGTCCTTGGCAACACTGAAGGAGATCGTGGTCGCTTCGTTACCCTCATCCGCATTGGTCAGGATGAAAGCACCTTCACGGACGCTGTCATATTCAGGGTAGCCATTGGCGTCTGTTCCAACCTGCTCCAGATCACCGCGCAGGATGATCGCAGAATCACGGCCTTCGGAGATCAACAGGTCGGCATTGACGACATAGTCGCCGCCCAGGAAGTTATCGATATCAAAGGTCGGAACCCAGGTGGCACCAAGTGCAATCTTCCACTCGGATGGAATCTTGAAGTCGGGATCAAGCGCGTTGATCTCGAAGTTTGATCCCATACCTGCGGCAACCGCATCGACCAGACCTTGCTGGATACACCAGCCCGCACCTTGAACAGGAACACCACCCTCACAAAGGCCATAGGCCACGCTTGGGTCAAGGACAGAGGTTGAAGCGGCCGCAAGGGCTTCTTCAATTGTCTGCGTGTTCGGATCGATCTGAACATTGTCCTCAGCGATCTCAAGCCCGACCTGGCTACCGTCGGCACCAAACTGAAGCACGTTATTGTTGTTGTAATTGTTGGAAATCCAGACATTCGGATCGCCGCCAGAATACAGGCCAACGCCGCCGCGCACCGTCAGATTGTCGGCGGCGTCATAAGTGAAGGCCAAACGCGGCTGAAGCAGGCTCTCGCCATCGATCGTCTCGCCGTTCGAGAAGCCATAATCGGCCAAGAAGTCCGCATTGGTTGCTGGCTCGTCATCGGTTGACCAAAGGTCGTAGCGCAGACCAGCCACGACAGAGAGCTTGTCGTTTACCTGGTATTCGTCCTGAATATAGAACGTATCAGTGGCGTAGCCCCAGATTGCTGCGGCATCATCAGGGTTGAGCGATGGTGCGTTATTGTAGGCAATGTTTTCAGCAAAGCCGAGCCGGAAGGCATCGATCGCGGAGACCGTTGCAAAGAGATCAGCCTCACCGCGCTCAATTCGACCGTCGCCATCAGTGTCCGTCCAGGTGTTGACGTCGTAAAGCGAGATGTTCTCGAAATCGATCTCGGTCTGGTTGTTGGCCACAAAGACGTTGAACACATCAAACTCTTCGCGTTCCCAACCAAAAGTGATCGAATGATCTTCCCACTGATAGAAGCCTTTGGCCGCAAGCTGGAAGATATCGTAACTCAGCTGGTTGCGTGAGCGGGAATCATCGCCGCCGAGATAAATATCGACATCACCGGTTTCGATGGTGATCTCACCAAAGTCGGTGCCACCAACAGAAATCTGACGGTTTTCCAGCTCAACCTGACCCACCCGGAATTCTGTCGAGAAGTTCGGTGTCCAGTCAGAGTAGAGAGACCCGACATACTGGTTCAGTTCAGCGCCGCGCTCATAGAGGTGGTTGGAGAACTCAAACTCATCCGGATCGCCATCAGACTCACTGATATTGAAGCCGTCATTATAGTTATAGGTAAAGTTCGCCCGGTGCTGGTCATTGATGTTCCAGTCGAGCTTGATCAGAAGCTTCTCGTCTTCATTGTCGGCGCTGCTTGGAATCTCACCGGGATCATACTGATAGATGTTGCGGGAAATATCCAGGATGTCGTCGATCTGGGCCTGTGTCAGACCCGCGACTTCATTGACGGCGCCGGACCCTTCGACACCGCGGTCGAATGTGTTGGTGCCTTCGAGCTTCTCATAGGCGATCGAGAAGAACAGCTTGTCCTGCACGATCGGACCAGCCACTTGCACACCATAACGCGTTTCCTCAAACGGTGTCAGCTGAATGGACTCGCCTTCGAGCGAGTCGCCGCGCAGATCATCTGATGTGAAATCATAGAAAAGCGAGCCAGAAAAATCATTTGTGCCCGATTTCGTGACGGCGTTGATGTTACACGCGGTAAAGCCGCCATACTCAACATCGAATGGCGCCAATTCAATGGCGACCTGCTCAATCGCATCGAATGGGAAGGGCTGGCGCTCTGTCGGGAAGCCATTCGAATTCAGGCCAAAACCGTCATTCAAGCGTACCCCATCCAGGGTCAGCGAGTTAAAGCGTGGGTTCTTACCGCCGCACTGAACCGGGTTCACATCACCATCGCTCTCATCCACATAAACGCGCGGATCAATACGCAGAACATCAACAATGCTGCGGTTCGAACTTGGTGCATTCTGGAGAGTCTCAATGCCGAAAGTCGCATTGGGTCCGACAGCGGTCTGGACAAGATCAGAAGCAGACGCCGTCACAACAATCGTATCGAGGGTCCGGTCCGCATCGGCTGTCAGGGTGAAGTCGAGATTTGTCGTGTCGCCAAGGAAGAGGGCGACATCATCCACTTGCCGACCTTGAAGATCTGCAGCGGTTACAGTGACCGAGTAAGACGACGAAAGCGGCAGATTGCGGATGCCATAATTACCAGTGGCTGTTGTAGCGGTCGAACGGGTCAGTCCGGTCGCTGTGTTGGTGACCGTGACTGTGGCACCAGAAATCGGCGCACCGGCTTCGGTTGTGACGGTGCCGCGAATTTCCGACGTTGTGACCTGCGCGTCAGCCGGCGCGACAATCGCTGCTGTGAACATTGTCGCGGCCGCAACGCCGCCTAAAAGTTTCCAGTTGGACATGAGTTACCCCTTAGGTTGCAACTGAGATGAGCGGCAAAGGCCCCGCGCCTTACCACTTCTGGCGCCGCATCTAGGTGCACTGCACAACAGTAGTATGACAGTCCAGTCAGACTCCGCCGCATGAGCTGATTCAATTAGTTGGCATTGCAAATAAGCCACACAGGCAGGCTAAAGCTTTATTCTTTGGCATGGCCGGATTAAAGCCATGTGATGTCCATGTCCGCCGCCCTTCGCGACCCCACACATCGTCTTGCAATTGCAATGATTTCAGGACTCTTGCTGCTAAGGTTGGTGGTCGTGCTTGGCTCACCGCTGGAACTTTATGCCGATGAAGCGCAGTACTGGCGCTGGGGGCAGAGCCTCGATTGGGGCTATTACTCAAAACCACCAATGATTGCCTGGGTCATCCATCTCAGCACCGGCCTGTTCGGCGATTCGGAAGCTGGCGTGCGCTTTTTTGCACCGATTCTCCACACGGTTGCGGCGATCTTCCTATATCTGCTGTCGCGCCAGATGTTCGGTCCGCGCGCCTCGATCATCACTCTGGTCGCTTATCTGCTAATGCCGGGCATCATCCTGTCCTCGACGATCATCTCGACCGATGGCGTCCTGTTTCCGTTCTGGTGCATCGCCCTCTACTTGTTCTGGCAGCTCCGCGAGGGCAGGCTTGGCTGGGCCGGTGCGATAGCACTCGGCGCGGCAATCGGTATCGGCTTCCTGTCAAAATATGCGATGCTGTATTTCGCCATCGCGATTGCGCTGACCAGTCTGATCGACGCCCCGACCCGGCGCGCGGTGCTTAGCCTGAAAGGCGCTGCCGTCCTCGCTCTCGCCGCTGCCATCCTCGCCCCGCATCTCGCCTGGAACGCTGCCAATTCGTTCCAGACTGTCGGCCATACAGTCGATAATGCCAATCTTGGCGGCGAGCTGTTCAATCTTGAAAACCTGCCAAAATATCTCGGCGACCAGATGGGCGTGTTCGGGCCGGTCAGTTTCATCGCCCTGATCGCAGGTCTGGCCTTTGTCAGGCCCAAGCCTGACCTCGCAGCTCTTGGCGACGCCGCCCATGCGCGCCGGACCGAGGAAAACTGGCTGGCCTGTTTCATTGTTCCGGTTCTTGTCATTATCGCCTTTCAGGCGGTGCTCTCGCGCGCCCACGCGAATTGGGCAGCGACCGCTTACCCCGCCGCGTGCGTTCTGGTCGGCAGTGTGTTCACCCGCGTCAAACCGAGCCGCAATCTCTGGATCATCGTTGCCGGACTGACCGCGCTGGCCTTGATAACCGCGCCAACATTAACCCTCATCACACGCATCATCATTGGGCTTTGCGTGGCTGGCGCACTGATCGGCGCTGGCCAATTGGCAAAATGGAAGCCGGTCGGCCTGTTCTGGGCCGGCATCAGCCTGCACTTGACCCTCACTGCATTTCTCGCTGCGCTTATGCTTGGCCCGCCCGGCTGGACCAGTGCCATGGGTATGGACAATAGTTTCAAGCGCACGCGTGGCTGGCAGGACCTTGCCGACCAGCTTGTCCGCGAAGCCGAGCGCGCTGACGCCTCTGCCATTCTGGTCGATGAACGCGAGATCTGGCACGGCATTGACTATTATGCGCGTGATCGCCTGCCGGCGCCGCTGATCATGTGGCGCTATAATCCCGGACCCAAGAGCTTTGCTGAAACAGAGGACCTCACCAGCGCTATCGACAGCAATGTCCTGGTCGCCTCCTACCGTCCGCACCTGCGCCCGCGTATCGCCGCTGACTTCCAGCAATTCAGACCCGATGGCGAGATCAGGATCGCCCTCGGCCATCGCAGCAATGGCTGCGTCCTGCATCGCAATCTGCGTCTCTACCTGGCACAGGACCATAACCCGCTCACACGCGACCCGGCCTGGCTTGAACAGTTTGAGGGTCAGACCATGGACGCACCGCCGCCATGTCCTGCGCACCGGCAAGACTAACAATCTGCGAATGAAACAGCCCTGAGCATGGTTCATGTGAGGGCGAAGCCCGATACGGAACCCGCTTAACCGACATGACCATTCTCAAAGCCATTCTCGGACCAACCAATACCGGCAAGACCCATTACGCGCTGGAACGGATGATGGGTCATGCCAGTGGCATGATTGGTCTGCCGCTGCGCTTGCTCGCCCGCGAGGTCTATGACCGCGTCGTCTCCGAAAAAGGAGAGAAATCCGTTGCCCTGATCACCGGTGAAGAGCGGATCATTCCAGACAATCCGCGCTACTGGGTCTGCACGGTCGAATCCATGCCGCTCGACCAGCGCACCGAGTTCGTCGCCATCGACGAGATTCAGCTCGCAGAGGATGAAGATCGCGGGCACGTGTTTACCGACCGCATCCTCAACCTGCGCGGCACGCAGGAAACCCTGCTGCTTGGCGCTGAAACCATGCGCGAGGTCTTGCGCGAACTTGATTTCAAATTCGAGACCGACATACGCGAACGTTTCTCTGAGCTGCACTATGCCGGGCCGAAAAAGATCACCAAACTGCCCAAGCGCACCGCCATTGTCGGGTTCAGCGCCGACAAGGTCTACGCCATCGCCGAGGTCTTGCGACGCCAGAAGGGCGGCGCTGCGGTGGTCATGGGCGGGCTTTCCCCGCGCACCCGCAACGCGCAGGTTGAGCTCTATCAATCTGGTGAGGTCGACTATCTGGTGGCCACGGATGCTATCGGCATGGGACTGAACCTGGATGTCGACCGCGTTGCCTTTGCCGGCCGCTCCAAGTTTGATGGCCGCCGCCATCGCTGGCTCTCGGATGCTGAACTTGGCCAGATCGCCGGGCGCGCCGGACGCTTTCGCAGTGATGGCGAGTTTGGCGAGACCAATGAATGCTCGCCCTTCGAGGAGGACACAGTTCGCGCCATCGAGGATCACCGCTACGAACCCATCGCCGAGATCATGTGGCGCAATACAACCCTTGATTTTCGCTCAATCAAGACCCTGATCGCCAGCCTTGCCCGCAAGTCGCCGCGCCAATGCTTGCGGCAAAACCCGCACGGCCTTGATGAATGGGTGCTGCGCCGCATGGCCGAGGATGCTGCCATCGGGCCAGACATACGCGGCGAAGCAAAAGTTCGCCGCCTCTGGGATCTCGCCCGCCTGCCAGACTTTCGCAAGGCCGGGCCAGAGGGCCATGGCCGCTTGGTGCTCGGACTGGCTGAAACACTGCATGATCCAGATGCCAGGCTGAAGAACACCGCCGTGCAAGAACGCCTCACGGCGCTCGACGTGACTGAGGGCGATATTGCCCGTCTACAGCAACGCCTCGCCATGATCCGGACATGGACTTACGCATCTTTTAGAGCAGATTGGCTTGAAAATCCGGCTGAGTGGCGCGAAACAACGCGTCAGATCGAAGACAGACTGTCTGATGCCTTGCACGATGCGCTGACCTTGCGCTTTGTAGACCGGCGGACGACAGCGCTGATTGCCGGACTGAAGAGGGAAGACATTTTGACTACCGAAGTCTCCGAGACGGGCGAAGTGACGATTGAAGGCCATATGGTCGGCAAACTGGTCGGGCTGAATTTTGTCCCCGAAACCGATGCGCAAACGCTGGAAGGCCGGACCCTGCGCGGCGCGGCGATCAAGGCGCTGGAGCCGGTAATTGCGGAGCGGTTGAAATCAATCGCCGGCGCGCCTGAAGCCGCGCTCAGTCTGAACGATAATGCGCAAATCGTCTGGAATGAAACCCCTGTTGGCCAGCTGCATGCAGGGCCGCATTGGCTCGCCCCTTCAGCAAAACTGATCGGCGGGGAAGACGCCGAGAAACACCAGCAGGATGCAGCGACCACGCGGCTGAATGAATGGCTTGGCGCCGAAATCACCAAACGCCTGCCTACTCATTTCAAGCTGAAATTCAGCCCGGACGAAACCGGCCTGGACGGCGTCGCTCGCGGTCTTGCCTTTCGCTTGCTCGAAAGCGGCGCAGCAATTGACCTGCGCAGCGATGACCGCGCCCTGCAGCCAGGGCCGGATGAACGCGCTAAACTGAAAGAGGCTGGCATTCGTTCTGGCCGTATCGCGGCGCACATTCCTGACGCCCAGAAACCTGCCAGCCAGCGCCTGCTTGCCATCCTGCAAAGCCTTGGCGATGGCCGCACCCGCAAGATCGCACCCGAAGGGGCTGGCAGCTTCGAGCTTGATGGCAGCTGGCCGGACGAGGATCTTGCCGCGCAAGGCTATCTACGCTTTGGCAAACGGGCGGTACGCGCAGATCTTGCCGAACGGCTGGGTTGGGAACTGTCAAAGCGCCGCAAGGAAGCCGACAAGGCGCAGTTTGAAGTGCCGCCGGACCTCGCCTCGATTGTCTCCTGCCCACTGGATGACTTCCACAATGTGCTGAAGGGCTTTGGCCTTGCCCCCGCTGAGAAAGACCCTGAAACCGGCGCGGTGAAGCTCTGGCGCTTCCAGTCGCGGGCGCGGCTCGAAGAACAGAAGAAACGCCGCGAAGTCCGCAAGCAGCAAGACAACCGGCCCAGCGCCAAAGGTCCGCGCCGTGACGGCGGCAAACCCGGCAACAGACCTCGCCCCAAAGGTGATCGCCGCCCGCATTCGCATCAGAAGAAACCGGACCCGAACAGCCCCTTCGCAGCGCTGGCTGTGCTATTACCGGAAAAGGCTGCGCCAAAACCGAAGAAGCGCAAGCCTAAGAAAAAGAAACCGGCCAAACCAGACGTTGCAACGACGGCCACAGAGACGCCGCAAGACGCCGCGCCCTCCGCCTCTGAAGCGCCGACGGTAACCGAAGCCTCCAAGCCTGCCAGTGCCAAGCCCGCAAGTGAGTGAGGCCGAAGGCCTGAGGGTCGATATCTGGCTCTGGCGCGCCCGTTTCTTTCGCACCCGCGGCCTCGCGACCAATTATGTCAGCCGTAAGGGTGTCCGCCTGACCCGGCACGGCCAGACCCGAAAGACCGACAAGCCTGGCACCCGTATCACTCCAAGTGACGTCCTGACCTTCTACAAAGCCAAAAGCATCGAAACAGTCGAGGTTCTCGCCTTCGGCACGCGCCGAGGCCCAGCCACAGAAGCCGAAACCCTTTACAGACGTGTCACACAGGACACATAAGGCCAATGGCCAATTTTTTCTCCCGTCTGTTTGGGGCACCGCGTCACGCCCCGCCGATCCGCAACCTTGATCCCTATGAGGCCGTTGCTGCGCTACTGGTCGAGGCGGCGCTGGTTGACGGTGTCTATGCCAATCTGGAAAGCGACATGATCGCCGAGCTTCTTGTCACCAGTTTTGATATGGACGCGGACACCGCCGATGCCGTGCTTGAACGCGGTGAAACCGTGGCCGATGAGGCGACCGATACGCACGCCCTGACCCGCAACGTCAAAACCCTGCCACAGAACGAGCGCGCTGCCGTGATTGAAGGCCTCTATCGTGTTTCGCTCGCCGATGGCGAAGCCTGCAAGTTCGAGGATGCCTTCATTCGGCATGTCGCCAGCCTGTTGCATATCGATGATGTCACCCGCGCCCACGCGCGCAAAAGAGCGCAGCAGTTGTAAAACTAAACACAGACGTGACAGAGCGCAGGATTGACTTGCCCGCCGCCTCTCGCCATGTGCTGCCCTGCAACAAAACTACCGAGCCTGTTTATGACCTATATTGTCCTGGATGCCTGTATCCGCTGCAAATACATGGATTGTGTCGAGGTTTGCCCTGTCGACTGTTTCTATGAAGGCGAGAACATGCTCGTCATCCATCCGGATGAGTGTATCGATTGCGGTGTTTGCGAGCCGGAATGCCCGGTCGAGGCGATCAAACCCGACACCGAAGACGATCCGGATGCCAAATGGCTGAAACTCAATACCGAATATGCCAAGATCTGGCCGAATATTACTGTGATGAAAGAGCCGCCGGCCGACCGTGAAAAATATGCCCAGGAAACCGGAAAGCTGGCCAAATATTTCAGCGACAAGCCCGGAACAGGCGACGAATAGGCCGCACCAGGGCCAGTTTCACATAAATGTAAGCTATGCTTGAGCTGACGGCGTTTTTCTGCTATACATTTATGTCACAACACCATCCGCGAGCCATGCAATCCTGTCGGCGTAATTCTCTTTATGACGCCGGGACCATTGGCTTGTTTGCGTAGAGAAAGGCCGTCCACACATGGCAAAAGCGACTGATACCAAAGAGAAACTTGACTTTGAAGCCGGCCAGAAGGTCGTCTACCCTGCCCACGGTGTCGGCACCATCACCGCGATTGAGCAACAGACCGTCGCCGGCATGAAGCTCGAAGTCTATGTCGTTTCCTTTGATCAGGACAAAATGATCCTGCGCGTGCCAACCAATCGCGCCATCGCCTCGGGCATGCGTGCTCTGGCTGGCTCGAAACTGGTCGATGATGCGCTGAAAACACTGGGCGGCAAGGCCCGTATCAAGCGGACCATGTGGTCACGCCGGGCGCAGGAATATGAAGCCAAGATCAATTCCGGCGACCTGATCTCAATCGCCGAGGTCGTGCGCGACCTGCACCGCCTCGAGGACCAGCCGGAACAGTCCTATTCCGAGCGCCAGCTCTATGAGAGCGCGCTTGACCGGATGGCCCGTGAACTGGCTGCGGTTGAAAGTATTGACCATGACAAGGCGATGGAGCGTCTCGCTAACTCGCTGGCCAAGAAGAAAGCCGCCTGAAACGACGGGGTCGACCCTGACGAAGAAGAGTAACAAAGCCCGGGCCGAAAGGTCCGGGCTTTTTGTTGGAATAGCAAAGACTGTATTGCGGCATGCATCGGGAGGGCGCCTGACATGAACCTGTTTTTCTACGGCCTATTCATGGACGGAGCTGTTCTCACCCGGAAGGGTGTATCGCCCACCCACAGTGTGATCGGATATGTTGACGGATTGGCGCTGCGGATCGGCGAACGCGCAACCCTTGTTCATTCAAATGGCGCGCGCGCCCATGGCGTCATGATGACGATTTCTTCTGGTGAAGTGCATGCACTTTATGCCGAACCCAGCGTGTCGGACTATGTGCCTGAACCTGTCACCGTACACGTGTCAGATGGGCGCACCGTAGAGGCGATTTGCTACAACTTGCCGATCACCAAAGTCACCGGAACCAATAAGGATTATGCTAGCGCGCTGATGCAGCTCGCAACGCGATTAGGCTTTCCAGAGACCTACCTCGATGAGATCAGGCAGATGCAATAATTCGAAGCTTGCCCGCAGGCGCCCAGTTTGGCGCGAGCGTAAGCCGCTCACCTGATGTCCGTTTCGGCGTCAGAGTGGGTTAATGCTCTGACGCCGATATTGGGTCTACAAGAACAGATACGTCGCGAAGAAAGCGAAAAACCCGCCAACCGCGAACGCGGCGACCCCGGTCCACCACAGTATCCAGCTGATACGCCGCAAACGGGCGCAAGCCTTTGCTTTTGCCGGGTCGGCAGGGCAAGGCAGCGACCTTGCATGCCATTGCCAGGCACCTGACGCCGCAAGAACCAATCCAGCCACTGTGAAGACCAGAGGCTTATTGGCCCCCATCCATGTGATGCCCGGCACGGTTTCAATCAGTCCGGCCATAACCGCCCCCATGCCAACGCTCACAAGCAAGGCGGGTAGCGCGCAGCAAATCAGCGTTGAGACCGACGTGAACAAGGCAAGCGTGGCGGGAAGCACGCTGGGTGGTTTGATCTCACTATCAAGACTGCTCATGAAACCTCCCGTGTCACGGAGACCATGGCATAGCCTGACTTCCTGACGAGCTGCTCCACCTCATCGTCGCTGAGGCTCTTGCCGGGCTTCAGGCCAACATGAATCTCGCCATTGTCGAGGTCAACATGAACGCCTTCGACAGCGTCATTCTTGCCAAACACTTTGGTCACGGCGCGGGCGCAGAAATCGCAAACCATGCCTTTGACAGTGACAGTCAGCATCGTGGCTTCGCTTGCCGCGGTCTCTGGCGTTTCAGATTGCGCCGCAGCTATGGGGGCTGCGAATGTCAGCGCCATTGCGGTCAATACGGTTGTTATCTTTGTCATCGTCATTTCCTTGTTAAAATCTCACGATCCAGTTCGCCATGAACCTTTCAGTTTCCGGCGTATATCCGATCTCGAGGAGTTGAACGTCATAGAAGAAGCGCACCAAAGGGGTGAGCGTGGTTGGGGTTTCGCTTTCGGGCTGGTTTTCGACCTGCAGCATCAGCCAGGTATGCAGGTCGCCATAGTCACCAATATAGGGTGCGACGCCGATGCGTGCAGACTGCCGGGCCGTCTGATCGAAGCCTAGATCATAGGCGCGGGCCTCATAGGAGGTGAACCAGCGCCGGGTCTCCCAGTCGGCACTGATCCCGACAAAACCGGCGAGTTCCGCGCCCGCTTCGCCAAACGGGTCGGCCTGTCCAAGACTGCCCTTGAGATAGAGATTGGCTTGCGAGTTTTTCTCGTTCCAGCGCTTCAAAAGGCGATTGTATTGAACGCCCGTATAGTGCCAGTCCTCGCTCCAGTTGCGTTCTGAGTAGAGGCCGATCGAGTCCCTGAAAGTTGGTGAGTAATGCGCATGAATGGAGGCATAGTCGCCATTATTCATCTGCATCCATGTCCAACCGCCGGGATACGAAACCGGTCGCGCTTCGGCATTGCCAGCGGCCATCGCGGCAGCCGACACCGCACCTAAAGCGGCATATCCTATTTTCATATTGATTATCCAAGTTGAGTTGATCCTGAAGACGTGGATCAGGCCCTTGGCGGCGGCGGCTCATACTCAATTGAAACACTGTAGGCATTGTCCGGCAGCGGTGCAGACCAGACGGAAATTCCCATAGACGGCTGCTGGACTTCTATACGCTCGAAGGTCACTGCGTTGGTCAGCAGTGCCGCGCAACAACATGTATCTTTCTGATGGTCCGGTGCATCCGGCATGTCCATCTCTGACGCCATCGTCACACCCTCATGGCACGGCATGTCACTCATGGATGTCTGCTCTGCTTCGACCTGCATCCGCAGATCGCAAGGCTGCGCAACCGCGTCCAGACCGAACACGAGCGTCACAAATACCCAAAGGACAGGGGTCAGAAACTGCAACATGCCAGAGAGGTAAGTCCTGTTGCAGCAAATGGCAATGTCAGCACCGAACGCGATGCTCACGCTTCGAGCGGCTGACTTTCCCGGAAGCGGACATAAGCGATTGATTTCCTAACGGCAGCTTTGGGTCGAGCCTGTGTGAAAACCCCGCAAATCACTTTATGGGTTGGTTTCCATT
>CAYGKE010000038.1:0-24007 GCA_964350465.1 uncultured Hyphomonas sp.
GAGATGAAGAACTGGTGCTCATAATCGCCCCACCGGCCATGCAGTTCGTAACGGCTGAGATGCTTTTCTTTTCCCATTATCATCCCCTTCTGGGTGGACGGAATTTGCAAGACTGAACTTATCAGAAAACTGGCTTGATCGCATTCTTTAGTTATCAGTTGCGGGTTTTGGTGGGGCGCACCGTGATGCCATGCCATCTACGCCGTCGACCGCCTCTGCGAGCTGGGTGAGTGTATAGTCGGCAGCGCCCGGCATGACTTTTTTCATATTGGTGGTTGTTTCTTCCAGCAGCGTCCAGCCGAGCAGTGCCGTGATCGCATTGTCCTGGCTGTCGCTTTTGGCCACTTCCAACGGGGCCGGGATCCAGGACGCGGCGACAAGACCAGTATCGAGCTTTGGCTCGGCAGCCTGAGCTGTTTGGGCCGAAGCGTCCGGTTCCGGCGCACTGCCGGGTTCAGGCGAATCTGCAGGTGCTGCTTGATCAAGGTTTGTCAGCTCAGCCGTAATTGCTTGCGGTTCAGACCCAACAAGCTCGCGAAGCGGAATACGCGTGATCCGGGCCGGATCGGCGGGGCATGGCCAGTTTTCTTTTTTGAAGTCTTCGAAATTCTTGGTTGTGAAAAACGTGTTGGCATCCAGAGCTGTCGCCTTGCGCCGCGCGAAGATCTCATCGCATCTTTGGGAACTGTTCTTCAAATTGCGGTCCAGAAGGCTGTTGCAGAGCAGGCGTATTGGCGCCCGGCTTGCCGCGCCGCGAGCTTTAAACACGGCCGACGGAATGCTGGTAAACTCGTTTTGCTTGGTTGCCCTTTTGTCAGTGTTTCTGAGTTGAATATCATCACCGGGTGCTCCGGCTGGGTCTTCCGGGATTCCCAGCGCATAGAGGTGTATCACGATGACATTGACCCTGTACCCTTTCTCATCTTTTCCGTTACCATTGGCAGCCTCACGCAATGCCTCAAGCGCTTGTATCGCGGTCAATGAGCCGGAATTATCCATATAGCCACCATCAACAAAATAGTGCCGTTTCCACTTGCCGTCCTCGTTCCTGGTTTCGATAACCCCGGTTGGGTTTGAGACAGGGAATCTGGCTGAAAGGTGGGCCGCTGTGGACAGAGGCAACGTCTGGGTTCGCTTGTCACAAGTCGGCGTAGCATCGCGGTCTCGCGGATCTTTGCGCTGCAATAATTGTTGCACGACCGGGACCGACCCGCAGTCATATTCCCCGATGGCTTGTGCATCATTATTATCATCGAGATTGGTTATATCGACATTGGCCGTGGTCATTTGGTAACCGCCGGTTTCATAGAATGTCGAGAAAAAGACCATCGGACCGGGATCATCATCACCGCGATCCTGGACAGCGCAATGTGCGACCAGTTCAAGGCTCTGGTCGAGGGTTCGAACACCATCCGCGCTTGCGCACCCCGCGGCAACATTTTGTGTTTGGTCTTGCTGACTTTGTAGAGATGATCTCAGAGCATTGTCGAAGATGCTGGCGAGGCGGTTTTCAAAGAAATCAGCGCGATCAAAAATGCCGCGCTCAAATTTTGCGCTCACCCCGTCAGTGCTTTCGCGTCCGGCAAACAGACCATGGGTTCGATCCAGAAGTTGGGCCGGGACGATTGTCGTCAACATGTCGCTGCCGAACAGGCCGGCAAAGAGCGGCGCGAGATAGTCAGCACTGAGCGTGGCATCGATGATGTCCTGACGATGCTGGATCGAGAGGCCGTGACTGAGCTCGTCTTTGACAGCGGCGAGATAGACCGCAGACCCAACCGAGCCGCCTGAGACACCGTTGATTGAATAGACATGGTCGAGAAGCTGTGTGTCGGCACCGTGCCGACAAAGCACTTCCAGCCCCTCCTCTTTGAGACGATCTTTATTTTCGCGAGCCCCATTTTGTGTTTCCTCATGAAGACCGCAGGTATGTCGCAATTTATCATCCAGCGCGGATAGATAATAGCCGGCATGGGCTCCGGCACGGATGCCGCCGCCCTCTGCAAGAACGACAATTGCCGGGATTGGTTTGTTGTCGACTTCGCGTGCCGCCAGCCATGCCTTGGCATGATCATCGATAGACAAGACCGGAACTGGCGCTGTCGCTGGACCGACGTCAAGGCGATGGATGTGGTGGGCTTCGCCAAGACCGAGCAGCAGAATGGGAGCCAGGACAGACGATGATGGCAGCCGATTGACTGCCAGTCTGAAGTCGCTCTTGTCCGGCCAGATACGCTTGTGCAAGATGAACGCGCCAAGCAGCATCACGAAGATCAACATATCAATCGAGAACCGCTTGTCGAAAAGCAGGTTCTCGGCCGATGCAATCAGAAGGTCGATGAAAAGCAATCCGACAAGGGTGAGAAAGAACCAGGACTTCAGGGAAAAACTCTGCTGCTCGCGCCGAACCTCGGAAAGCGAGTTGGCGCGCGCATGACGGGCCGAGCTTTCGACCAAGCCGGAAAAGAACAAGGTCACCCACAAGGTTCCGAAGAGGCCAACGCCAAGCGGGCCCAGGAAGTCGACAAAATCTGGAATCCAGAACACGAAGGGAATGGCGATAATGCCGACGCGTCTGATCCAGCGGAAGCTGGCGTCAATCGTCGGATCAATAATGATATAGCGCGCGGTATGTCCGTAGTGCAGCTTGACGACACGGTCCTTGTAATAGCGATAGATCAGGTGCAGGCAGATGAAGCTGACAAAGAACATCCAGGCTCCGATTACGAACTGGATCGCAAGGTCGGCGCCGTCAGTTTGGACATCCACGCCAACAAGTTTCTTCATGTCCGGCAAAAACAACAGGATGGTCAGGACCGCGAATAGTCCGACAATCGCGGCTTGGGCCTTGCGGTGCTCCGGCGTGAAGCAGAACTGCAACGTGCTGAGGCAAGAATATCTGATATTGTCGCCGAGGCCCGGACGGTCCTGCTGCCGGCTATAGAGCGCAAGCCGCCTTGAGACAGGCCTGTAAAGCCTTGCAGCAATCGCGGTGCAGGCGACCCCGATGACCACGCCGATGGCTACGACAGCCCAGAATTCCGGGTCGAGCAGGCCATAACGGAACCAAAGCGCCATCAGCATGAATTGCAGGGGCAGGAAGACCCCGCAAATATAGGCGTAGCGCAAACGAAGCGTGATGCTCGGGTCAACCGGATCGCTGCGCGCAGAGCCTGGATTGTCTGTCTGGGAATCAATCTGACTGCGCCGCGTGACCGCACTCAGCATGAAGGCGGTATACATCATGGCGACGCCATGAACGATAAAGAATCCAATGGTGAACAGGGTCTCGAAAATATCCCTGAGCGGGGTGCCCATGTTCAAGTCAACCTTGTTGATGGTGTACTTGATAATTGCGCGGCCCTGGTCCGGAACAAGGAAGGCAAGGCTCAGGAAAAGCAGCGAAAACGCAACCGGCCAGGTCGGCTTGAGGGCGCGATACTGGAACCTGTTCAGCAGTTTCAGCTCGCCGTCTGACGGCATGACTTGCCGCATGAGGTCGACGGCCTTGTTAAGCATCGTCCTCGCTCCCGGAGTCGACCTCTACGAAGTCATAATTTTTCAGCTCGCGGGCAATGAATTCCAGATGTGAAGGCTGATAAGCGATCAGGCCAATCTGTTTAATCGCGCCTAGACCTAAATCCTTGCTGGGGTGTTTGGCATTAGTAGCAATTATCCGTTGCAAGCTGGCGACCATCTGGTGTGCCACAAAGGAGGGATGCGCGCCGCCATCACCGGAACCGATCAAGGGAAACAAAACAGAGTTCAGCTGGGCGCCTTTATCCCGTCTGCGGATTTTGTGCATCTCTCTGAACACGGTGCGGATGCAGGTATCAATCTCGCCGCCGGAAGAGAAGCCGGGGCCATTCCGGTTCGGCACAACAGCAGCCGCATGGGCGACATATTTGACGCCATTGCCGCCCCCTGTTTCGCAGTTCAGCATACTGGCTGGGTCTGTGGGTGTGATGAAGACTGTACCGACATCGACAGTGGAGCGGGTTCCCATTTGCTCAGCCAGAGCCAGGCCGAGAGCATCCTTATAGCGGTCTTCTTTCAAAGGTCCGCGGCGTACCGAACCGAGTTTGCGGATTTGAGCCGAGACGGACTTGTCCCAGAACCGCGCCATTTCCATGAATGTGTTTTCCGAATTGACCCAGACATCAAACCCCTTCGCTTTCTGAATCTGGTGCTCCCAGATCACAATGCGCGGGCCGGTTGTCTTCTGTTTCGGATTGCCGCTAGCGTTCAGTTGCCACTGTCTTGGGTGCAGACGAGAGCCCCCGAATGGATTTTCCAGCGCGGTGACGTTGAACGCGCCCGATGCGCGCAGGTCATTCTGATACGCTGCGAGCTGCAATGTATTGATGCAGGCGGTCTGCTCAAGTGCCGCATCAAGCCAGCCGTCTTTCGAAACATTGATATAATTGCGCGTTGGTTCGGTGAACCGTGCATTGGCGAGAGTCGGGATGCCGTCATCCCCGGCCAGCATGATCGTTGGTGAGTTTGACAGGGTCTGGCGAATGCCCAGCACGTAGAATGAGGCCGACGAGAAACTGAGATCGATAATGGCGAGTTGCGCGTGCACCAGATGGTGGATCAATTGCGCGTAGCGTTGCTCATCCTCGGGCGTATACTGATCGTTGAAAATGTCTTCCAGATAGGCAAAATCCATGGATAGCCGACCGTGATCACCGCGCTGCTTTTTCAGCGCGTCGAGCAGTGTTTCAATGTGCAGGCCAAGCGGGCCATCCCGCGTGGTTACAACCACGCACTGTCCTGCTGATTTCTGTCCGCCACCTGCCATAATCTACTCTCCTCGGCGTTTCTGCCGTCAAGTCGAATCGTCTAAACCGAATATTTCTTTTGCGTGTTTTGGGCGGCGCATCCATTCAGCGGCCGCAAGGCATTTGCTGTCTTTCAGGTCACCCCGCTCAATCATTTCAAGAAACTGAGTCGGCGTGACAAAATGTCGGCGAATGTCCTCAGTTTCGACCCCGCGCCCGCGCTGATCGTCGGCTTCGGTTTCCGGCCATTCCCAATCGTCAGGCCAGTCGAACCGGCCATAATAGAGATGGATTTGCTCAGAACAGGCACCCGGAGAGGGGTAGAAGGAAGCGATGTAATCGACATGGTCGGGATCGAGGTCGGTCTCTTCCAAACATTCGCGGCGAAAGGCTTCCAGCCAGGGTTCGCCGGGTTTCTGCATACCCGCCATCAGTTCGAGCATGCGGCCAGCATGTTCTTCCTCGTCATTGACCGTATCAAGGTCCGGCAATCCGGTATCAGCGCTGATCAATGTCGGCATACGAAACTGCTCAACCAGAAGGATGGCTTGTTCGGTTCCTCTGACAATGTGCAACAGGCCAGCCACGGCATCGCCGCGATGGACATTGACCAGGGTCAATTCCTCGCTCATTTCGCCCGGATTGAATTTCGGATGGATGACCTTGTAGCGATCCAGCCTCAGGAAGCTGCCCAATTTTGCCAAAGTGGCATGCTCGAGGAATTGGACTTTTCTCATGAATGTCTCAGCCGCCCCAGATTGATTTTGCCAGCGCCAGCAAGGTTTTGCGGTCCTGAATTCCGTTCTGGCCGCCATTGATCAGGCGGGTGACTTCATGCACGTCATCCTGATCGGCCACAGGATTGATATTGCGGCTATCCCAATAGTCAGCGGCAACGGTCAGGGCGATCGCCGGATCAGAGGCTACAAGATCGGGATTGTTCTCCAGATCCATGCCAATGCGGCGCCCGATCTCACGATAGTTCGCGCGTCCAGTCAGTTGAATGAAGCCGCGCCCGCGGTAGCGATAACCGTCACCCGATGCTTCGTCACCGTTTCCAATTCGATTGGCATAGACACGGTTGGCAATTTTCTCAGGCTGTTTGGCGAACTGTGCCGCTTCCTGCTCATCCTTGAACTTACTGCGGAACACCCGCATCAGCCCTTCGGTGCTGTAAAACAGGTTCTCTTCTAGGCGGGTGAAATGGGCTGACTCATGCGCCAATTGGGCCATGAAATGCGCGAAGCGGCGCGGATTGGCGCTGATTTGATATTGCGCCACGACTTCGTTGAGCTTGCGCAACAGGCCCTCGTCCAAGGCAGCGGCATAGTCGCCGACAAACCGCTGAACCCGTCCAATTGCTTCTGCAATATCGCTCAGCATGGACAGGCTGGTATTGCTGGCTGGCTCCGGATTGAGGGGGGCGAGAAATTTGGCCGCCGCATATCCTTCTTCGATGAGCGAACCGGCATTGGTCGAGACTTTCCACCAGCCCAGCTCACTGGCATCTTCAAGCTTGGTCACCATCGTGTCCTTGACCATGTCCATCAGGATTTTGCTGTTGGTGTTCGGTTTTTCGCGTAGTCTAAGGCTGCTGGCATTGACCCGGAACACATTCTTTGGCGCGGGTGCTGGTTCTGTGGGCGGTGCAGGTTGCGGCTCTGGCTGCGTGGTCTCGGCTTCGGCGCCAACCGGGATCAGGAATTTGCGGTGGGAATAGCCCGCAACGCTATAACGGTCGGAAAATTCTGCAAAGATTCGATACCAGTCGCCATTCCACAGGCGGTCGTCCAGTCGGCGCACATGCATCCCGGATGGCATCGCCTCCAGCACTTTGCTGCCGCCAGTTGGAAGTTCGCGGATTTTCAGGCCGCTATTGGCGGTAACTTTCAGATACTGCATCTGCCTCACCCGTACCTTGCCTATTTGCAATTAACTAAAAACCTGCTTGAGTATCGTCACTGTCAACAGGGGACTTTGTCAATGTCCTTCCTCTTAGCGCTTGCAGCGTTCGCGGCTATCGTCACCGTCTACTCCACTGTTGTGACAGTGATTGTAGAGGGATTGCAGAAGGTATTGGCGTTGCGCAGTGCCGGTATGAATGAGATGTTGCGCGCGTTTTACGACCAGACGCTGACGACCCTACAGCCGGACGATATGACGGCCTCTGCGCAGGCAAAAGCCGATACGACTTCCAAGGCGCCATCGAATAACGCCAAGCAGTTTGCGGACTCGATCACGCGGCGCACCCCGTCTGAAAGCCTGAAATTCTGGTACATCCGGAAATGGCCCTTGATCGGTCACATATTCGCATCGCGCCGGACCAATCTCACGACGCTGCAATTCATCGAAAGCCTTGCAGAGACAAAAGAGGGCGCGGCGCTGGCGCGCCACCGTCCGGACCGTTTGCGCGGCGCATTGACCACGGCGGCGTACCAGTATGAGCGGCTCGGCGAGACGCAATCGGCGTATTTTCGCTCACGCGCCAAGCTGATCTCTGTCATTGTTGGTATGGTCGTGGCTGTGTTCATCAATTTTGATGCGATCACCGTCTATAAAGAGCTTTCCACCAATGCCGCGCTGTCGTCCCGGCTGACGCTGGCCATGGACCAGGAAAAGCTCAATTTGGTGCAAAAAGTTGCTGGCGGCGATGAAAGCCAGATGGAATCGAGTTCGCTGATGACCCCAGCCATTCAGCAGGCTGCAGGTGATCTTCGGGCGCTAGGTATTCCGATTGGGCGCAAGATGTTCCCGCATTGCGAAGGCTATTCGCATACAGCCTCCAACGATGCTTCCGTCATTGCCGCAAATGCCCCGAAGGAAGCGATTGTCGCAGACGAGTATTTCGACTCGCGGTGCGGTAAGTCGCGCCAGCAAACGGTAAACCTGACCTGGTCACAGACGTTCGGTGAATATCTATCGGCGAACAATGCTCAGCCTGAAGGCTGGATGGAATCGGCCGGATACTGGTTGCAGTATCGCGGCAACCGGATCGGCGCGATCGGCCGCAACCTGCAATCATTCCTGTTATGGGCGCTAGGTATTGTCGTGGCCGGCGGCTTGCTGGGGCTTGGAGCACCGTTCTGGTTCAAGATATTTGGCCGCCTGTCATCCATGGCGATCCCGGCGGCCCGCGCGACTATGGCAACACCCGCCAACTCGCCAGCCGGACCGGTCATGGTCACAGCATCGCAAGTGCGCCCGGCAGGATCCAGTGATCCTGAAGACCTGGAGCGCGGTTTCCTGACGGTCATCAACAAGGGCAAGGTTCTGGTCACCGCGGATGAAGCGGCAGCCGATGCCATCGGGACGTTGGATGAAGCACCGCGCGGTAAGCGAAGTGGTGTGAGACCGCCGGAGTCAGAACAGACGTAACGGATGCTCGGGTAGAGTGAGGGAGAAAAGTTTTGACGGGAGTGACCGGCGTAATGTTTGCCGTCAAAGCAGCTTTCAGCCTGCTTGAAACGGCGCGCGAGATTTCCGAGGACCGGGCAAGCCGTGTTTCTCTGGAAAACTACTTCTCTGAACTTCCTGAACAAAGCCCTTGGGCATTTGCCCAGCAAAAACTGACCGATGCCCGAAACTGGGGTGCTGACCAGCCGCACAATCACTTGCTGAGCCACTATGCGGGCGCGATCAAGGAGTTTGAAGATACGGGCCTCCGCATCATCGATATTGAGGCGCCGCAGGAACTGCAGCTCGAACTTATTGAAACCTTGCGGCAAACCTTTCCTGGCGCGAATACCGATATTGATATTCGCCCGTTCCAGGCTGCGGGCGTCCTCACAAGCTGGCAGGCAGGGGATGGCAAGCGGCGAGACCGGGTCAAACTGATCCTGAGCATGAGCGAGGTCGCCCTCGGCTTTGTCGGCGCCTATTCGCACAGGCTTGGCCTGCGCGGACAGGCAGAGAATATTGTCGGCGCGATTACCGATGGCCTGTCGAGCCACATTGCTCGCAACCGGTTGCAGATCACCGAGACAGCTTTCACTGCGGGGGCGGGCAAGCGTATCGCAGAGGCCTTGCTTTCGACCAGTCTCGAGATCGCCGAGACCCGCCCGGAGCTGTTTTCTGACAAGCAATCGGTGCAGGCTCTGGTCCAGGCGGCGGTTAGCCCGCTGCGCGAGCTGAACGCCGAAAATGCCGGCCTTGACCTCAATGCAACCCAAAGGCTTATCAAGATACGCGATACGCTGCGTGGTCCTGTCGGGATTGGTGTCATCCAGACACTGCACACGCATCGCCGCGAAATTTTCGACGAGGATTACCCGGAAAAAGAAAGCGCTGCCGGTATCGTCACCGACGCGCTGTTCGAGAGCCTGGTGTCGCAAGTGAGTGACGGTGGGGGACTGGGCGCAATTATCACGCCGGCTTTTTTTGCCCGCGCCTATCCCAGCGTTCTCGGCGCAGTTGCCGCCTCGCCGCAAGCCTTTGTGCGGGGCACCGGCCAACATGTCGAGTTTGGCCAGGAATTTCTGACCGGACTGATGGAATCGCTAACCGTCGGCAGGAAAAACCCCAAATTGGCCCAGTCCATCTTCGAGATGGGTATGGAGATGACGCGCCGCCACGCGCGGGTCTATCTTGTCAGTGAGGCGCGCGCAGCGCTCAGCGCCGAAATGTCGGAGCGTGTGGCAGCGAGTGACAAGCCATGGGCGCTGGTTCAGATCAAGATCCTCAACCATATCGCTGAGCAGATGATTTCGCGGTTTGAAGCAAATGGCATCGATATGTCGATTCTGGCGGTGCCAGCAGAGCAGGGGTTCATTCTCGACCTGGTTGGCCTGGTCGCAGATCAAGTCGCGCAAACGCCTGGCATGATCTTGGGTGATGATGTCAATCCAGAAGTGCTCAGCATTGCGCGCGGCGTTGCGACATTCATTGCCAGCGAGCATGCCAGCCTGGTCAGCCGTGCTGATTGGCAGCGTGTGTCCGCCCATGCCGTTGCACTGGCCATGGAAAATCCCGAGACGCTGTTCAGTCTTGATGCCAGTGATCCAGAGGACTTCCTGGCTGTGACCCTGATCAAGCAAGTGCTGAGCAGTGCGCAGGCGAGCCTGTCAGCGCAGGCCGATGGCACGGCACCGCTTGCACGTCAGTCGGGCCAGATATTGTTCGGTCGAACCCTCGCGCAGGCCCTGATGTCGACGCTGGACCTCGCTGCATCGCATGCGCGGCAGCTGGCGACCGAAACCGGCCAACAGGCGCTGAGTGATTTTATCGACCAGTTGAACACTCTCGCGGCTGGCGGCGGCACCCAGACCTTGTCCTCGCAGGACTGGATCTATGCGTTCCGCTGGTTCCTCAGTGATGTCGTCTCAACCGGGCAATTCGATGTTTCCGAGGACATGATCCTGAATGTTGTCGCATCCATGCACAAAGGCCAGGCCGCGCAGCCGTTTGCGGCCTTCGATCAATCTGACGCCGACCTGGTCGCCAATGGCGCGTCACCGGGATCATCCGAGATCTATTACCAACCTGTACCACCCCAAGGAGCTGAGGGATGAAACATTTGAGCCGGATTGCCATCATATCGCTGGGAGGCCTTATTCTGGCGTCATGCGAAACCGCTCCCAAACCCCAGGACGTGCTGAACAGTATTGCGGGGGCCGAGAGAGGCCTGAGCGCCGCCTCCGATAATTCCGGTGCGATAGAAACCCTCAACGCCAATCTGGCGACGGCAGAGGAGCAAATGGCGGCGACGGGTGCGAAACCGCAACTGAACTATACCTGGACCGTGGCCGCTATGAAGGCGGCTGAGACGCTGATGTCTGTTCCCGGGCTGGCGCAGGACGCGTATGTTGTCGCGGCCAGCAAGACCTTGACTTATTCCGACGATGTCATCGAGGCTTGCCTCAAACCGCAATCAAGCATCCGGCAGGACAATTATTGCGGTGTGGCGCTTGGCGCGCGCACGCTGAACGACACATCGAAATCGGTATATGCGATGCAGCTGGCAGTGAATGATAAAAACTGGGCGAATGCGAGTGTCGCCGCAGCTGGTTTCGCCAAACAGGTCGATGAGGCATGGCCGACTTACGCTGTCGAAGCTGCGCGACTGAATGAGGCTGAGAATAACCAAACCAATTTTGCCCAACTCGCCTTGCGCAAGACATGTGAATTGAGATCGGCGAAAGGCAATCTTCTGGCAACCAGCCCTGAGAATAGCGAGGTCGATGCGGCGCAAAAGGCCTATTGGAGCGCGGTTGCAATAGCGGCGAGTTTTCTGGAAATCTCATCCAGCACAGATGCCTGCACAAATGACCCCGCGAGCGTGAAGTGCCAGGTTCAGACCGAGATATCTGTTGCCGATACATGCGCTGAGGTGTTCTAGCCATCTCGTTGCCGATGCAGCGAGCGATAAACCGCATGGACAAGCAAAGCGAGCCATGGTGAAAGCCGCTCATTCAGATTGCATCGCCTGACGCGGAGGCTCATTCATGTCAAAAGGTCTTGTCACTGTATTTGGCGGCTCCGGTTTTATCGGACGCTATGCGGCGCGAGCACTGGTCAAACAGGGCTACCGGGTGCGCATTGCAGTGCGCCGACCACATCTTGCAGGTGACGTACGTCTGGCCGGTGCGCCAGGATGGGTCGATATTGTCCAGGCCAATATTCGCAACAAGAAGTCGGTCGAGGCCGCTCTGGACGGCGCCGATGCGGTCGTGAATCTGGTTGGCATCCTGTATGAGAAGGGCGCGCAGAATTTCGAAGCGGCGCAGCGCGAAGGCGCGGTTAATGTCGCTGAGGCCTGCGCCAAGGCTGGCATTTCGCGCCTCGTGCATATGTCAGCTATTGGGGCGGATCCGGGTGCTACCGCTGACTATGCCCGCACCAAGGGCGAGGCCGAGATCGCCGTGCGCGAAGTCGTTCCGGGCGCTGTGATCCTTCGCCCTTCGATTGTGTTCGGGCCGGAAGATGCGTTCTTTAACCGTTTTGCCAGCCTGGCATCGCACCCTCTATCGACGGTCTTCCCGTTTCTGCCAGCCATTGGCGGCGGCAAGACCAGGGTGCAACCTGTCTATGCCGGTGATGTGGCCGACGCGATTGCGGCGGCTGTCACGCGCGATGAAGCGGCCGGCAAGACCTATGAATTGGGCGGCCCGGCCACCTATAGTTTCAAGGATATTTACGCCTATATCAGCAAGACAATTGACCGGACACGGTTTGCGTTGCCGCTGCCTTTCTTCATTGCCAAGCCGATGGGCCTGACCATGGGCGCGCTTTGGCGGTACATGCCGCCGCTGTCGCTGGGGCTGTTTGGTGGCCCGCCGATTACCGGCAACCAGGTCGATATGCTCAAGGATGACAATATCGTCGCTGATGGCGCGTTGACCCTTGCTGACCTTGGCGTCACCGAGCGTGAGAGTGTCGAGGCGATTGTCCCGACTTATCTCTGGCGGTTCCGCCCGTACGGGCAGTACCACCAGAAACCGGAAGCGGGTTAGTTAGTCTTCGTCTTTCGTGATCTCGTCGACTTCGATCCTGATGTCGACTTCGCCCTCAATGCCTGCTTCAGCCAGCGCATCTTCGATCAGGGCGTCCATTTCTTCCTGAGAGAGTTCCTCGCCGCCCGTGCGTTTGATCACCACCCGCTTTTCGATTTCCTCACCGATTGAGGCCTCGTCGCCATCACGGAACTCAATCACTTTGACCTGTTTTTTGACGATCTTCTTGTCACCGTCTTGATCATCATTGGTCTTTTTGATGACGATGCGGTTTCCTGCGGCCTCAAGCTCCTCGCGGCTGACATCGCCAGAGCCGTCACTGTCCAGGTGTTCGATGATGTCGGCATCGTCGTCTATCAAAAATTCGCCCGTACTCAGAACGCCGTCCTTGTTCTTGTCGAGGCGATCAAATGGCGAGGCATCGGCCGCCGAGGGCAGGGCAGTGAAGGCGAACACGCCTAAAGCTGCACTGGCAGCGGTGGCAAGGGTTTTGAGGCGGTGGCGAGCAAGGGTCATGGTTATCTCCTGAACCGGGTTAGGTATCTCAGCCAGTCTTGCCTCTTCGATATAGTCCGCGATGAACCGGCGAAGCGCCTTTGAGGCGGTTTCCCCTTGTTTTTGAGTCGCCTGCATGAAGTCCCGCTTCTGCTCATAGGGCAGGCGGATATCCAGCGTTTCACTCTTTTTTCGGTTGCGGCGCGTCATGAACTTTCTTGTGGTGGCAAGACCAACAGGCCCCAGTCTTCACTCGACGCTCAATAATAAAAGAGATTTCCTGCCAAGACGCCACTGAAAAAGTGTCAAGACAACCGATCCGCCGTCAGATCAGGCCAATAAAGGGGGCGCCTATCAGCAGGACAAGGCCCAGCACCACGCGGTAGACCACAAAGGGCAGAAAGCTCATCCGCTTCAGCACGGCCATCAGCGCCCAGATCGATAGAAACCCGGAGATGAAAGACAGGCCGGCCACAATCAAACCATCGTTTAGCGTCGCTATACCCTCACTCGTTTCTGCGCCTGCCAGTTTCAGGAAAGCATAGGCACCAACGGCAGCGAGAAGCGGCGCGCCGATCAGCATGGAGAAGCGCGCGGCCTCCGTTCGTCCAAAGCCAAGCGCGCGGGCAGCGGTCATGGTAATGCCTGACCGGCTGGTGCCCGGCAGCAGTGCGGCAACGGCCTGGGTTGCGCCAATTAGCAAGGCATCACGGATTTGCCGATCACTGTCTTGTCTGCGCGTGCTGCCTTTGACATCGGCCCACCATAGGGCGAGGCCAAATATTATCGATGTTGCGCCCACCACCCAGACTGACCGCATGGCGTCCTTCGCCGTGTCCGGCAGCAGGAATTCATAGGCGACCATCACCACCAGAGCAATCGGCAGTGATGCAAGGATATGTAGCGCCAGGCGCCCACCTGCGCTGAGTTCGCGCCCAGACAGTGGTGCAGACACAAGCTCGAAACTACCCAAGACGGCTTTGGTGAAATCCCTCCAGAAATAGGCCAGAACCGCGAAGAGCGTACCAATATGCGCCATCGCATTGATCAGGTATTCGTCGCGGCCCTCCAGCGCGAAATAATCTGCGGCGAGCAGGACATGGCCGGACGAGGAAATTGGCAGCCATTCGGTAATGCCCTGGATCAGGGAAATGATGATAAGTTGAAGCAGGGACATGACGGGTTCCGTATCACTTGCTTTATCTCGGACTGTCCCGTTTTGGCAGAGTTCGCTGGAATAGATAGATCAGTATTAAAGTATCAATATGATATTTATATACTTCTCGCATTCGACGAGGTATGGAATTTCCGGATATCTCATTCAATATTCAATATCATTGTGATATTAATAGGCAAGATTCTCCCTTGCGGCAGCTCATTCTTGTGATCATAAGGGCGTATTACCTGATTGGAGGCCGTAATGGCGCAGAAAATGCTGCAATTCATCTCTGTTGAACGCTCCATGCCCAAAAAGCGTGCGGCCAAGACGCGCGTCGCTGACTTCAATGAGATTTACGGCGATTATTCTGCCAAAGCCGCGAAAGCACAATCGGCTCGCTGCTCACAGTGCGGTGTGCCTTTCTGCCAGCAAGGCTGCCCCTTGCAGAACAATATTCCCGACTGGCTGAAACTGGCCGCCGAAGACCGGCTTGAGGAAGCCTATGCCGTCTCGTCTGCAACCAATAACATGCCGGAAATCTGCGGAAGGATTTGCCCGCAGGACCGCCTTTGCGAGGGCATCTGCACGATTGAGCAGTCGGGGCATGGCACGGTGACGATTGGCTCGGTCGAGCGCTACATCACCGATACGGCCTGGAAGAAGGGTTGGATCAAGCCGGTTAAGCCGGTCCGTGAGCGGGAACAGTCAGCAGGCATTATCGGTGCAGGGCCCGGCGGTCTTGCCGCTGCCGAAGAGCTCCGCCGCAAAGGCTATCAGGTCACCGTCTATGATCGCTATGATCGCGGCGGCGGCCTGCTGGTTTACGGCATACCGGGTTTCAAGCTGGAAAAGCATATTGTAGAGCGCCGCATCAAGCGTCTCGAAGACAGTGGCATCACGTTCAGGTTCAATACCGATATTGGGCCGGATATCTCGCTCGAGCAGCTGCGCCGCGAACATGATACCGTTTTGATCGCGACAGGTGTTTACAAGGCGCGCGATCTGAAACTGCCCGGTATTGGCGCGAGCGGAGTTTACCCGGCGCTGGAATATCTGACCGCGTCCAACCGAAAAGGCTTTGGCGACGAGGTTGAGGCCTATGATGAAGGCACGCTCAATGCTGAGGGCAAGCGTGTGATTGTCATTGGCGGCGGCGACACAGCGATGGACTGTGTCCGTACCGCCATCCGTCAGGGTGCAAAATCGGTCACCTGCCTCTATCGCCGCGACCGCGCCAATATGCCGGGCTCGCAGCGCGAGGTTGCCAATGCCGAAGAGGAGGGCGTCAAATTCGAGTGGCTCTCCGGCCCGGAAGCTGTGCTGGAGACCAAGGCGAACGCAGTAAAGGGCGTGAAGGTCCGCCGCATGAAGCTGGGCGCGCCCGATGCGTCGGGTCGTCAGTCGCCGGAGAAGACGGATGAGACCTTTGACCTGAAGGCCGATATGGTGATCAAGGCGCTTGGTTTTGATCCCGAAGACTTGCCTGCTCTGTTTGATGAGACTGCCCTGACCGTCAATCGGTGGGGCGCGGTAAGGGTCGACTTCAAGACTATGCAAACCAGCTTACCGGGTGTCTATGCCGCTGGCGACATTGTGCGCGGTGCCTCGCTTGTCGTCTGGGCCATCCGGGATGGCCGCGACGCCGCCGAACAGATGCATCTGGCGATGCGCGAGGCTGCGCGAAATCAGAAGGTGGCAGCGCAATGAGTGAGATGACGGGACATTGTCTATGCGGTGCTGTTACTTATGAGGGGCAAGGCGAGCGCGGCCGGGTACATCTTTGCCATTGCAGCGATTGCGTGCGCTGGACGGGCGGGCCGTTCATGGGGCTGCAATTTTCTGATGGTCTGACGATCAAGACGGGCGACGTTAACTGGTATGACAGTTCCGACTGGGGCGAGCGGGGGTCTTGTTCTAAGTGTGGGTCAACTCTGTTCTGGCGTCTCAAACAGGACCACAAGATCACGATTGTCACGGCGGGTAGCCTCGATGACACCAGTGATCTGGAGCCTATCGAAGAGCACATCTTCATCGACCACAAGCCTGATTATTACGATTTTGCCGGAGATGTTCCGCGCCTGACCGGCGCAGAAGTCTTTGCCCGCCTGCAGGAGCAGCAGAATGACTGACACAATCGCAAAATACCTGGAACAGCGTGACCGACTAATCGAAGCCAACGCCTATGATCCGGCGCACGAGAAAGACGCTTGCGGTGTTGGTCTTGTCGCAGCGCTTGATGGCAAGCCGCGCCGCGAGATTGTCGAGATGGGCATCAAGGCCCTGAAAAATGTCTGGCACCGCGGCGCTGTCGATGCTGACGGTAAGACCGGCGATGGCGCAGGTATCCGTATCGAAGTACCGCAGGATTTCTTCCGCGAGCAGGTTGAACGCGCGGGTCATGTTCCAACAGATGACGCCATCTGTGTCGGTCAGATTTTCCTGCCGCGTACCGACCTTGGCCAACAGGAAGCGGCGCGCGCGATTGTCGAGACTGAAATCCTGCATTTCGGATTCTATATTTATGGCTGGCGCCAACCGCCCGTAGATGTTTCGGTCATTGGCCAAAAGGCCTTGGATACCCGGCCCGAGATCGAGCAGGTCATGTTCCGGGATGCGCGCGCCCGCGAAGGCGAGGAACTGGAGCGCGCGCTCTATATCTGCCGTCGCCGGATCGAACGCCGGGCGCGTGAAGCTGGCATACCGGGCTTCTATATCTGCTCGCTCAGCCACAAGTCGCTAATCTACAAAGGTATGTTCCTGGCCGCTGATATCGACAATTTCTATCTCGACCTGCGCGATGAGCGTTTCGTCTCGGCGATTGCGATCTATCACCAGCGTTATTCGACCAACACATTCCCGCAATGGGCGTTGGCGCAGCCATTCCGTATGTTGGCGCATAATGGCGAGATCAACACGCTGCGCGGCAATCTCAACTGGATGAAAAGCCATGAGATCAAGATGGTGTCCGGCTCGTTTGGCGACCATGTTGATGACGTGAAACCCGTCGCGCCGCAGGGCACTTCGGATTCCGGCTCGCTTGATGCCGTGTTTGAGATTCTGTGCAAGGCGGGCCGCACCGCGCCGATGACCAAGGCGCTGTTAATTCCTGAAGCCTGGTCGAAGCGCGCGTCGATCATGCCGGAAAAACATGCCGCGCTCTATGCCTATTGCAATTCCGTGATGGAGCCCTGGGACGGCCCGGCTGCCATCTGCGCCTACGACGGGCGTTGGGCAGTGGCTGGTCTTGATCGCAACGGCTTGCGCCCCCTTCGTTATGCCCTCACCGGTGATGGCATTCTCGCGGTTGGCTCAGAGACCGGCATGTGCCCGTTGACCGGACATGAAGTTGTTCGCCGCGGGCATGTTCAGGCGGGCGGCATGATTGCTGCGGATCTCGAGAAGGGTCGCTTCTATGAGCATGCTGAGATCGTCGATGAACTGGCCGCTGAGCATCCGTATGACAAGTGGCTTGGCAATGTCCGCGAGCTTGATGATGAAGTTGGCCCGGGAGATGAGCCGCGCCTGTTCCAGACGGAAGACCTGCTGCGCCGCCAGACGGTTGCCGGATTTACGCTTGAAACACTCGAGCTGATCCTTGCGCCAATGGCCGAGGACGCCAAAGAGGCGGTTGGATCTATGGGCGATGACAGTCCGGTTGCGGTCCTGTCGGAAAACTACCGCCCCCTCAGTCATTTCTTCCGCCAGAGTTTCAGTCAGGTGACAAACCCGCCTGTCGATCCATTGCGTGAAGACCGCGTGATGAGCCTGAAAACCCGGTTCAAGAATCTCGGCAACGTACTGACGACGGATGCCCGCCAGCAGGATGTCTTCGTGCTTGAAAGCCCGGTCCTGACGACTGGCATGTATCATCGACTGTCCGATATTCTCGGCGATGGCGTTCAGCGCGTCGACTGCACTTTTGTTGCCGAAAAGGCGACTGGCAGTGGCGGCGCCCTGAAAACCGCGCTTGCCCGCATTCGCCAGGAAGCCGAAGAGGCCGTGCGTGCTGGCCGTGAACATATTGTACTCACCGACGAAGAGCAGGGTCCCGACCAGGTTGCGATCCCGATGATTCTGGCAACCGCTGCTGTGCATAGCCACTTGGTTGCGCAGGGCCTGCGGACATTCTGCTCGATCACAGTGCGGTCGGCGGAGTGCGTCGACACGCATTATTTTGCCGTTCTGATCGGGTGCGGTGCGACCTGCGTCAATGCCTATCTCGCACAGGATGCCCTGGCTGACCGGCATGCGCGCGGCCTGCTTGGCGATATCTCGCTTGGTCAGGCTGTGCTCAACTACAAGAAGGCGATTGATGGCGGCCTTTTGAAGATCATGTCCAAGATGGGCATTTCGGTGATCTCGTCCTATCGCGGCGGCTATAATTTCGAGGCACTGGGCCTGTCGCGCGCACTTGTGGCCGATTATTTCCCGGGTCTGACCAGCCGCATTTCAGGCCTTGGTCTGGCGGGTCTGGAAGAGAATGCGATGAAGCGCCACGAAATGGCGTTTGACGAGGATGTTGTTGCGCTGCCGGTCGGCGGCTTCTACCGCCTGCGCGCGAGCAGTGAACCGCACGCTCTGGACGGCAATCTGATCCATATGTTGCAGGCCGCCTGTGATCGCGGCGAGTATGAGTTGTATGATCGCTACCAGAAGGCGGTGAACAATCGCGCCCAGCCTATTCAGCTCCGCGATCTGATGGACTTCAAGCCAGCTGGCCCGGCCGAGCCCCTGGAAAAGGTCCAGTCAGTCAACGAAATCCGCAAACGCTTTGTCACACCTGGCATGTCGCTTGGCGCGCTGAGCCCGGAAGCGCATGGCACACTCAACGTCGCCATGAACCGGATTGGTGCCAAGTCGGTTTCCGGTGAGGGCGGCGAAGTGCGTGAGCGCTACAAGCCATTGCCGAACGGCGACAATATGAACTCGGCCGTCAAACAGGTTGCCTCTGGCCGGTTTGGTGTCACGGCGGAATACCTCAATCATTGCCGCGAGATTGAGATCAAGATCGCACAGGGTGCCAAGCCCGGCGAAGGCGGACAGCTGCCCGGTTTCAAGGTCACAGAGTTTATTGCCAAGAACCGGCATGCAACGCCGGGCGTGACCCTGATCAGCCCGCCGCCGCATCATGACATCTATTCGATCGAGGATCTGGCGCAGCTGATCTATGACCTGAAACAGATCAACCCAGAATGCCGGGTTTGCGTGAAGCTTGTTGCGCAGTCGGGTGTTGGCACAGTTGCAGCGGGGGTCGCCAAGGCCAAGGCCGACGTCATCCTGATCGCTGGCGGCGTTGGCGGCACCGGTGCCAGCCCGCAAACCTCGATCAAATATGCTGGCCTGCCCTGGGAGCTTGGTCTTGCCGAAGCGCATCAGGTGCTCAGCCTCAACAATCTGCGCGACAAGGTCACGCTACGGACCGATGGCGGTTTGCGGACAGGTCGTGACATTGTCATCGCGGCCATGCTGGGCGCTGAGGAATATGGTATCGGCACGGCCTCGCTGGTCGCCATGGGCTGTATCATGGTGCGGCAGTGCCACTCCAATACCTGCCCGGTCGGTGTCTGTGTGCAGGATCCTGCCTTGCGCGAGAAGTTCACTGGCACGGCCGACAAAGTCGTCAATCTGATGAGCTTCATCGCCGAGGATGTCCGCCATATTCTGGCTGGCCTCGGTCTTAGCTCCCTCGACGAAGCGATTGGCCGGACAGACTTGCTGGCGCAGGTGTCACGCGGCGCACCGCATCTTGATGATCTGGATCTCAACCCGCTTCTGGTTCAGGTCGATACCGACAAGGCGGTGCATTATCAGCCTGACCGGCGCGAGGAAGTCCCTGATACGCTGGATGCGCAAATCCTGCGCGATGGCGAGCCTTTCTTTGCCCGCGGCGAGAAGATGCAGCTGCAATATGAAGTCCAGAACGTGCTGCGCTCGATCGGCGCACGCTCCAGTTCTGCGATTGTGCGCAAGTTTGGTGAAAAAGCCCTGCCAGAGGGGCGTCTGCATATTCGCCTGCGCGGCAGCGCTGGACAGTCGCTCGGTGCGTTCAGTGTGCAGGGCCTGCTGCTCGATGTGATCGGCGACGCCAATGATTATGTCGGCAAGGGCCTCAGCGGCGCGACCATCCAGCTGCGGCCGCCATCCGGCGCGCCATTTGCGGCGGGTGACAATACGATTATCGGCAATACCTGTCTCTACGGCGCAACCGCTGGCAGACTCTACGCAGCTGGTCAGGCCGGTGTACGTTTTGCGGTCCGAAACTCTGGCGCTGAAGCAGTGATTGAAGGCTGCGGTGCCAATGGCTGCGAATATATGACGGGTGGCCGCGTGGCTATTCTCGGTCCGGTTGGCGACAATTTCGGCGCTGGCATGACTGGCGGTCTCGCCTGGATCTGGGACCCTGAGGCCAAGTTTAACAAGGTTGCTAACCCGGATGCGATTGACTGGTATCCGGTTGCAGAGATGGACGACAAGCATGTCGCGCAATTCAGATTGATGCTTGAACTGCATGCCGAACGCACCGGCAGTGTCCGTGCCAGCGATCTGCTCGACAATTGGGATCGGACCCTGACAGAGACGCTGATGGTCGTGCCCAAGGAGATCGCGGCCAGTGTGTTCGCCAAAACCGACACGAAAAAGGTCGGGTAATCACAGCCAAAGCGCGCATGAAACCCTTGCAAGCTTGATCGCACCTCCCCATTTTCGCTTCCAGAGTGAGAGAGCGGCAAAACCGACATGAGCAAACGCGACTATTATGAAGTCCTTGGCGTCGCAAAAGATGCCGACGAGAAGGCCTTGAAGAGTGCCTATCGTAAGCTCGCCATGAAATTCCACCCGGACCAGAATCCGGATGATGCCGATGCCGAGCGCCAGTTCAAGGAAGTCGGTGAGGCCTATGCCGTCCTGTCTGACCCTGACAAGCGCGCGGCCTATGACCGTTATGGTCATGATGCTTTTGACGGCGCGGCAGGTGGCAATCCGTTTGGCGGCGATCCAGGCGATATTTTCGAGAACATTTTCAGCCAGGTGTTTGGCGGGGCCAGCCCGTTCGGACGCGGTCGCCGCAATGGCCCGCAGCGCGGCAATGACCTGCGCTATGATATGGATGTGTCTCTGGAAGAGGCGTTTGCCGGCAAGGACACCACAATCAATGTGCCCATGGCAGTGACATGCGGACCATGTAAGGGATCAGGCGCCGAACCCGGCTCCAGCCCTGAAACCTGCCCCGGGTGTGGTGGAGCCGGACGTGTTCGCGCCACGCAGGGTTTTTTCACCATGGAACAGACCTGCGCCCGCTGCGGGGGTCAAGGCCAGGTGATTTCCAAGCCGTGTAAGACCTGCCACGGCGCAGGCCAGGTGCAGGAAGACCGCAAACTGTCGGTCAAGATTCCCGCCGGGGTTGAAACCGGTATGCGAATTCGCCTATCAGGCGAGGGTGAATCCGGTGTTCGCGGCGGGCCAAAGGGTGATCTTTATATCTTCGTCAATGTGATCGAGCATGACCTGTTTGAACGTGATGGCCCCAATCTTTATTGCCGTACGCCCGTTTCCATGGTGACGGCGGCGCTCGGCGGCGAGATTGAAGTGCCGACGATTGATGGCGCGCGCCAGCGTGTCAATATTCCCGAAGGTGCCCAGACCGGCCGTAAACTGCGTCTGCGCGGCAAGGGCATGCCATCCTTGCGCGGTAATCACTCGACCGGCGATCTTTATATCGAGATGTTTGTCGAAACCCCGCGCAACCTGACAAGCCGCCAGAAAGAAATCCTGCGCGAGTTCTGCGACTGCTCAGGCGCTGATTGTAACCCCGAAAGCGAGGGCTTCATGGGCCGGGTCAAGAAATTCTGGGACGGCCTCGGCGATGAGGACGGCGCGGCGAAGCATTAGCCTTTGCACCACGCGTTGACGACAAGGCTTGGCGGCCCTACCCATATTGTTAACAATATGAGCCAGATGCAACTGGCTGGGGAGGGACGATGCGACCGTTCTTGCAGACACTTATTTTCAGTCTGGCCGGGCTTGGCCTTACCGCATGCGCCCTCAACCAGACCTCATCCCCGGCGATCACCCAATCTGACCCCAGTGACGCACCCTACGTGGCGAGCGAACTTTCGCTGATCCAGCACCAAGCGGCGCCGGACTGGTTCCGCGATGCCAAGCTTGGCATCTACTTCCATTGGGGCCCCTACACAGTCCCGGCCAAGGTCAATGAATGGTACCCGCGCTGGATGCATTTTGATGTGCCGGAAGAGGTCTGGGCCGGTGGCAGGCGCGGCTACCATATTGATCTGAAACAGTGGCATACCGAGAATTTTGGTGAGCTATCAGAGTTCGGGTATCACGACTTTATTCCCCTCTTTACCGGCGAGCATTTCGATGCCGAGGAATGGGCGGAGCTATTTGACGCTGCCGGGGCGCGTTTCGCGGGTCTGGTTGCCGAACACCATGATGGCTATGCCATGTGGGACAGCGATATCACGCCCTGGAACGCAGCCGACACTGGCCCGCAGAGGGACATTACTGGTGAGCTGACAGCGGCCTTGCGGGCGCGCGGTCTCAAGACCATCACGACCTTTCACCATGCCCGGAACCTGCAACGGCATAAGGGACAGTCGCTGGAACAGGGTCTCAGCGTCAATCCGGTCTCAGGCAATCTGGTGACGCATTATGACTCGCACTATCCGTGGATCGAGGGCCAGCCGCCAGCCTCCGACGACCCGGCCTTGCGCCTGCTCTATGGCAACATGCCCGAAGCGGACTGGCTGGAGGAGGTCTGGCTCGGCAAGCTCACAGAAGTGATCGACAAGTATCAGCCGGATGCGATCTGGTTTGATGTCTGGCTCAGGAACATTCCGGACGAGACCAAATACGCCTTCGCAGCCTATTATCTCAACGCAGCGGCGGCGCGCGAGCAGGACGTCGCCCTGTTCCACAAGAATACCGCAATGCCGACCACTTTTTCGATCCCTGATTTCGAGAAAGGCCGCCGCGACCAGCTGACGGTCGACCCATGGCTCACCGATGACACGCTGTCCACGGGCAGTTGGTCCTATACCGACGATCTGACGATCAAGCCGGCCCACTGGGTGCTACATGACTTCATCGATATCGTGTCGAAAAATGGCCAATTGCTGCTGAACATCTCGCCGCGCGCCGACGGCGTGATCCCGCAGGATCAGCGCGACGTCCTGCTGGCGCTGGGCAGCTGGCTCAACGTGAATGGCGAAGCAATTTATGGGACCCGGCCCTGGCTCATCTATGGCGAGGGGCCGACCGAGCAGACCTCTGAAGGTCACTTCCTCGACCATATTGACTACACTGCCGATGATATTCGTTTCACCACGAAAGGCGACACGCTCTACGCCATCAGCATGGGCATGCCGGATGGCGAGCTGGTCATCGCCTCGCTGTCAGACGGGAACGCGCTCTATGAAGGCGAGATTGCCAGTGTCGAGGCGCTGAACGGGGCCTATGTGGCGTCATGGAGCCGCGAGAGTGACGGTCTGCACATCACCCTCAAGCCCGATGCGCCAGAGCAGATGGCTTATGCGTTCAGAGTGGTTGGGAGTTAAGTCGTATCTCTACGCTTGCTCAGCACGAAACTCGACAATACCTTCTTTGACTAACAAGTCACCCACGAACACTATGGCTGTACGCTCGGCGGGTACCAGTTGATCGTCGAATAATTGTTCGCATAGCCTTGCTTGCTCAAGCATCGCTATCAACACAAAGTGGACGTGGCACCCAAAGAACACTTTTGCAATATGCTCATCATAGACTGGTACTATCGCAGGTGCTCGTACTTCGGCATCCCCAATATCGACCAGTCGCCTTATGTTTGAACTCACACTTGAATGTGCATACTCACTCAGCATTCCGTAAACGTCACCCATTCCGGAAAAGTGGTGCAACTTCGGAGTTCGGCGATCTCTCCGGGTTCCACCAACGTACTCTTTAATCGCTTCTATTGTCTCCATTTCTTGTCGCAGAATCGAAGCAGCTTGAGCGTAAAATCCTTCCAAGACTGTGGTGGCGCACAAGTTTATACCCTGCATAAACTGCGCAACTAGAGCGTTTCAGGTTTCAGCAGAAGCATAGCCGGCATTGACGAGATAGTTGTT
>CAYGKE010000039.1:0-23888 GCA_964350465.1 uncultured Hyphomonas sp.
GCCAAACGACTTGGAGAGGCGCCCCTTACCAGCGGATCAACCGATGGATTTCGTCTCCTGTTCCTCGGCGATTGCTCATCGCAGTTTTTGGGCCTCAAGACAGCACTTGCCGAACGCGGCGTAGAAACAGTCGCGGCTCTCAGCCATGTCACAACATTGGACTATCTCGAATCAGGTAGTTTCGCAGCGATTGTCCTGCATCCCGCAGACACCGATTCGGAAGCTTTCCGCTTTTTATCCAGGAGCGGTGGTCCGGCAGCCATCCACAATTGTCACCTCTGTCTGCTGGAGCCAGCAGGTATGGAGGCAAATCTGGCCGGTGGAAAAGCCGACACAATCGACAGCTTGATTTCTGATTCGCTACCGCCCCAGGATATCGCCGAAACGATTGTGCAGAACCTGCTGCGCGCTCGAGAGATGGCACCGGGCAGATCATTCAGCCCATCGCAATCAACACTTCGCGCGGGCGGACTATATTCGCGTCGGTTTCTGGAAGCCCACCTTCAGGCACAAATCGCCGAAGCAGATGAACACGGATATCCGCTATCGCTGATTTCGTTTACCCCTAAAGATCCGGCCCACCCGATAGAATCATGGGCGCAGACATTGACCCAGCACCTGCGCGATACTGACCTCGCCGCACGATTGGATTCGACAACCGCCTGCCTGTCTCTCCGCTCGACGCCTTATCGCGGCGCCGTGACACTCGCCCGCCGGATCGAAACCGATCTGAAAGTGCCCGTCGAGTGGCGAGTCGTTGAGCGCCGCCAGTTCCATACGCTGAAGACTCTGCTCAGCGCTGTGTCGTTCAGCCATTCCGCCGCCAACAGGAAGCGGGCTTAGGCCGCCACGCCGCACAGGCTGGAAAGTTCCTTGAGGAGTGATTTCACACGCTGGATGCGCGTGATAGGATCGCTCGGCATACCCTGCACAACCAGTTTTGAATCTGGTCGCAGTTTCATCTGACCGGGACGAGAGCGAACCAGCAACATCAATTGGGCTGGATCGACATCCGTGTCGTTCCTGAAGGTCAGCACGACGCCCTTAGGACCGGCGTCCAATTTGGACACCCCAAGCGATTTGCACGCCACCTTCACAGCCGTCACATCCAGCAATTGCTTGGTTTCCTCAGGGAGTGGACCAAACCGATCAATAAGCTCAGCGGCGAAGGCTTCGCGTGCCTGCTCGGTCTCGGTTTCGGCCAGGCGCCGGTACAGCCCTAACCTTACACCAAGGTCCTCAACATAGCTCTCGGGTATGAGTACGGAGACACCAAGATTGATCTGCGGCGACCAGTCATCCTGCACGTCGCCGGCTGCCGATGCGCCCGACTGCAAGGCTTTCACCGCATCTTCCAGCATCGACTGGTAAAGCTCCACGCCGACCTCTCGGATATGCCCCGATTGTTGGTCGCCCAGCAAGTTACCGCCGCCGCGAATATCCAGATCATGGCTGGCCAACTGAAACCCTGCGCCGAGACTGTCGAGTGATTGCAGCACGCGCAAACGCCGCTCCGCCGTAACTGAAATCGTGCGATCCGCTGGCGTCGTCAGATAAGCATAAGCGCGGACCTTGGACCGCCCGACCCGCCCGCGTAGCTGATAAAGCTGTGCCAGGCCGAAGCGATCAGCTTTGTGGATAATCAGCGTGTTAGCGCGCGGGATATCAAGCCCACTCTCGACAATCGTTGTCGACAACAAGACGTCATACTCACCTTCATAGAAAGCCGTCATCAGGTCTTCCAATTCGGTCGCAGGCATCTGTCCATGCGCGACGCAGAATTTCACTTCGGGAACATTCGCCTTCAGATAGTCCTCGAGATAGGTGAGGTCCTTGATGCGCGGGGCGACAAAGAAGCTCTGTCCACCGCGATACTTTTCGCGCAGCAATGCCTCGCGCACAGTGACTGCATCAAACGGCGTCACATAGGTCCGCACGGCCAGACGGTCGACCGGCGGCGTCGCGATGATCGAGAGATCGCGAATACCCGTCAGCGCCATCTGTAATGTGCGCGGGATCGGTGTCGCTGACAGGGTCAGAACATGCACATCCGCCTTGATCTCTTTCAGGCGCTCCTTGTGTTTCACGCCAAAGCGTTGCTCTTCGTCAACGACCAGAAGTCCCAGGCGTTTGAAGTCAATGGTCTTCGAGAGCAGCGCATGCGTGCCGATCACAACGTCTACCGTGCCACTGGCAAGGCCTGCTTTTGTCTCAGCCGCCACTTTGCCACTGACCAGTCGGGACAGCGGTCGCACCTGCAAAGGCCAACCAGCAAACCGTTCAGAAAATGTCGTATAGTGTTGGCGCGCGAGCAGCGTCGTAGGCGCAATAACCGCAACCTGTTTGCCCGCCATAGCCGCTAGAAATGCCGCGCGGAGCGCTACCTCGGTTTTGCCAAAACCAACATCGCCGCAGATAAGCCGGTCCATTGGCTTTCCTGACGCGAGGTCGGTCAAAACGTCCTCAATTGCATTCAGCTGATCATCCGTTTCCTCATACGGGAACCGGGCAGCAAACTCCTCATACAGTCCGTCACCGGACGGAACAGCCTCTGCGCGTTTCAGCTCTCGCGCTGCGGCGATCGCCATCAATTCAGCCGCCATCTCAAGTATGCGTTTCTTGGCCTTGGCCTTGCGGGTCTGCCAGCCCACTCCACCGAGGTGATCGATGGCGCTTTCAGCGTCCTCGCTGCCATAGCGGCTGATCAAGTCAATATTCTCGACCGGCAGGAAGACCTTGTCACCCTTGGCATAGCCAAGTTCGAGGCAATCGTGTGCCGCGCCCGCCAGCGCCAGCGTTTTCAAACCTTCATAACGCCCGACACCATGATCAATGTGCACAACCAGATCACCCGGATTCAATGACCCGGCCTCGGCAATGAAATTGGCGGCTTTTCTCTTGCGCCGGGGCGCTGCCAGTCGGTCACCGAGAATATCTGGTTCGGAAATAATCGCGAGATCATTCGCCTCAAAACCGGCCTCTAGCGGCAGCTCACAAATCGCCATACCGGCTGACCTTGCAGCCGCCAGCGAATAGACCCTGTCCAAGTCTTCCAGACCATGGTCTGCCAGCACACCAATCATCCGCTCCGCCGAGCCATCGGTCCAGGCCCCGAAGATAACTGTCTTTCCGGTCGCACGCAGCGCTTTGCCATGGCGTGCAGCCTCTTCAAAGATATTGACGTCGGTCTGGGCACGCTCGGGAGCAAAATTCCGGCCAGCCGCACCGCCAAGATCGAGGCCGCTCTCTCCTCTTGATGGGATGAAGCGCGCGGTCGCCTGTCCGCGCATCCGATTGTCCAGCTCGCCGCCTTCCAGACAGAGCGCTGTTGGGGCAAGGACACGCGCATCTCGCGTTTCACCCGCAGCTTCCAGCCGGGCACCATAATAGTCTTCGGCCTGCTTCAGACGCTCCGCCGCAGCTTGTCCGGCAAGCGGACCAACACCGATCAGGGCATCCCGCCCAATATAATCAAACAGAGTGTCCAACCGTGGGTGGAATAGCGGCAACCATCCTTCCAGGCCTTGCCGCCGAATGGACGCCCGCGCTGCTTCATACATCGGATCGCCAGCTGGAGATCCAAGCTCGTCCAGATATCGATCGCGGAAGAGCCCCAGTGTTTCTTCGCTGAACAGGATCTCGCTAACGGGCGCCAATGAGACATTCGCCAACGCACCGGTAGAGAGCTGCGTTTCCGGATCAAACGATTTGATCGTCTCAACCTCGTCGCCAAACAGGTCCAAACGCACCGGCTCCTTTCCGGTCGGCGGGAAGATATCGACCTTGCCGCCGCGTATGGAATATTCGCCCTTTTCGCTAACGGTACTGGTCCGGACATAGCCATTAATCCCAAGATAGCTGGTCAGATCTTCCTGATTGACCCGGCCCCCCACTTCCACGGCGAAGCTTGACGCGCGCATCGTCTCAATCGGCGGCACACGCTGGACGAGTGATCCTGCCGTGGTAATCACCAGCATCGGCGCATCGCTTGATGTCCTTTGCGCCAGCCTGGCGAGGCCCGCGCACCGCGCAGCTGCGATGGCAGGCGAAGGGCTAACCCGGTCATACGGCAATATGTCCCATCCCGGCAGCCAGACCGTATTCAGCGCCGGATCATTAAACTCAGCCAGCTTGACCGCCGTTGCCGCCATCTTGTCATCACGGGCAACATAGAGTGCGATACCGCCACGCTTCTGCAGTGCGCGCTGCAGGCATAGCAGATCGTATCCAAACGGAGCTCCATACACATCCGTCTGGGCCGACAGCCGTGCCAGCATATCGATTGCACTCATGAAATCTTCCCGAAAGCTGGAATCGGATCGCCAGGCGCTCTAGCCTGCATGCGCCTCGTAACGAAAGCTGATCAAGCGGTCCAGAAGCGAACTCCGGAAATTCGCAGGAACCGGTTTTTGCCCGACGAGCCAAGCAAATACGTCCCAATCTGGCGTGGCGAGCAGGCGCTCGAATTCGGACAAATCCTCTTCGCTCATTGCAGCAAGGTTCGCATCCGCAAAACTACCCATAAGCAGGTCCATCTCGCGAAACCCACGTCGCCAGGCCCGAAATTTCAGTTTGCGACGTCTCTCATCCATCTTAGCGCTCTCCTAATCTACTAGATAGACGAGTGCCGTATTATTCAAAGCCCAAAATACCATGATTGAACGCTCGCGCGGCTCAGCCTAGGACTAGATCTATGCGCGACGAACGCCTGTTCCCCTTGTTTCAGAATCTCGATGCCTTGCCGGGCATCGGCCCAAAACTGAAACCTGTATTGGAATATCTGGTCGATGGCACAACGGTTTGGGATGTCCTGCTACATATGCCGGAACGCTGGCTCGACCGCAGGCCAAAGGACAGTTTCGATAGTCTGGAGGCCGGCGAAGTTGCAACCGTGAGGGGCGAAGTTCACGCGGTCAAAGCGCCTTATAATGATAAATCGCCGACCCGTATCGAACTGTTTGATGGCTCCGGATTTCTCGTCATCACCTATTTTCGGGCTGATCCGCGCTGGTTGCAGGGACAGTTTCCCGTCGGCAAGGAGAGGATCGTTTCAGGCCGGATCGAGGAATATCGCGGCGAGCGGCAAATGACCCATCCCGATTATGTGGTTGACCCGGACAAAGGCGAATTGCCGCCAACGGTCGAGCCAATCTATCCCCTCACGGCTGGACTGACCAATAAGCGTGTTCACACAAGCACCAAGGCTGCGCTCGAGCTCGTGGCTAATAACCTGCCGGAGTGGATTGATCCCAATCTCGTCAAGAAGGAAGCATGGCCAGGCTTCAAAGCGGCCCTCACCGCTATTCATGCACCAGAGCATTGGGACCCCGAAGCAACAGAGCTTGCACGGACGCGCCTCGCTTATGATGAAGCACTTGCCAGGGAGCTGACTTTTGCCCGCGCCAGGGTTGCCCGCACCCAGCGACCAGCCCCTGCTATCCCTGAGAAACCCGACGCGCTCAACGCGCTCGTCAAAACCTTGCCCTACAAGCCAACCAAGGCGCAGATACGGGCAACCAAGGAAATCATGGCAGATATGGCTGTGCCACACCCAATGCGGCGGATGCTTCAGGGCGATGTCGGAGCCGGAAAGACGCTGGTCGGAGCGTTTGCGGCGGTTCAAGCCGCCGCTGGTGGCTTCCAGACCGCCTTCATGGCGCCAACCGAAGTCCTGGCCCGCCAGCAATATGAAACCATCGACAAGCAACTTTCACCGCTCGGCTATACGATTGCGGCTTTGACTGGCCGCGACAAGGGCAAAGCCCGTGAGGCCGTCTTGATGGGGCTTGGAGACGGTTCAATTCAGGTCGTGGCAGGAACCCAGGCCTTGTTTCAGGCGGGCGTCGCGTTCAAAAATCTGGGCCTGGTCATAGTCGATGAGCAGCATCGCTTTGGCGTCGTCGACCGGATGAAGCTGGCGCGCAAGGGCGCCGCGCCGCACGTCCTGGTGATGAGCGCTACGCCAATCCCTCGAACACTCGCACAATCCGTCCATGGCGACCTCGACATTTCTATTCTCGACGAAAAGCCGGTGGGCCGGCAGCCAATCGAAACCCGCGCGATTTCTGATGAACGGATTGGTGATGTCATATCTGCTATTTCGAGAGCGCTGAAGCGTGATGAGCGTGTGTTCTGGGTCTGCCCGCGCGTCGACGCGGACGATGATGACAGTTCGGCAACGGCGCGCGCGGCGGCGCTCAAGGATCAGCTTCGCGTGCCTGTCGGGCTTGTTCATGGCCGTATGAAAGGTGAAGAGAAAGACGCAGCGCTTGAAGCCTTCCGCAGTGGGCGCACCAAAGTATTGGTCGCCACAACGGTCATTGAAGTCGGTGTTGATGTTCCGGATGCGACGATCATGGTGATCGAGCGGGCAGAAGGTTTCGGTCTCGCCCAGCTTCATCAGCTGCGCGGGCGGGTGGGCCGCGGCGATAAAGCCTCCTTCTGTATCCTGCTCTATCGTCCACCGCTGACGGATATGGCGAAAGAGCGCCTCGAAACCCTACGCAAAACCGAGGACGGGTTTGAGATTGCTGAGGCCGACTTCAAGCTCAGAGGTCCTGGCGACTTGCTTGGAAAGCGACAGTCCGGTCTGATCAATTATCGCCTGATCGATCTACAGACGCATGGCGACTTGATTCCGATTGCACGGCAGGATGCCCGCTACGCAATTGAACATGCGGGTGCGATGACGGCGCAAAGGGCTGAGGCCCTAGCTGTTCTCAGTCAGCTCCTCAGCCCCGACCTCACGTTTAGCGAGTGATGGCTGATTGGGCTCGTTGGAAACCTTTGCCGCATCTGGATCATAATCAGGCACAACCAGACCGGCGGTCAGGATCATCTTTGCGCCTTCTTCGACCGTCATTTCCATCTCGATACACTCGTGTGGGTCAACATACATCAGGAAACCTGATGTCGGGTTTGGGGTCGTTGGAACAAACACACCTATCTTCTCAGCGCCCAGTTTTTCGCCGACCTCGCCGCGCGCCGTCGATGAGACGAAACCAAGACACCATGACCCGGGACGCGGATACTGGATCATCACAACCCGGTCAAAACTCGCCGACTGATTATTCGCCAACACCTCGGTCAATTGCTTGATCGCGGCATAGACATTCCGGACAATAGGAATGCGGCTGAATATGCGGTCTGTCGCCTTCAATAGCGACCGCCCAATCAGGTTAGCGGTGATCGCTCCCAACAAGGTCAGTGCGACGACAAGCACATGAATGCCGAACCCTGGAATGGCATAATTGGTATAGGTTTCCGGCTTGAGCAAAGGCGGCAATAATGGCTTCACCCGGTTGTCGATGAAAGTGATCAGGAATTGCAGAATGAAGAAAGTTGCTGCCAAAGGCGCCGCAATCACCATACCGGCAAAGAAGCGACCGCGCAGCCAGGCAAACAGGCCAATCCGTTTAGGTGCTTCGGCCTCGGGAATCATATCACCGAGTTTTGTATTCTTGGCCATCCTCTATTCCTCAACCCGCCCTGTCATCGCCCAATCCTATTGGACTATGGATTTGCCTTAATTGTGGCAAAGCGAGGATAGTCTCAAGACCTTGAAGCGAAGCTTAACCTGTTGAATGCAAAGCACCTTGATCGGCTTAGCAGCACCCGCCAACCGGCGCTGGCACAGCAAGTCCACCAGCATCGGTAAAGACATCCGGCGCGGCGCATCCCGGAAAGACCCCGAAATGCGTATCACCTGCGCCCACCACTTCAAAATATTGCGCGAAACGTGAATTTACCAACATGGACAGCGTGTTGCCGCAGACCGGGAAGACCCGTCCCACTTCAATATGATGCTCAATATCCAGTTCGAAAACCGACTCCATGCCTTCAAGGCCACCCTTGTAGATCACCGCTTGGCCATAGTCCTCACACGCTGGTTCCAGATCGTGCAACTTCATCAGCCGCGCTGTCACCGAAGCAAACCGAAGGCTGCCCAACTTGGCCTTGAGCTTCGGATCAATGATCCCGAGGCGGCGATGCTCGATCACACGCGGATCAGTAAATCCCATGGTTTTGGCAATGGCCCCATAATCATTCCAGTACAGCGCCCCGGACAGGCACTCCCCATATAAAACCGGATCCTTTTTCAGCTGTTCTGGGATTCTGCGATCTGCATACACATCCGAAAAATACAGCTCACCGCCCGGTTTTAGTAATTCATAGGCAGCTTTGAAAACCGCGGGCTTGTCTTCGCAAAGGTTGATCACGCAATTTGAAATGATGAGGTCAAACGACTCTGGCTCCAACTCCAGCTCACCCAATTTCTCAAGATAGCCTTTGATGAAACGTGTGTTCGGCTTGTCGTATCCGAACTGTTCGCTGTGCCAGGCCTCATGTCTCTCAGCGACAGCCAATTGTTCATCCGTCATATCCACGCCAGTGACATGCCCCGTTGGCCCAACCAGTCTTGCCACCGCAAAGACATCGCGTCCGGCGCCGCAGCCAAGGTCGAGAACTTTCAATCCCTTTAGCGCGGCTGGTATCGCAAGACCGCAGCCATAATAGCGCGCCGAAACCTCCGGATGCACCGCCGCCAGAGCATCGATAACATGTCGCGGCGGGGCTGCGATTGTGGCGCAGGCATCGGTCTTGAGGTCAGCCGATGTCTGCAACGTCTCGCCATAATACTCTTTGACGGTTTCGTGGATCATATTCTCTCAAACTCCGATTAAGCTCTGATCAGGCGGAGCAGCTGCCGCCCCCAAGCACACAAAAACTTGCACAATAAGAATGATTTAGCGGGACATCTTGACGTGCCTCTTTCAGTGTTTCGCCAAGCTCAAACCGCTCATCATATGGCAGAAGGGTGCAGGCCAGAACGGCCGGCTTGTCGGCTCCCTTGCGCTTTACCACCATCCGCTGTGACGCACACATCAGACTGGCCGGGTCCTTGCCAAGAATTGACCAGCAAGCAGTCGTGATCTCCGGCGGGTCGGCATCCGGCTGCATTTCCGGGAACAGGACCAGACGACCCGTGTCATTTGGGTCAATATCCAGACCAAGACGAGCAATCAGTTCCGCGTAACCAGCGCGCGCCAAGGGTTCTGTTTCGTTCCACATGGTGCGGCCAGCAAGATCTATCCGGAATCCCGTCTTGGCGAGCCAGTCCAACCCTTCGAGTGTTTTGTCAAACGCGCCCGCGCCGCGCTCCTGGTCATGATAGGTCGCCGAATAATGATCGAGGCTGACCCGCATCGTGATCTTGTCACCATAGCGTTCGACCAGCGCCTCAAGCCCTTTCAGGACGCCCGGCCTCAACATTGGCTGCATCGCATTGGTCAACATCAGCACACGATGACCACGCCGCAAAACCTCTTCCATCATCGCGACCATTTCAGGCGCCATGAATGGCTCGCCGCCGGTAAACCCGATTTCGATCGGATGCTCGCCTGCGGCGTCCAGTTCTTCGAGATATGGCAGCATATCCGCAACCGTCAGATAGACGAGGCGGTCATTGCTCGGTGAGCTTTCAATATAGCAATGGATGCATTCAATATTGCACAATGTACCTGTGTTGAACCAAAGCGTCCTTGTCCCGGAATATGAAACACGCGCGCGCGGTTCGCCATTGGCGGTCACGCGCGGATCATCGAACTTCCTGGGAGTGTCGTGATTATAGGCCATGCTGAGGCCTTAGGCTGGATTTCGGACGCTGGAAAATCACAAAAAGGTCAGCGCCAATGCTCAGCAATCCAAGGCGTTGGCCGGACATGCTTGTAGAATTTCTTGTACAATGGTGCCTTCCAGTGTCCATCGCGCGCTTCGTCCGGATCCGGACGCCCTGTAAATGCGACAATCCGTGTTTCCGGCGGCAGCTCAGGTGTCTTGAACCAGTTCAGGGGAAACCGCGGCATCAGTGAGTGCTTGAAACTGACGCACCAATCACTTGGCCAGTAAGTCTTTTCCGGCGTCCGGGCAGAGACAAATTGCTGGCTCGCCCGAAATTGAGCATGCACCGCCTCTGGATCGCGCTGATACTCCTCGAATATCTCGGTATGCTGGCCAATCGTCCAGCGATAGACAGACGTATTGCCGATCCCCTCGCCGATCTGTGTCCAGTTTTCTGCAATGCAGAATTTTCCGGGCTCATAGTCAAAAAAAGCATCAAGCGACCCTGTGACGATCAGATCAACATCAAGGAATAATACTTCGCCTTCGAGACCGCCTAGCTCTGGCTGCCACAGCGAAATCTTGCGCCACGGATACCACTGGAACCGCTCCGGCAAATTAATTGGCGGTAGCGGCATGTACTCGACCTCTGGCATGAGGCCTTCCCTCTCGTCGGTAAAGCAGACAAACCGCAAGTCACCCGTCAAATTCCGCCGCACCATGGAATAGAGCCGATTCGCGAAATCCGCCGGATATCGCTCGCCCCATTTCATACAGATGACGGTCTTGGTCATGCTTCACGCTTTATCGGTCTTCTCTGGTCTAGGCTAGCTTGCAATCTGTACACAAAACCCCATTGGCGGGTTTCGTGGGCGAACTGTAAGAATTTTGATCCATCCGCAACTGGACCACGTAATAGCCTATAATTCCCGCTCTATCTGGAGATACCGTCTGTCATCCTCTGCCCAATCCCCCATTTTGGTCTGGTTCAGACGTGACTTGCGCCTCTCAGACAACCCCGCCTTGGCTGCGGCAATAGAGACCGGACGCCCGATTGTCTGCCTCTACATCTTCGAAACCAGCGACACGATCAGGCCGATGGGGGGGGCTTCCAAATGGTGGCTGCACAAGTCCCTCGCCGCATTGGCACAGGATGTCGCCGCATTGGGTGGAAAATTGATCCTGCGACGCGGGCAAGCCTCCAAGGTTCTTGCCGATATAGTGACTGAGCTAGCGCCCTCGGCACTCTTCTGGAACCGCAGATATGAAGCGGCAGGGATTGCCATCGACAAAGCGCTCAAATCGGCCCTCACTGATCAAGGTATCGATGTTCGCACCTTCAATGGCTCACTGCTCAGCGAGCCATGGGTGCTCAAAACCGGCTCAGGCGGCTATTACCGCGTCTTCACGCCATTCTGGCGCACCCTCCAGAGTGCAATCGCGATCGATGCCCCGCACGCCCGTCCGAAGATGTTGTCAGCGCCCGATATCCCGACCGACACGCTTTCCGACTGGGCCCTTCACCCGGACAAGCCGGACTGGTCGACCGGCTTTGATGCCCACTATCAGCCCGGCGAAACCGGTGCAAAGGACCGCCTGCACTCGTTTCTGGATGCAGGCGTCGCTCAATACACCGATGACCGCAACCGCCCCGACCTGCCGGAGGCGACATCGCAGCTCTCGCCCCATCTTGCATTTGGCGAGATCGGCCCGGCCCAAGTCTGGCGCGCGGTTCAGTCGCGGCACACGGACGGCTCGATCCCTGCCAGCCAGGCGATGAAATTCCTCTCAGAGCTTGCCTGGCGCGACTTCAGCTACACCCTGCTCTATCACAATCCCGATCTGGCGACGCAGAACCACAAGCCTGAGTTTAACGCCATGCCCTGGCGCGATGCCCCTGATCACCTCGCCGCCTGGCAACAAGGACAGACCGGATACCCTTTCGTCGATGCTGGCATGCGCGAACTCTGGCAGACCGGACGTATGCATAACCGCGTCCGGATGGTCGTCGCCTCATTCCTGACCAAACACCTATTGATCGACTGGCGCGAGGGCGAGGCCTGGTTCTGGGACTGCCTCGTCGATGCCGATCCGGCAAACAATACCGCCAGCTGGCAATGGGTGGCAGGCTGCGGCGCCGATGCGGCGCCCTATTTTCGCATCTTCAACCCGATGACACAGGGCGAGAAGTTCGACCCCAATGGCGACTATGTCCGCCGCTGGTGTCCGGAACTGGCAGAGTTACCGAACAAATATCTCAACGCACCGTGGACCGCGCCGCAAGTGGTACTGACGCAAGCTGGTATCGAACTTGGGCAAACCTATCCACAACCCATTGTTGAGCATAAAGTGGCGCGGGAACGCGCGCTCTTGGCTTACAGTGATGTGAAGGAAAGGCGAGAAGCCGCATGAAACGGATCGCAATCATTGGCTCTGGCATATCCGGCCTCGGCGCGGCTTTTGCCTTGCAGGACCGGGCTGACATTACTGTGTTTGAGGCCAATGACCGTGCTGGCGGTCACGCCCATACCATGGCCATCGACTATGACGCGCATCCGGTCAGCGTTGATGTCGGCTTCATTGTCTATAATGGCCTTAATTATCCTAACCTGACCGGGTTTTTCGACGCCCTCGGTACCAAAACCGAGCCAAGCGATATGAGCTTCGCGGTGTCCAACCCAAACGGTTACGAATGGGCCTCCACGCTGCGCGGCGTCTTCGCTCAAAAGCGGAACTTCTTCCGCCCCGGCTTCCATCGGTTCTGGCGCACAATCCTGAAATTCAACGACCTTGCCCGGAATGAATTCGCAGCCGGTGAAATCGCCAACACCTCACTCGGCGCGTGGCTGAGCAAGCATGGCTTTTCCGATACGTTCCTTGAGAATTACATCTTGCCGATGGGCGGTGCGATCTGGTCCACGCCGGAACGCGACATGCTTGACTACCCTGCGCTCAGTTTCTTCCGGTTTTTCGAGAACCATCGCCTGATGCACAAGGAACGCCCGAACTGGCGCACAGTGACCGGTGGCTCAAAGCGTTATGTCGATGAGATGGTCGCGAGGTTGGGACCACGCCTGCGCCTCTCCACGCCCATTCAATCGATCTCGCCCTTCGGCGCCAAGGTTCACGTTCGCACACAAAACGGTGCCACAGAAGTATTCGACGACGTCATCCTGGCGACTCATTCCGACACTTCATTGAACCTGCTGAGTGACGACTATGAGGATATCCGCTTCCTGCTCGGCTCCGTAAAATATCGCCCGAACGATATCTATCTTCACCGCGATCCCACCTTGATGCCCAAACGCAAAGCGGCCTGGGCAAGCTGGAACGTGATGAAGCAGGATAGCCCCGATATCTGCCTGACCTATTGGATGAACCGCCTGCAAAACATTCCGGACGAATTTCCGCTTTTTGTCACGCTTAATCCAGACACGCCGCCATCGCAGCACCTGACATTTGCGCGCATGTCGAAGTCACACCCACAATTTGATGCTGCGGCTGAGGCCGCCGTGCGACAATTGAAGGATCGTCAGGGCGAGGACCATATCTGGCTGGCCGGGGCATGGATGGGAAGCGGCTTTCATGAAGACGGCCTCAAGTCCGGTCTGTCCTGCGCGCTCTCACTTGGTGGATCTGTGCCGTGGGTCGCGGAGGGCGTTGAAATTGCCCGTCCCGAAACGCCTGTGGTTGCACAACCTGTGGCCGCAACGGACGCTCATTGATCATGGATCGCTTGCCGCCTCTTCGTATCTATCGCGGGCATACCGTCCACAAACGCTCAACACCGTTCGAGCACCGCTTCAAGTATGATCTCTTGATGATCGATCTCGATGTCGATCGTCTTCAAGAGGCTGATCATCAATCTGTCCTCTTCTCGATAGATAAACCGAACCTGTTTTCATTTCGTGCAAAGGATCATGGGGCCAGTCAGGCACAATCCCTTGGGCAATGGGCACGCGCACAATTTGAAACGCTCGGCTTGAAGGAGGTTATCTCCAGCATTCGATTGCTGACCTTCCCGAGACACCTCTTCTACAAGTTTGCACCAATCTCGATCTGGATCGGCTACGACGCTGACGACACCCCCGCAGCGATCCTTTACGAGGTCCACAACACATTCGGCGAGCGCCATACTTATGCGGCCAGCATTCCGGGAGCAGGTCGACAGCAACATGAAGCCGAAAAGGCTTTTCATGTCTCACCTTTTTTTGATATTTCCGGTCGCTATCGCTTCACGTTGAACCTCTCCGAAAACAAATTCGGACTGACGATAGAGACGCTTCAGGACTCGGTACAAACCCATATGGCAAGTCTTCACGCGCGGGCGTATAATGCCTCCACGTCAAAATTCCTACGCTTGGCGGCTTTGATGCCGTTTTCGAGCCTCGGCGTTACATTTGCCATCCATTGGCAGGCGCTGAAGCTCTGGTTGAAGGGCGCAGTCTACCATAAGCGCCCACAGCTACCGGTCGACACTGTAACTGTTGCCAAAGCACCAAGCGGACCTAGCAATCAGGGAACGACTGCATGAGTTATGCAAATCCAGAATCAATCACGGGCGCTCAGCCCCGTGCTATCCTGGCGTCACCCAAAGCCCTGCGCCAGTTGGATAATGTGCCCGCGAGCTTCAAACTGGTCGGCATGATGCTCCTACGTGCGCGCCGCGGCTCAATTGTCTTTCAATTGCCAAATGGCCGCGAAGTGATGTTTGACCACGGCCTCGACGGACCTCGAGCCAAGGTGACGGTGCATGATTATGGCTTTGCAAATCGATCCGTTGCCGGCGGCGATATCGGTTTCGCGGAAAGCTATATGGACGGCCAATGGTCAACGCCTGATTTGACCAAAGTGCTGGAATTTTTCTCAGAGAATTTTGATTCCGCCCGACGCCTGGCCGCAGGCGGTCTCGTCGTCAGGGTCATGAATCTGTTTCGTCACGCCTTCAATCGTAACAGCAAGTCTGGGTCGAAACGCAACATCGAGGCGCACTACGATCTCGGTAATGATTTCTACGCCGCCTGGCTCGATCCCAGCATGACTTACTCGTCGGCGCTTTACACAGGACCGAACCTGTCGCTGGAACAGGCCCAGACCGCGAAATATGAACGTATCGCCGATCAGCTGGACCTGTCAGAGGGTAAGTCGGTACTGGAAATCGGCTGTGGTTGGGGCGGGTTCGCCGAATATGCTGCGACAGTCCGCAAGGCGAATGTCACCTGCCTGACGATCTCTCCGTCTCAGCGCGAATATGCCATCCAGCGCATGCACAGGCTCGGTGTCGCCGACCGCGTGGACATCCGGTTGGAAGACTACCGGGACCATTCCGGAACCTATGATGGTGTTGCCTCAATCGAGATGTTTGAAGCTGTTGGCGAGTCATACTGGCCGAGCTATTTCGACAAAGTGCAATCCAGCTTGAAAACAGGTGCAAAAGCCGCCCTCCAGATTATCACAATCGAAGATGACCTGTTCCAGAAATATCGAAAGCGTGCAGACTTTATCCAGCGCTACATCTTTCCGGGCGGCATGTTGCCAAGCGAGCAGGCCCTGGAACGGCAAGTCGCACGGGCTGGACTGAAAACAGAAGATGCCCATTATTTCGGAGCAGACTATGCCAAAACCCTCAGGCTATGGGCGAAGCGGTTTGAGGAACAATGGGCTCATATCGCACCCATGGGGTTTGACGAACGCTTCCGCCGCATGTGGCGCTTTTATCTCAGCTATTGCGAAGCCGGATTTGATAATGGCCGGATCAATGTCGGCCAGTTCACACTCACGAAAGCCTAGGTGGTAAGCGCTAGTACAGTTCGCTCAAGGCATATTCGATGGTCTGGCCGCGCGCCTCGAAGGATAGTTTCACCCAGCGCGATTGCGCATCGTACCACAGGTCCACCGTGATATCGGAGTTCAGCCGATAATGTGTCGCTTCGATCATCTGTCCAGCAACGTCCACCTCGGCGGGTCCGAGTTTCTCGACCGCTATATCGATCACCTCACCCGTTTCTGTTGAGAGCATCTGGTCCTGATAGACTTGTTTGATATTCCAGTGGCTTGAGGGGATGATTGACGCAGGAAGCCGGCGATCAAAGGCCGTTGACTCAACCACAAAGCCATCACCTTGCGCGTCCCCATCGACGCTCGCTTTATCACCATCATTATTGGCTGAAGCGTCCAATGAGACCAGCCGCCCATCGCGCCATACTTCCGTACTATCAAGCTTGTACTTGAACGCCGTGATCGGACCGAACTTGACTTTCAGGTCAACATCGGTGGCGACCTCCAGATCACCCTGCTCTGTACGTTCAAAGCGGACGGTATGGGTGCCGAACCGGCTACCTTTGCGGTAAACGTCAAAGGCAATTACCGTACCGTCATCCGGTTGCCATAGTGGCGCGCCTGTTTCTGCCATATCTGCCACCCCACTCGGCGCAAGGCCGACCAGGCCAAGCGATAAAATACCTGCTCTCAACATCAACTTAGCCTCCAGAATGGCCGTGGTGCCTTGCCCACATAGCAGACACACATTTCACTTCCATACGCGGCGGGGCGGTGCCGATCCCCAGGACCGGCCACGATAAGATCACCCCGATCATAGACATGTGGGCCATCCGTGAACCGACCTTTCAGCACAACCGTCGCCTCACAGGCGGAATGACTGTGCTCTGGCGCACATTGTCCCGGGTCCAGTCGCATCAGCTGGCCTTTCGCCCTGCCGCGCTTGGCATACTGCACACCCGACAGCCCGCGCTTCCATGGGATAGTATCCAGACGGGTTCGCGACAGCTCCAGCGCTTCCGGTAGGAGATTATGATCAGACGCTGAGAACGCCTCTATCTGACCAATTTCACAGGCGACAGCCGCCCAGATTTGATCCGCCGCCTGCCCACGCCGGGACAAGACGGTATGCAACTGCGCCGCCAGCGCCAACTCGCCAGTCAGATTGCCGCTGGCATAATCAATCATGAATGCGTGATAGGCATCGGGATTCATTCAGTTTTACTCACTTTATTGTCTTATTGAGTCTTACGCAGCCAACTCGCATATGGATCATCTTGGTCGCAGTTGCGTCACCTCCAGACTGCGCCTAGCTTGCATGCAAAATCACAAGGACGACCATGACCATTTGCCGATCCGTTCTCGATACAATTGGGAATACGCCGCTGATCCGTCTCAACCGGCTCTCAGACAGCACCGGTTGCGAAATTCTCGGCAAGGCTGAGTTCCTCAATCCCGGCCAATCCGTAAAGGATCGCCCGGCGCTCGGCATCGTCCGCGACGCTGAGGCTGATGGCAGCCTGCGCCCGGGCGGCACCATCGTTGAAGGTACCGCCGGAAATACCGGCATTGGCCTCGCTTTGGTCGGCAGCGCCCTTGGTTATAAAGTCGTCATCGTCATGCCGCGCACGCAGAGTCAGGAAAAGAAGGACGCTGTCCTGAACTTTGGCGCAAAGCTAATCGAAGTCGATGCGGTCCCCTACAGCAACCCCAATCATTACGCCCGCTATTCCGGTCGGTTAGCGCAAGATTTGAACGAAAGCGAACCGAATGGTGCGATCTGGGCCAACCAGTTCGACAATGTCTCCAATCGCAAGGCCCATTATGAAACAACCGGCCCTGAAATCTGGGATCAGACCGAAGGCAAGGTTGATGGCTTCATTTGCGCTGTCGGGTCCGGCGGCACGCTTGCCGGCGTTGCGAAATCGTTAAAGGAAAAGAGCGGCGGCAAGGTCAAGATCGGTATTGCCGACCCCGGCGGCGCGGCACTCTACGAATATTACGCGCATGGCGAGCTGAAATCCGAGGGAACATCCATCACCGAAGGGATCGGCCAGGGCCGCATCACCGCCAATCTCGAAGGCCTGAGCGTCGACCACGCCTATCGCATTCACGACGCTGACGCGCTCAACCACATCTATGACCTGATCCAGCATGAGGGTCTCTGCCTTGGCGGCTCGGCTGGAATCAATATTGCCGGCGCAGAGCGTCTCGCCCGGGAAATGGGACCGGGCCATACGGTTGTGACCATTCTTTGCGACTATGGAAACCGCTATCAGGCCAAGCTGTTCAACCCCGAGTTCCTGCGCTCAAAAGATCTGCCCGTTCCCCCCTGGATGGAGTAATTAAAATGGAATCAGGTGACCCACTCGTCTCGATAGACTGGCTGCTTGAAAACCTGTCGGCGCCTGATGTTCGCGTCATTGACGCAACCTGGGTGCCGCCCTTCCTGGTTGGTCGTAAGTCCGGCAAGGAAATGCATCAGGAGGAGCATATTGAAGGTGCCGTCTTCTTCGATATTGACGACATCAAGGATCCAGAATCCGACCTGCCACATATGTTGCCGACATCCATTTTGTTCTCATCGAAGGTCCGCAAACTGGGTATCGGCGATGGCCACCGGCTCGTCATCTATGATGCCAACGGCATCTTCGCGGCGGCGCGCGTCTGGTGGATGTTCCGGGCTATGGGGCACCGCGATGTGAAAGTCCTGAATGCCAGCCTGGCCGGGTGGATTGAGGCAGGCGGCCCAACCGATACGCTGCCAACCATGATCACCGAGCGCCACTATACCGCTCGGATGCGCGCTGACCTGGTTCGTGACAAGCAACAGATACATGCGATCATCGCTGGCGACGAGACCAAGATCCTTGATGCGCGCAGCGCCGGTCGCTTTGATGGCAGCGAACCTGAGCCAAGGAAAGGTCTGCCCTCTGGCCATATCCCAGGCAGCGAGAATATTCCGACCACCGACCTGATGAACCCGGACGGGACCATGAAATCGATCCTCGAGCTGGAACCCATTCTGTCGGACTATCTCGACAAGCCGGTCGTGACGTCATGCGGGTCAGGCGTTACAGCCGCAATCATCGCACTGGCACTCGCGCGCCTTGGTCACTGGGACGCCGCGGTCTATGACGGTGCCTGGACCGAATGGGCGCTGGACACAAACAGTCCGATTGCCACCAGCGTATCATGAAAGACGAGACCCGCCTCAGCCATGCGCGCGCTGATGCGAAATCGCGGCGAACCGTAAACCCAGGCATTGAGCGCGCATCGACTGTCTTGTTTGCCACCCGCGCAGAGCTTTATGGCTCGCCGCCCATCTATGGCCGCATGGGACTGGAAGTTCACCGCGAACTTGAAGCCGGGCTGCGAATACTCGAACATGCGAACCATGCGAAGCTGACATCGAATGGTGTTCAGGCCTGCGCGCTGGCAATTGGCAGCGTCTTGAACGCTGGCGATCATCTTCTTTTCACCGACAGCGCTTACGGTCCAACCAATCGCTTCTGCACCCGGCGCCTTCGTGCCATGGGCATCTCAGCGACCCGGTTTCCGCCGCTCATCGGGGCTGACATCGAGGCCATGATCCAGCCCAACACAAAGGCCATGCTGATCGAGTCACCCGGCTCCCTGACCTTCGACATTATGGACTTGCCCGCTATTGTTCGTGTCGCAAAGGCCAAGGGCATCACCACCATCGCAGATAATACCTGGGGCGTTGGATTGCTGCATCGCCCGCTCGATCTAGGCGTCGACATCTCCCTTCAAGCTCTGACCAAATACCCGGTCGGTCACGCTGATGCGCTCGGCGGCGCGGTGATGACCAATAGCGACGCGCTGGCAGAGCGGATCACCCAATGCGCTGATGATTGGGGGCTCACTCTGGCACCCGACGATGCCTATACGGCGCTCAGGGGCCTGCGCACGCTGCCCGTTCGCCTGAAGCAGCATGAAGCGACTGGATACGCCCTGGCCAAATGGCTGGAGGCACGCCCCGAAGTCGCCTACCTCTTGCATCCGGGACTAGCGAGCCATCCAGAGCACGAGGTCTGGAAACGCGATTTTGTCGGCGCCAATGGTCTGTTCGGGCTTGTCCTAAATGATGTGACCGAGGCACAGCTCGACATATTTCTCGAGACCCTGAAAATCTTTGGTATGGGCTTTTCCTGGGGCGGCTATGAAAGCCTGCTTATCCCCTGCTGCGACCAGTTAAAGCGCCTACCCGAAGACCGCATCCATGGCCGACCTGGACCGCTCCTGCGCATCCATGCCGGACTTGAAGCGCCTGAAGACTTGATTGCTGACCTTGAACAGGCATTTGCCGCGATGGCGAGCGCCTAGAAAGCCTTGCGCAGTCCGACCGTGGCGTTCAACGGCTCACCTGGAAAATAGCGTTCATTGCCAAACGCGAAATCGGCGCGGTCGGCATAGGTCTCATCGAACAGGTTTCGGATGATGATAAAGGCGCGCAGCTGCTCGCCAAAATCATAGCCTGTGCGCAAGTGAAAAACGGTGTGCCCGGGATAGCTCTGCGTGTTCGCTGGATTGGTAAAATACTCGCCAATATGTTCGGCGCTGAGCGATGCCTCCAGGCGGTCCGTTGGCGTCCAGGTCAGGGTCAGGTCGGCCAACCATTCCGGCGCGGTATCCACGACATTGCCGTCCGCAATCGTCTCGGAAGCGCTGTTGACCGTCCGGTCAAAAGTGTAAGTCTGATCCGACCAGGCCGCTGCGCCGCGCAGTGAAATTGTGTCTGAGAGCGTCCAGTCAGAGGCAAACTCAATCCCCTGATGCCGGGTCGAACCATCGGTGACGTTAAGGCCGTTGGAATCCCGAAAGAAGAAATTCTCCTTGTCCATCCAGTAAGCAGCGACATCGAATACCAGCGCATCACCAAACACGCTGCCGCGCGCGCCAAGTTCCAAACTGTCCAATGTCTCGACATCGGCTTCGGCCACCCCTTGCAGGGATTGCAGGCGATAAAGATCACTCGCCTGCGGGGCCCGGCTGCCGCGGGCATAATTGGCATATAGCGTGACACCATCATCAAGCTGGTAAGTGGCGCCGAGCTTCGGCGTCACAAAGCTGAACTCGTCCGTCCGGTCGCCCGGCACATTGAAGCGGCCATTGATGCCGACCTGCGCATCGGTCGTATAGTCATATTCGTGCGCCTCAGCTCGCAGCCCGGCCAACACCGTCAGGCGATCATTCACCGCCCAATCCAGTTCTGACCAAATTGCCCCCATCGCAGTATCGACCGTGTAGTCGTAATGCAGACCCTGAGGGAACTGGTCATTTGCCGGATTGAATCCAAAGGTCGGCCTATCCTGCGTCTCGCGCAGATACCCTGACGCAACATCCACATCGCTGCCGAGACGCCACTCAATCGTATCGCTCAATGGTTGCTCATAGCGCGCCATCAGGCCGCCGCCCGTATGCCCATTCTTCTCAAAGCCGCTATAAGGCAGGAAGTGTTGGCGAAAATCCATTTGCTGGATCCGCAAGAATGGCTTGAACACAATCACGCCATCACCCATTTCGCGCTCCAGGCGCATCGCCGCACGCGCCGACCAGGCGTCACGGTAGGCTTCCGGATTGGGGTTTGATTTTGCCAGATCGCGGTCCTGATAGGCATCCGGCCCCTGAATGAACCCGGCGGTCTCCTGCTCAAGATACGAACCGGACACCCAAGCCGTGGCATCCCACGCGCCAAAACTGAACTCTGTCAGCGCTGACGCCTTGAGCTGGAACAGGCCGGTATTGTCACGCCAGCCTGTCTCGTCCTGAAGTGACACAGAGAAGGTCGAGGCCTCGCCACTGGCTGATACATCCGCCTTGTAGCGACCCAATGTCGAGCCAGTCACCGTCACGGCATCCTGCCCGACCCGCACCGATGGCAGAATGACATTGATCAGGCCATGCACAGCGTTTGAGCCATATTTGGCCGAGCCCGGACCGCGCACAACCTCAATCGAGCCGGCGACCTCATGGTGCGGCTCCAGCAGGCTGTTGACATTGCCGAAGGCAGGCGAGCGCACAGGCACGCCATTCTCAAGGATCAGGAAACTGCCCTGCCCGGCCCCGCCTGTCAGAACCGGAGAGCGCACGGCGATCAAATGTTCCTGGCCGGAATTCATCTGGATATTCACCCCCGGCAGGGTGTTGAGCACCTCCGCTGGATGGTCCGAGGAGAGGTCAGCGATAGCATCGACATCCAGCACCGACACCGAACCCGGATCGCCAGCACCGCGATCTCCCCAGACTTCAATCGGCTCTAGTGTCTGAATATCATCCTGCGCCGCAGCCACCCCGCCGCAGTCGAGCGCTGCGATGCTTGCCATCGCCGCCATCCCTAATTTGAAACTCGTCACGCTACATTAGCCTCCGAAGAACAGGCTTGCAGGCAATGCGCCCACAACTGCACCCGACAAACACGTTGCCAGCGTCCCTGCAAGAAGCGTGCGCCAGGCAAGAGTAAGAAAATCGTCCCGGCGTGCAGGTTCAATGATCGACAGCCCACCGATAAGAATGCCCATGGAACCAAAATTGGCAAAACCGCAAATTGCATGCGCGGTGATCATGCGTGTCCGAGGGTCCATATCCTCTAGCGGGATTTCTGCGAGCTGGATGAAGGCGACAAATTCAGTCAGCACCGTCTTGACCCCCATCAGTGAACCAGACCGCGCGGCCTCGTCCCATGGCACACCGATCATGTACATAAGTGGCGCAAAGACCCAGCCGAGAACGCGCTCGATCGAAAGGGGCGCACCGGCGACATCCGGGATTAAGCCAAGCCCGGCATTGACTAACCAAAGCAGCGCCAGCGCGGCAATCAGCATGGTCGCGATATTGAAAACGATTTTCAGACCATCGGTCGCGCCGGTTGAGAACGCATCCATGGTTGAGGCATATTTGAAATCCGGTTGTTGCATCCGCTCATTCGACGGCGTCGTCTCCGGGATAAGCGTTAGGGCAACGGCAACCGCCGCCGGTGAAGCAATCAGTGACGCCGCCAAAAGCTGCGGCAGCGGATTGAGCATCTTGCCGTCAAGAAACGCGCCATAAACAACCAGAACCGAGCCCGCAATGGTGGCAAATCCGGCCGTCATCATGATCAACAACTCTGACCGTGTCATGCCCTTGATATAGGGCCTAATTAGAACTGGAGCCTCGGTCATGCCCATGAACACATTGGCCGAAACCGCTAAGGACGTCGCGCCACCTAGCCCCATTGCACGCTGGAAAACATACGCAAAACCATTGGTCACCCAACGCAGCACCCGCCAATGCCAGAGGATGGCTGACAATGCTGCGACGACAATGATGATCGGCAAGATTTGGAAGAAAAAGAGCGGTGGGGGCGGATTGCCCAGAAGATCGCTGGCAGCGGCGTTGTCACCCACATAGCCGAAGACGAAGCCTGTTCCGGCCCGCGTCGCGTTTTGCAGGCCATCAACAACCACATTGGCCTGAAGCAGAATATTCTTAATCGGATCAATCCAGAACAGGATTAGGGCGAAGGCAAATTGCATGGCAGTGGCACCAAGAACAATTTTCCAGGGAAACAGTTTTCGCTTTTCCGACAATGACCAGCAAATGCCATAGATCAGCAGGATCCCCAGGATCGCCCGCGCATTGTCCCAACCCCAATCCATCGGCAAACCCCTCGCTAGACCTTATGGGCTTCAGCCCTAACGCCTTCCTCGTGCCAGAGCCAGATAACTTGTCAGCCTGTAACTAGGCGCGACTGATCTTGCAAACGCAGATCTTGTTACCGTCGAGATCGCGGAAATAGGCGCCATAGAAAGTCGGCAAACGGTCTCCGGGCGGGCCTTCGCAGGTCGCGCCGAGTTCGATGGCCTTATTGTAGACCTTGTCGACGGTTTCCTTGTCCGCGACGGCCAGCGCTGGCATGACCCCATTACCGCATGTCGCTGCTTCCTGATCATACGGCTCACCGATGGCGAACATCGGTCGGCCCGGCGCGACGCCGTAAAATTGCAAACGGTCATTGCTGTAAAAACGTTTGGCGTCCATCTCGCCAAGAACCGCGTCATAGAAAGCCCAGGCGCGTTGCTTATCCTTCGCACCCAGTGTCACATAAGCCAGCATTGCCGTCTCCATTTCTGCTGCTCTGATCGCATCATGCGGCCGCAACAAACGCAAGACCTGACGCAACGCCAATCCTTGACGTGTGTGCCTGCTGGTGATGCAACGCAGCAAAAGCAGATTAGACCCCTTTGGAGGACCCCATGTCGACTATTCGTTTTGATGATCGCGTTGCCATAGTAACAGGTGCAGGCGGCGGTCTTGGTAAGCAGCATGCCCTGGAGCTTGCCCGGCGCGGCGCGAAAGTCGTCGTCAACGATCTTGGCGGTAGCCGTGATGGCACAGGCGGTAATTCAGCTGCCGCCGAAGCTGTCGTAGCCGAAATCCAGGCCATGGGCGGCGAAGCGATCGCCAATGGCGCATCGGTCTCGGAT